>NZ_FNKZ01000002.1:600000-900000 GCF_900104255.1 Pseudoxanthomonas sp. CF385
GGCACCGTGCAGGACCACAAGATGTGGTCCGTCTTCGCCGAGGACAACTGGAAGCCGATCGAGCGCCTGACCATCACGCTGGGCCTGCGTCACGACGACCACAACGTGTTCGGCAGCCATCTCAGTCCGCGCGCGTACGCCGTGTGGGACGTCAGCGATGCATGGACGGTGAAGGGTGGCGTGAGCACGGGCTTCAAGACGCCCAAGACGACCGACCTGTACGACGGCATCACCGGCTTCGGCGGCCAGGGCACTTCGCCCTTCGTCGGCAATCCCGACCTGCAGCCGGAAACCAGCATCAACAGCGAGATCGCGGTCTACTGGACCTCGGCCGACGACGCGCACACCTTCAATCTCACGGTGTTCCGCAACGACTTCGACGACAAGATCGCCCGCGGCGAGACCAGCCTGAGCTGCGAACAGACCGGCGGCGTGCGCCCCTGCGCGAACCTGGGCGACTACGCGCAGCTCGGCTACACCACGTATGCGCAGAACATCAACATCGACGAAGTGCGCATCCAGGGCGTCGAAGTGGCGGGCCGTTGGGGCATCACCGACGCGCTGTCGCTGCGCGCCAACTACACCTACACCGACAGCGAGCAGCTGAGTGGTGCGCAGCAGGGTCTTCCGCTCACGAATACCGCCAAGCACATGGCGAACACGAGCCTCAACTGGCAGGCGACGGAGAACTTCAGTCTGCAGTTGCTGGCGGAAGCGCGCTCGAAGCGCTATCGCGACGTCATTAACGGTGTGCGACGCGACTACGAGGACTACACCGTCCTGCACCTGGGCGCGCAGTACCGGTTCAACGAGCACGTCTCGCTGTCCGGCCGCATCAACAACCTGCTGGACGAAGACTTCACCACGTTCCAGACGGTGTGGACGCAGGACGCCAGCGGTGCGTACGCACCCAGCTACCTCGACGACTACAACAACAAGGACAAGTCGCGGAACCTGTGGCTGAGCCTCAACGTCAACTTCTGAGGCCTTGGGACGTTCCCCTTCCTGCGGGAAGGGGAACACTCTTCAATTGAGAGCCATTCTCATCTGTGATGTAATGGCCGCCCCGCGCCCTCCTGCCTTCGAGACGCCGTTGTCCCCATCCGCCTCCCCCGCCCTGCAACAGCAACGCCGTGGCTTCTGGCTGCGCACGCTGCATCAGTGGCACTGGATCAGTTCGGCGGTCTGTCTGGTGGGGATGCTGCTGTTCACGATCACCGGCATCACGCTCAACCATGCCGCCCGGATCGAAGCCAAGCCCGAGGTCAGCAACCGCACGGCCACGTTGCCGGCGCCCGTGCTCGCCGGCATGGGCGATCGCCAGGAAGGCAACGCGCCGCTGCCGCCGCCGGTTGCCGGGTGGCTGGAAGACGAGTTGTCCATCGCCATCGGTACGCGACAGGCGGAATGGTCCGATGTCGAGGTGTACCTCTCCATGCCGGGCCCCGGCACCGACGCCTGGTTGAGCATCGACCGCGAGACCGGCGCCGTGGAGTTCGAGCGCACGAACCGCGGCTGGATCTCCTACTTCAACGACCTGCACAAGGGCCGCAATGCCGGAACGGCCTGGAGTTGGTTCCTGGACATCTTCGCGGTGGCCTGCCTGGTGTTCTGCATCACCGGGTTGTTCCTGCTCTACCTGCACGGCCGCCAGCGCCGCATGACCTGGCCGATGGTCGGCCTGGGCCTGTTGGTGCCGCTGCTGATCGCCCTGCTCTTCATCCACTGATCCCCCTCCCCGCACCCACGAGTGACCGCATGTCCAAGATCGCCGTCCACACCACGCTGACCATCGCACTCAGCGGCCTGCTGGCCGCGCCGGCCTACGCCGCCACCCTGGACATCAATGTCGAAGTCCCCAAGCTCAACGTCGCCGAATACCACCGCCCGTACGTGGCGATCTGGATCGAGGGCGCCGACCAGAAGGTCGCCGCCAACCTGTCGGTCTGGTACCAGCAGCGCGACACCGCCGAAGGCCACGGCACCAAGTGGTTGCCCGACATGCGCCAGTGGTGGCGCAAGTCCGGCCGCACGCTGAAGGTGCCGGTGGATGGCGTCACCGGCCCGACCAAGCCGGTGGGCAAGCACGCCCTGAGCTTCACCGACAAGCAACCGCAGCTGGCCAACCTGGCGCCGGGCGACTACACGCTGGTCGTCGAGGCCGCGCGCGAAGTCGGTGGCCGCGAACTGCTGAAGATCCCCTTCAGCTGGCCGGCCAAGAAGCCGCCGCAGACCGGCAAGGCGCAAGGCACCACCGAACTCGGCGCCGTCACCCTGTCCGTCAAACCCTGATCCCCTTCCACGTACGCAGCTGGAGATTCCGATGAAGCGTTCCCTTGCCGTGGCCATTGCCCTGGCCTCCGTCATTCCCGCCAGCGCCCTGGCCCACAAGGCCTGGATGATGCCGTCGCAGACCGTCATCGCCGGCACCAATCCGTGGATCACGGTGGATGCCGCAGTGTCCAACGACCTGTTCTACTTCAACCACGTGCCGCTGCGCACCGAAGGCCTGGTCATCACCGCGCCGGACGGCAGCACGGCGGAGGCGCAGAACCTCGCCACGGGCAAGTACCGCACCGTGTTCGACGTCGAACTGAAGCAGCAGGGCACCTACCGCATCGCGACCGTCAACAAGGGCCTGATGGTCCGCTGGGAAGGCGCCGACGGCAAGCCGGCCGGCCTGCGCGGCGCCAAGCCCGAGGACCTCGCCACCAAGGTGCCGAAGGACGCGAAGAACCTGCAGGTCTCGCAGTCCGTCGGCCGCGTCGAGACGTTCGTGACCAATGGTTCGCCGAACGACACCGCGCTGAAGGCGACCGGTGAGGGCCTCGAGCTTTTGCCCGTGACGCACCCCAACGATCTGTTTGCCGGCGAGCAGGCCAAGTTCAAGATGCTGGTCGACGGCAAGCCGGCAGCGGGCCTGGAGTTCGAGATCACCCGCGGCGGCACGCGGTACCGCAACGCCCAGGACGAGATCAAGGTCACCACCGACGCCAACGGCGAGTTCAGCGTGACCTGGCCGGAAGCCGGCATGTACTGGCTGGAAACCGGCACGGAAGACACCAAGACCACGATTCCGCAGGCCAAGCAGCGTCGCCTGAGCTACGTGGCCACGCTGGAAGTGCTTCCGCAGTAAGCCGCAACGCGTCGCCGGGCTCCGGTCCGGCGGCGTTACCGCATGAACGCGACTCTCTCCGCTTCTTCCGCACCGACAACGCCCGTGCAGGCCCTGCATGGGCACACGATGGGCACGACCTGGTCGGTGCGCTTCCATGCGCGCATGCGTACGGATCTGCACACGCTGCATGACGCCGTGCAGGCGCGTCTCGACCGCGTGGTCGCCGAGATGAGCACCTGGGAACCGGATTCGGACATCAGCCGTTTCAACCGCGCGGATGCCGGCACCTGGTGCGTGCTGCCGGGAGGGTTCGCCACCGTCCTGGCCGCTGCCCTGGAGGTCGCCGCACGCAGCGAAGGCGCCTTCGATCCGACCATCTCCCCGCTCGTCGCGGCCTGGGGCTTCGGCGCGCATGCCCATGCGCGCGGTCGCCCGTCCGATACGGCGCTGGCGCAGGCGCGTGAGCGCGTCGGGTGGAAACACCTGTCATTCGATCCGACGGCCGGCCGCGTACTCCAGCATGGCGGTATCACCCTGGATCTGTCGGCGATCGCCAAGGGCTACGGCGTGGACGTGGTGGTCACGTTGCTCCGGCAACGCGGGATCGACGCTGCTCTGGTCGAGGTCGGTGGCGAACTCTATGGCTACGGTCGCAAACCCGACGGGCAGCCGTGGCGCGTGCTGGTCGAATCGTCCCCGGACGAGGAGGCCGACAGCGAGGGCCTGGAGCCTCGCGTGCTGCGACTGGACGGCATCGCCGTGGCCACCTCGGGCGATCGCTGGCATGCCTACGAACATGACGGCACGCGCTACTCGCACACGATCGATCCTCGCACCGGCGTTCCGGTCAATGACGTGGCGGCCGCCGTCACCGTCGTCGCCGATACCGCGATGCAGGCGGATGCCTGGGCGACGGCGCTCACCGTGATGGGCACGCAGGCGGGCCACGCGCATGCCGCGGCGCTCGGCCTGGCCGCCCGCTTCCTCGAACGCACCCCTGAAGGCCTGGTGGAACGCGCGACCGCGGCCTTCGAACGGCATCTCGACGCATGAGTCGGATGCCGGTGGGATCCACTTTCCGCGCACGCGTGGGCAATGCGCTCGTGTTGGCGGTGCTCGCTGCTATCGCCGTATTGATGGCCCGTTGGCAGGGCGGCGACTGGTGGGTGGCCACGCCCGCGACCGCACGATGGGCCGTGGCGGGTGCTGCCCTGTTCGCCTACGTCGGACTCACGGCCGGCTGGCTGTGGTGGGCGCACCGACGGGATCGCGCGGTGTCGCCAAGCGATGCGGTGCCGCACGACGCTACGTGGATCGTGCATGCGAGCCAGACCGGTTTCGCCATCGAACTGGCCGACCTGACAGCGGAATCCCTGCGCAAGGCCGGCATGCAGGTGCAGCGCTGCGCCCTCGAACATCTGGATGGCGAACGACTGGCCACCATCCCGCAAGCGCTCTTCATCGTCAGCACCACGGGGGAAGGCGACCCGCCGGATCCGGCGTTGGGATTCGTACGATCGGTGATGGGCCGTCCCGCGACGCTGGCGCATTTCCGCTACGCCGTCCTCGCCCTCGGCGATCGCGAGTACCAGCACTTCTGTGCCTTCGGCCACCAGTTGGACGACTGGCTGCGCCGGCACGCTGCGCAGCCCCTGTTCGATCTGGTCGAAGTCGACAATGCGGACGACGGCGCCCTGCGCCACTGGCAACACCATCTGGGCCAGATCAGTGGGAGTGCCGATCTTCCCGACTGGGAAGCGCCGCGTTATGCGACGTGGTCGTTGGCCGAGCGTCGGGAGCTGAATCCCGGCAGCCTGGGCGGTCCCGCGTTCCACATTTCCCTCGCGCCTCCTGCCGCAGCATCCGCGCAGTGGGAGGCCGGCGATATCGTCGAGATCGGTCCGCGGCATGCGCGCGCCGACGTCCACGCCTTCCTGCAATCGATCGGCTGCTCGCCCGATGAACGCGTGACCTGGCAGGGCGAACATTGCTCACTGGCCGATGTGGTGGCGGCAAGCCAATGGCCTTCGATGCCGGCCCATCCGGGCACCGTCTCGGCGCAATCCGTGGCGGACGCGGCCGTGCCGTTGCCCCATCGTGAATATTCGATCGCCTCGATCCCGAGCGACGGTGCCCTGCACCTACTGGTACGTCTGATGACGCGCGAGGACGGTGCGCCGGGATTGGGCAGCGGCTGGCTGTGCCGGCATGCCGTGCCCGGAGACGGCATCGCGTTGCGCATCCGCCGCAATCCCAATTTCCACGCACCCGCGCCCGACGTGCCGATGATCCTGATCGGTAACGGAACGGGACTGGCGGGCCTGCGTGCGCACCTGCGTGCGCAGGAGCGCGTGGGTGCGCACCGCAACTGGTTGCTGTTCGGTGAGCGCCAGCGTGCGCACGACGACTTCCACGGCGAAGAGCTCGCGCGTTGGAAGGCCGAGGGCCACCTGGAGCATCTGGACCTGGTGTTCTCACGCGATGGCGGATCGCATCGCTACGTACAGCATGCGTTGCGGGCGCAGTCACAGCGGCTGCGCGACTGGATCGACGCGGGTGCCGCGATTTACGTCTGCGGCAGCCTGGAGGGCATGGCGCCGGGCGTGGATGAGGTCCTGCGTGAAGTGCTTGGCGATGCCCGGGTGGAAGCGCTGCTCGGCATGGGTCGTTACCGCCGCGACGTGTACTGATACCGCGCCGTCACAACGAGGCATCACGCCGCGCGGAATCCTCGATACGGATGGCCAGCAGCTCACCTCCCCCCTGCAGCGCGTATCGCCTGCGGCCTTCCGTCGACACGAGGAACGCCGTGTCTCCGGTCCAGAGCGGAGGCAACCCGTCCGCGATATCGAACACTGCCTGCCCCGCCAGCAAATGGATCGCCCAGGTGACGCCGGGTTCGGCAAAGAACAACATCGTCCCCACCAGCGGGCGATGGAACAACTCCGCCCGCACCGCATCGCGCCGCCACATCAGATTGAAGTCGTGCGTCAGGCCATCGACCAGTTCGCCGTGCACGTCGTCTTCACCCCGGAAGCGCAGCTTTCCGTGCGGCGGCTCAAGCGTTACGCAGCGCCCATCGGTGAAGCGGAGGCGCAGCCCATTCCCGCGCACCAGCACAAGTTCCCGGTCGACGCCGGGAAACGACGAGAAGGCCGCATCGCGCTCGATTTCCGCGATCGACAACCGCCAACGCCAGGCGTCGTCGTCGGGAACACGGATGATCTCGCGCGTCCATCCGAGTCCGTTCTTCCAGCGCTCGCGCCGGTACTCGTTGGCCGGAATGACGTGCGATGCCTCCCGCATGAGAACCCCACCCAATGTCGATGCGCGATTCTAGCCCGACATCACCTGTGCCCCTCGACCTCCACTTATCGCAGAAAGCACATCGCCCGGGCACACATCCTGCGCGCCCGGGCGATGCTCACTTCCGTGTCGGCTCCTGCCTTCCACCAGGGTCAACCCTGGTCACCGCGAATCCCTCGCTCGATAAGTACGTCCTTGTCGGCGTCCTGCCTGGTTCCCCCCGGCATCCTGCCCCTGCATGAGGTGTCCACATCCTGTGGAAACTGCCGCATGCGGGAATTGATCAACGCCTGGCCACCGGCTTCGGCTTGGCGGCACTTGCGGCGGCAGGCTTGGCTTGCGCCGCGCCGGTGCGCAGCTCGATGCGCTCCCGGTTCTGCTCCACCAGGCTCAGGCCGATGCCCTTCACCATCGCCAGTTCTTCAGCGCTCTTGAACGGGCCGTTGGCCTTGCGGTACTCCACGATCGCGGCGGCCTTGGACGGCCCCACGCCGACCAGCACCCGGTCCAGCGCGGCGGCGTCGGCCGTATTGATGTTGACCTTCTCCGCCGCCAGCGCCGGCACGGCCAACAGCAACGACAGCGCGATGACCTTGGCAAACTGGATCAATGACTTCATGACGACTCTCCTTGTGACGTTGGACTCTCCATGGAAGACGGATGCATTGCGGCATCCACCTGTTTCCGCCGCCTGCGACGGTGTGGAGAGTCTCCAGCGCCCATGGGAGCCAAGGTATCGCCTGCGCGCGCGCGGGTCTGCCCGTAAACGCCGCGCGAGGATGTAGGAAAAGTCCTACCCCTTAGGGGCGTAGAATGGGCGGTCATCGCATCCAGTACCCGGAGTTGTCATGGATACCGCCAAAGTCGACCGCTACGTTGCCGAAAAATGGGACGACGAGATCGTCCCGCAACTGGTCGAATACATCCGCATCCCGAACAAGTCGCCGATGTTCGACAAGGACTGGGTGGCCAACGGGTACATGGAACAGGCGGTGCAGCTGATGGAGCGCTGGGCGAAGGCCCAGCCGGTGCCGGGCATGGAGGTCGAGGTGGTCCGGCTGGAAGGGCGCACGCCCCTGATCTTCATCGAGATCCCGGCCACCGGCCCCGACACCGGCGCCGACACGGTGCTGCTGTACGGCCACCTGGACAAGCAGCCGGAAATGACCGGCTGGGACGACGACCTGGGCCCGTGGGTGCCGGTGATCAAGGGCGACAAGCTGTACGGCCGCGGCGGCGCCGACGACGGCTATGCGATCTTCGGCTCGCTGGCCGCCATCCAGGCGCTGCAGCAGCAGGGCGCACCGCACGCGCGCTGCGTGATCCTGATCGAGGCCTGCGAAGAGTCCGGCAGCTACGACCTGCCCGCCTATGTCGACCATCTCGCCGACCGTATCGGCAAGCCCTCGCTGGTGGTGTGCCTGGATTCCGGCTGCGGCAACTACGAGCAGCTATGGTGCACGACCTCGCTGCGGGGGCTGGCCGGCGGCAACTTCACCGTCAAGGTGCTCGAGGAAGGCGTGCACTCCGGCGATGCGTCGGGCATCGTGCCGTCGAGCTTCCGCCTGCTGCGCCAGTTGCTGTCGCGCCTGGAGGATGAGCAGACCGGCCGCATTTTGCCCGAAGGCCTGCAGGTGGATATCCCAGCGGATCGCCTGGCGCAGGCGCAGCAAGCCGCCCGCGTGCTGGACACTGCGGTATTCGACAAGTTCCCGTTCCTGCCTGGCATGACGCCGATGGCGGACGACCTGGCCCAGTTGGTCCTCAACCGCACCTGGCGCCCGGCGCTGTCGGTGACCGGCGTCGATGGCATGCCGCCGTTGTCCTCGGCGGGCAACGTGCTGCGCCCGTATACCTCGGTGAAACTGTCGCTGCGCCTGCCTCCCACCCTGGAAGGCAAGCAGGCCGGCCAGCTGCTGAAGGACCTGCTGGAGAAGGATCCGCCCAACGGCGCGCAGGTCAGTCTGGAACTGGAAAAAGCCAGCACCGGCTGGAATGCGCCGACGATGTCGCCGTGGCTGGAGAAGGCGATCGACGCGTCCAGCCGCGAGTTCTTCGGCAAGCCGGCGATGTACATGGGCGAAGGCGGCACGATCCCGTTCATGGGCATGCTGGGCGAGAAGTTCCCCGGCGCGCAGTTCATGATCACCGGCGTGCTCGGCCCGCATTCCAACGCACACGGACCGAACGAATTCCTGCACATCCCGATGGGCAAGAAGGTCACCGCCTGCGTGGCCCGGGTGATCGCCGAACACCACGCGGCCAGCGTGCGGGGCGAGACGACCGGCGTGGCCGCCGTGGCGGGTGGCGAGCAGCACGGCGACCACGGCTGCTGCTGAGCGGCTGGCCGCACCGTACGCGAAGCGCCGGGGAAACCCGGCGTTTCCATTTCCGCGCCAAAGGGATGGCCCATGCGCCCGGCAGCCTGCTAGGCTCGCATCGCCCCACACCTTCCCAACCGGAGCGATTCGATGGAACAGATCTTTGGTGGCGGTATTCTCTGGACCCTGCTCATCGGCTTCCTCGCCGGCCTGCTCGCACGCGCCCTGAAGCCCGGCGACGATAAGCTTGGCTTCTTCATGACCATCGTGCTCGGCATCCTGGGCGCCCTGCTGGCCCGCTTCATCGGCGGCGCACTGGGCTGGTACAGCCCGGGTGAACCCACCGGCTTCATCGCTTCGGTGATCGGTGCGATCCTACTGTTGGTTATCTACGGCTTCGTTCGCAAGAAGAAGTGATTTGCAGAACAAAAAAAGGCCCCGCATTCGCGGGGCCTTTTTCTTGCGTTGGACGCAGTCGGCGGATCGATCACTGGCTGCGGCCGTATACGTCCTCAAATCGCACGATGTCGTCCTCGCCCAGGTAGCTGCCGGACTGAACTTCGATCAGCTCCAGCGGCACCTTGCCCGGATTCTCGAGCCGATGCTTCACGCCGAGCGGGATATACGTGCTCTCGTTTTCCGACAGCAGCAGCGTCTCGTCGCCGCGGGTCACCTTGGCGGTGCCACTGACGACGATCCAGTGCTCGGCGCGGTGGTGATGCATCTGCAGGCTCAGCGCGGCGCCGGGCTTGACCTTGATGCGCTTCACCTGGTGGCGCCCCCCGTTGTCGACGGAGTCGTAGCTGCCCCACGGGCGATGCACTTCGCGGTGCAGGACGGCCTGGCTGCGCTGTTCCTTCTTCAGTTGCGCGACCACCTGCTTGACGTCCTGCACGCGATCCTTGCGCGCGACCAGCACCGCGTCGTCGGTCTCCACCACCACGATGTCGTCCACGCCGACCAACGCCACCAGGCGTTGCGCGTACGCATAACTGTTGCGGCTGTCGACCGCGATCACGTCGCCATGGTGCGCGTTGCCGTCGCCGTCGCGCTCGGCCACGTCCCACAACGCGGACCAGCTGCCCACATCGTTCCAGCCGATGTCCACCGGCAGCACCATCGCCTCCGCGGTCTTCTCCATCACGGCGTAGTCGATGGAATCCGAGGGGCACGCCGCGAACGCCTCCTTGTCCAGGCGCACGAAATCGCCGTCGTGCCGTGCGGCTGCGTGCGCCGCACGCACGGCATCGACGATGTCGGGGCGGAATCGGGCGAGTTCTTCCAGGAAGCGGCTCGCACGGAACAGGAACATGCCGCTGTTCCAGTAATAGCCGCCCGCATCGAGGTACGACTGGGCGGTGGCGGCATCGGGCTTCTCGACGAAGCGCGAGACCTTGCGCAGCCCGTCGCCCGTCTCGGCCTGGATATAGCCGAACCCGGTTTCGGGTGCATCGGGCACGATGCCGAAGGTAACCAGCGCACCCGCCTCGGCGGCCGCCGAGGCGTCGCGCACGGCGCGCTGGAAGCCGGCCACGTCGCGGACGACATGGTCGGAGGGCAGCACCAGCAGCAGCGGGTCGGCGCCACCCGCCATCGCCTGCAACGCCGCGGCCGCGATCGCAGGTGCGGTATTGCGGCCGACCGGCTCCAGCAGGATCGCCGGTACCGGCGCACCGATCTGGCGCAGCTGTTCGGCGACCAGGAAACGGTGTTCTTCGTTGGCGACCACGATCGGGCCGAGGTCGGCCAGTGCTTCGACGCGCCGCCAGGTGGCCTGCACCATGGTGTCGTCGCCGGCCAACGGCAGGAACTGCTTCGGGTAGGCCTCACGCGAGAGGGGCCACAGGCGCGTGCCGGAGCCGCCGGAAAGCAGCACGGGTTGGAGTTTGGCCATGCAAGCCTCGCAAGTCGGTAGGGCGCCAGTTTACCCTGTAGCTCTTTGACGCCAGTGCCCGGCCACAACCGCATGAACCCCACGATTCAGGACCCCTCCGGGCGAGGCGCCCAACGCCTGGAATGGGCGCGCGGTGCGCTCGGCGACCCCTATGCGCAGCTGGAGCGCGCATCGATGGATGCGGGTTTCCGCAGCTACTGGCGCAGCCTGGGGGATGGTCCCGGACGCATCGTGATGGACTCGCCCCCGGGCCTTGAGGACGTGCGGCCCTGGCTGGCCATGCGTGGGTTGCTGGCGGACGGCGGCGTGCGCGTGCCCGAGGTGCTGGCCATCGACACCACGCTTGGCTTCCTGCTGCTGGAGGACCTCGGCGGGCCGACGCTTGCGCACGTGATCAGCGACGACAATGCCGACACCTGGTTCGACGCCGCCCTCGAGCAGTTGCTGCGCCTGCAGGCGATCGCGCCGCCCGAGGACATGGGCGAGTTCGGCGAGGCGCTGCTGCAACGCGATGCCGGGCTGTTCGACGAATGGTTCCTGCGCCGGCACCTCGGGTTGACGCTCGATTGCGGCGAAGCGGACGGGCTGGAACTGGCGCAGCGCCGCCTGATGGACAACGCCCTGACCCAGGCGCGCGTGCTGACGCACCGCGACTTCATGCCGCGCAATCTGATGCCGGTGACGCCGGGCCCCGCCGTGCTCGATTTCCAGGACTGCGTGCGCGGGCCGATCGCCTACGACGCGATGAGCCTGTTCAAGGACGCGTTCCTGAGCTGGCCGCTGGAGCGTGTCGATGGCTGGCTGGCGCGTTACCACGCGCGCGCCACGCGCGCCGGCCTGCCGGTACCGGAACTCAAGGTCTTTCTCCGCGACGCGGACTGGATGGGCATCCAGCGGCACCTGAAAATCCTCGGCATCTTCTCGCGGCTCCACTACCGCGATGGCAAGACGCGCTACCTGCCGGACGTGCCGCGCTTCATCCGCTATCTCGACGAAGTGCTGCCGCGGTATCCGGAGCTGGCGGGACTGCGCACGCTGCTCGATGCGCGCATCAAGCCCGTCCTTCACGCTCGCGGTGAGATCGCATGAAGGCGCTGGTGTTCGCGGCAGGCCTGGGCGAGCGCATGCGGCCGCTGACCGACCACACGCCCAAGCCGCTGATCGAAGCGGGCGGCAAGCCGCTGATCGTCTGGCACCTGGAAAAGCTGGCGGCACTCGGGGTGCAGGAGGTGGTGGTCAATACCAGTTGGCTGGCCGACCACTTCCCGCTCACGCTCGGCGACGGCGCACGCTGGGGCCTGCGCATCCACTATCTCTACGAAGGCGACACGCCCCTGGAAACCGGCGGCGGCATGCTCAATGCGCGCCCGCTGCTGGGGGAAGCGCCGTTCCTGCTGGTCAACGGGGACATCTGGACCGATTTCGACTTCGCCGGGCTCCCGCGCGAACCCCGCGGGCTCGCGCACCTGGTGATGGTGGATCCGCCCGGATACGCCACGCACGGCGATTTCGCGCTCGACGCGGAAGGCCATGTGCGGCACGACGGCGCGCGACGGCTGACCTATGCGGGCATCGGTCTTTATCGCCCCGCGTTGCTGGACGACTGGGCGCAGCACGTGGACGAACACGCCGGTGTGGTCGCCGACGGCAAGCCGCGCTTCCGCCTGGCGCCCCTGCTCCGCGCGCACATGGACAGCGACCTGATCACCGGCCAGCACCACGACGGGCGCTGGACCGACGTCGGCACGCCCGGGCGCCTGGCGGAACTGGAAACCGCCCTGCGATAGGGTCCGCTGCGACGATCCGGTGCTCCCGCGCGTACTGTGGACCAGATGGATGCGCGCACGGCCCCCCAACCCGACTCCGAAGCCGCCCGCCTGCGGCGAGCGCGCCGTGGCGACCAGGCAGCCTTCGAAGCGCTGTATCACGAGCACGCGCGCGCCGTGCACGCGTTGGCGTTCCGGCTGACCGGCAACACGGCCGAAGCGGAGGACATCGTGCAGGACACGTTCCTGCGGATGTTCGGATTCCTGTCAGGCCTGCGCGACGACACGCCACTGCGGCCATGGTTGAAACGCGTGGCCGCCAACCTGGCCATCGACCGCCTGCGCCGCCAGCATCGGTCCGGCACGGAGGCCGAACTCGCCCTGTTGGCTGACGACTCGCACGCATCGGCCGTCGATGCCGTCGATGCGGAAGCGCTGCTGCGACGTTTGCCTCCGCCCGCGCGTACTGTCGTATGGCTGCACGAAATGGAGGGCTGGTCGCACGAAGACCTCGGCCGCCGCTTCGGGCGTACGGCCAGTTGGTCCAAATCGCTGTTGTCCCGCGCGCTCACGCGGCTGCGCGAGGACCTCGAACCCCCTGGAGATGCTTCCCATGACCCGTGAACCGATCCAGGCGCGCCTGGCCGCCCTGCCGGAACCCGAACTGCCACCCGCGTTGTGGCCTCGCCTGCATCTCGCCCGCGTGCGTCAGCGCGAACGTCGCAAGCGGGTCGTCGCGGGGGGACTGGCGATGCTGGCCGTGATCGCATTGCCGCTCGTTTACACGCGTCTCGCGCCTACGCCCGCGCCCGTCCCCGCACCGGCCGTGCTTGCGACAGCCCCGCGCGCACCGTTGCACGAAGAGCCGCTGCGCAGCGTGGACCGCGCGCTGCAACACGCCTACGAGCGTGGCGCCAGCGAACAGGAGCTGCAATGGCTGTGGCAGCGTCGCGAGACACTCGCCGAACACGGCACGGCTGCGGCTCCGCCCCAACCCATCGAAATCTGAGGCCCACCTTCATGGACATTCTCCGCATCCCCCCCCGCCTCCTGGTCGCGACCGCATTGATGGCCGGCGCGATCGCGAACAGCCACGCGCAGTCGACCCGTGAACTCGATGCCGCCCTGGTGCAGATGTCGGAGCGCGGCGACCTCAAGGACGCCGGCGCCCCCCAAGTGATCCAGAAACCCGCGCAGGTCCGTTACGAACTCGGCGCGGTGGTCGATGTGCGTAGCGCGCAGCGATCCGGCTTGCCGGTCCTGGCGCTGACGCCCGACGGACCCGCCGCGCGCATCGGGCTGAAAGTGGGCGACAGGCTGGTCGCGCTGAATGGCGTGCGGCTGGATGGCGCTTCACCGCCGGCGCCCTTGCTGGAGCAGGCCATGCAGCGGGGCCAGGGCCGCATTACCGCTGAGGTGCTGCGCGGTACGGCGCCGGTAACGCTCAAGGGAACGGCGGATGTCAGCGCCGTGCCGGCGTACCGGCTGGAGATCGGCCCGGATACCCGGGGTACCTGCGGGTTCGTCACCGCGCGCATGGGCGTGGTACCGAAGACCCGGAACATTTTCCGGGCCGACATCACCACCATCGATGGGCGCAGTACGCCGCTGCAGTCGGTCAACCGCCACCGGCTGGCGGCGGGACGGCATGTCCTGGTGGTGCAGGAACTGATCGATACGAATCGCCTGAACCCGGCGCAGCTGGTGCAGATCAACAAGATGAAGCGCTTCGCGCTGGCGAAGGCCTACAAGCCGCTGGTGGTCGACATCAAGCCGAACACGAGCTACCGCATCGGCGCGCGGCTGCTGCGCGACAGGCTGGATACCCAGAGCCTGCGCGACAACGCGTACTGGGAGCCCGTGGTGTGGGAAGAAGTCGCGGAGCCGTGCCCCTGACTCAGTCCGTGGGCGGCTTTCCGCTGCCCAGCGTCTGGCGCAGGAACGGCACGGTGATGCGCCGCTGGGCGGCGAGGGATGCGCGGTCGAGCGTGTCGAGCAACGCGACCAGCGCACCCAGATCGCGCTGGGTATGGGTGAGCAGCCAGTCGAGCGAGGCGTCCTCCAGCACCAGGCCGCGCCGGTGCGCGCGTTCGCGCAGGACGTCGCGACGCCCGTCGTCGTCCAGCGGGTCCAGCATGATGCGCATGCACTGCTGCAGGCGCGAGCGCAGGTCGGGCAGGACCAGGCCGAGTTCATCCGGAATGCCGCGCGCGGTGTACAGCACGTTGAGGCCGTTCGCGCGCGCCCGATTGTGGAAATCGAACAGCGCGACTTCGTCCTCGCGGTTACCCGCGACGGCTTCGAGGCCGTCGAGCGCGATCACGTCGTACCCTTCCAGCGCCTCGAGCGCCTCGCGCGCACGGCCGGCCGCCGCGATCATCGGCAGGTACGCCGCGCGGCGCTCCTGCTGTTCGGTGGCAGCGCACAGCGCGAGCGCCAGATGGGTCTTGCCGGTGCGCGAAGCGCCGGCGATGTAGGTCCACGTCGCAGCAGGCTGCGCGGCCAGCGCCCGCAGACCCGGCAACGCGCCGTCCGGCGGACGCACGAAGGTCTCGAGTCGCTGGTCGGCGGGATAACGCAGCGCGAGGGGCAGCTGCGGCCCCACGTTCGCGCCGCCCGGGGCGTTGCTCACGGCTCTTCGCTGCCCCGCTCGGACGCCTGCTCCAGGCTGCCCTTGTCGATGTAGGAATCCAACAGGATCGCCGGCCTGTCGCCGGCATACAGCCGACTCTGCGTGTAGCGTTCATGGGCGAACCGCAGCAGCACGTTGGCGATCGCCGCGATCGGCAGCGCCAGCAGCATGCCCAGGAACCCGAACAGCTGGCCGCCGGCCATGATGGCGAAGATCACCGCCACCGGGTGCAGGCCGATGCGATCACCGACGATGCGCGGTGTCAGCACGTAGCCCTCCAGCATCTGGCCGACCACGAACACGCCCATCACCATCGCCACCAGCGACCAGTCGCCGCCGGACTGCACCAGCGCGGCAATCACGCCCAGCACGATGCCGCTTGCGGTGCCCAGGTAGGGCACGAAGCTGATCAGGCCGGCGATGATGCCGACCAGCAGGCCGACCTTCAGGCCCACCGCCGACAGGCCGACCGCGTAGATCGCGCCCAGCGCCAGCATCACCAGGAACTGCCCGCGCAGGAAAGCGCCCAGCACCTCATTCGATTCCAGCGCCAGTCGGGTGACCGTGGCGATGTGGTCGCGCGGCACCAACGCGGCGATACGCTCCACCAGCAGGTCCCAGTCGCGCAGGAAATAGAACGTCAGGATCGGCAACAGCACCAGGTTCGCGATCCACGCCATGACGGCGAAGCCCGAACGCGAGAAGTAGCCGAACAGCGTCGCCGCCACGCCGCCGGCCTGTTGCCAATGGCTGCGTACCCATTCGGTCAGCCGGTCCGGATCCAGCCAGGCGACCAGTTCGAGCCCCGTACGGCGCTCGACCCATGGCAATGCGGTCTGCACGAACCAGTCGCGATAGGCCGGCAGCGATTCGATCACCGTGACCACCTGGCGCTCGATCATCGGCACCAGGATCACCAGCGCCAGCACCAGCAACAGCAGCATCAGGGTGAAGACCAGTACCACGGCCGTGGTCCGCGAGCGGCCGGTGCGCTGCAGGCGGTCCACCCACGGGTCGCCCAGCCAGCCCAGCAGGGCGGCACAGACGAACGGGGTGAGCACCGGCGCAAGCAGCCAGACCAGCCAGCCCACGATCAGCGCGATGAAGAGCCATTGCCAACGGCGGGCCAGCGTTCCTACCGGCGTGGAAGAAAGGTCCATGCGACTCCCTGGTCAGCGCATCTGGAAGGCCGGCGGCTCGCCTTCGCCGCCCGTGAACGGTGCCTGGTCGCCCATCGTGCGGCGGAAGCCGGCAAGGCCGGAAACCAGTTCGAGATCCAGCTCCAGCATGTCGCCGCTCGCCCGCACCGGCGTGATGCGGCGGACGACGGCCATCTTCTGCAGGTGACCGGTCAGGCGGAGGTAGTCGTCGGTGCTGCGGACACCGGAGAACAGGACGCGATAGGTGCCCGCCGGACCGGCGGTCCCGCGCTTGCCGTACCGCTTCACCAGCGCATCGGCCGTACCGTCCGCGCCGGACGACATCGCGCGCCGGGCATCGGCATCGGTGACCGACCACTTCGCCAGCACCTTGCCTGCATCGACGAACACCCAGTCGGCCGTCCAGCTGTTCTTGTCGCGATACAGCTTGCCGATCAACTGCATGGGCGGGCTGTAGCGCGAGGATGCCCGCGCCACGGCGGCCGTGTCCTGCCGCCAGATGGCGCCGACCAGCGCCTGCTCCGCGGCGCCGCCGCTCGGCAGACCGAGGCTGTAGCCACGTTCGTTCGCGCGGTTGAGCAGCGGACGTGCGGCGTTGGATTGCGGCAGGCCGACCAGGCGCGGACCGCTGCCGTCGTTGATCGCCAGCCAGACCACCGGCTTGGGGCGCGGCTGCGGCCAGATCGGCAGGCCGAGAGCGCCCGCCAGGCCGTTGACCTGGTCTTCATCGAAGCGCACCACCAGCGTGGTGCGGAACGTCGGCGCGCCCGCTGCCGAGGTGCCCTGGTCCTGGCGGTAGTCGTAGCCATCGACGTAATCCTTGGCATTGCGCAGTTCGGCGCCCACGCCCGGGCGCGACATCACGCCCCGATCGCCCGACAGCTTGCCGAGCACGCTGCCCAGCGCGCGCGCGAAACCGCCCTGGCGCTCGGCTTCACCCTGCCCGTTCACCGGCACTTCCGCCTGGTAGAGACCGCGCGCCGACACCGCGTCGCCTTCCGTGCGCAGGCCGGACTGGGCCTGCACGGCGGGCGTCGTGGTCAATGCCGCCAACAGCAGGGCGGTGGCGAGGGCGAAACCAGGAATCCGGCGCATCGAGCGTCCTTGAGCTCTTCTGACCCCTCGAATTGTTGCCCGAATGGCATGCCCTCGCCAACGCCGGCCGTTCAGGCCGGCCGATTCCGGTGGCGATTCCTTTAAAATCACGCCTCTTGCCCCGCCGAAGACCGACCGTGACCCAGCCGACGACGCCTGCCCCCACCCCGATGACCTATCGCGACGCGGGTGTCGACATCGACGCCGGCAACGAACTGGTCGAGCGCATCAAGCCGCTGGTCAAGCGCAGCTTCCGCCCCGAGGTGATGGGCGGCCTGGGCGGCTTCGGCGCGCTGTTCGACCTGTCGGGCAAGTACCGCGAGCCGGTGCTGGTCTCCGGCACCGACGGCGTGGGCACCAAACTGAAGCTGGCGCAGCAGTTGGGCCGCCACGACACCATCGGCATCGACCTGGTCGCGATGTGCGTCAACGACGTGCTGGTCCAGGGCGCCGAGCCGCTGTTCTTCCTCGACTACTTCGCCACCGGCAAGCTCGACGTGGACACCACGGTGGCCGTGGTCGGCGGCATCGCCCGTGGCTGCGAGCTGTCCGGCTGCGCGTTGATCGGCGGCGAGACCGCCGAGATGCCCGACATGTACGGCCCGGGCGAATACGACCTCGCCGGCTTCTGCGTGGCGGCGGTGGAAAAGTCGCGCCTGCTGGACGGCGGCAAGGTCCGCGCCGGCGACGTGCTGATCGGCATCGCGTCCAGCGGCCCGCATTCCAACGGCTATTCGCTGGTCCGCCGCATCTACGACCGCGCCGGCCGTCCCGCCGACATCGACGTGGGTGGCGTGAAGCTCGCCGATGCGCTGATGGCGCCGACCACGCTGTACGTGAAGCCCATTCTCGAGCTGCTGCAGGCCCATGACCTGCACGGCATGGCGCACATCACCGGCGGTGGTCTCACCGAGAACATCATCCGCGTCGTGCCCGACGGCCTGGGCCTGGAGATCGACGCCAGCGCGTGGGCGCTGCCGCCGGTGTTCGACTGGCTGCAGCGCGAAGGCGCGGTCGAAGACAGCGAAATGTGGCGCACCTTCAACTGCGGCATCGGCTTCGTGCTGGTGGTCGCGCCGGACCAGCTGCCGGCCGTGCAGGCGGACCTGGCGCGCCTGCAACTCACGCATTGGCAGATCGGCCAGGTGGTGCCGGCCGCGGGCGGCGAGCGCGTCCGCATCGGCTGAGGCGCGCGATGCCGCGCACCAAGGGGATCGCCTTCGGGCTGACGCTGGCCGTGTTCGCGGCCAGCTGGATCGCGCCTCGCTGGCCCGTCGAGCAGGCGATGCACAGCAGCCTGACCGTGCTCGGCCTCGTCTGGCTGTGGTGGCACGACCGCCGCTGGTCCCTGCGGCCGATGCACTTCGCGCTGATCTGCGCGTTCATCGTGGCGCACTGCATCGGCGCACGCTGGCTGTATTCCAACGTGCCGTACGACGCGTGGCTGCGGGCCGCGATCGGGTGGTCGCCTGCGGAGGCCTTCGGCTGGCACCGCAACCACTTCGACCGCTTCATCCACCTGATGTACGGCGTGTGTTTCGCGCCCGCGGTCTGGCACTGGCTGCGCCAGCGCTGGCCGGCGCTGTCCATGGGGAAGGCCTTCGGCATCGCGGTGATGCTCATCATGTGCAGCAGCCTGGTCTACGAGTGGCTGGAGTGGGGCATCGCACTGACGATGTCGCCGGACGCCGCGGAGTCCTACAACGGCCAGCAGGGCGACGTCTGGGACGCCCACGCCGACATGCTGCTTGCGACCCTCGGCGCGCTCGCGACCTGGCCGCTGGCGCGCCGCGAACGCACGCAGGCAGCGACATGACGGCGCGCATCGCGGTGCTGGCGTCCGGCAGGGGCAGCAACCTGCAGGCGATCCTGCGGGCCATCGAGGCAGGCACATTGAAGGCCGAGGTCGTGGGCGTGTTCTCGGACCGTCCCGCCGCGCCGGCCCTGCGGCTCGTGCCGCCCGCTGCACGCTGGAGCGCGAAACCGTCCGGTTTCCCCGACCGGGCGGACTACGAGGCCGCACTGGCCGACGCGGTCACCACCGCCAAGCCCGACTGGATCGTCTGCGCGGGCTACATGCGCATCCTGGGCGATGCCTTCATCGCGCGTTTCCGCGGCCGGCTGCTGAACATCCATCCCTCGCTGCTGCCCAAGTACCGCGGCCTGCATACCCACGCCCGCGCCCTCGAAGCCGGCGATACCGAGCACGGCGCCAGCGTCCATTTCGTCGTCCCTGAACTCGATGCCGGCGCGGTCATCGGCCAGGTCCGCATCCCCGTCGTCGCCGGCGACACCCCGGAAACCCTCGCCGCTCGCCTGCTGCCGCGTGAACATGCCCTGCTGGTGGCCGCCCTGCGGCTGGCCGTCGCCGGGGAGTTAGCTGAACAGGGAGATACGGCGTACCGTCATGGTCAGGCGCTATTAAATCCCCTGTCTCTAGATTCAGCCGACCGTTTGGTTCCCTGACGCTTCGCCTCCCCCGGATGTCCCTCAACCTACGTCTCCCGATGCTTGGCCTGATCCTGGCCGGACTGGCAGCGCCCGCCCTGGCGCTGGAGCCGTTCGTCGCCAGCTATCAGGCTTACAACGAGGGAAAGCTCGCCGGCAGCGCGAGCATGAAGGTGGCGCCGCGGGGCGGGGAGCAGTGGCAGATCGACCTCAACGTGAAGGGCACGCGCGGCTTTGCCCGTCTGGCCGGCCTGAACATCGAACAGAGCACCGTCTTCGATGTGGAAGGCGACCTGCTCCGCCCGCGCAGCCAGGCTACCGTCCGGCACGCGCTGTTCATGGGCAAGAAGATGGTCGGTACTTACGACTGGAACTCCCATACGGCGCAGTGGCAGGGCGACATCAAGAAGAACAGGAAGGCTCCGCTTTCCCTGCAGACCGGCGACCTGAGCGCGCTGCTGATGAACCTGGCGGTCATCCGCGACGCGGCGCCGGGCCGCCAGCTCAGCTATCGCGTGGTCGACAACGGACGCGTGCGCGAATACGCGTACGCCGTATCCGCCGAACCGGAGACGGTCGAAGTGGATGAACTGAGCTACAGTGCCCTGCGCGTCAGCCGCATCAATGGCGGCAACGACGAAACCATTTTCTGGGTCGCCGACGGCGTCCCCACCCCCGTGCGCATCCTGCAGCGGGAAGACGGTCAGGACGGCATCGATCTGCGCCTGGTCGAATACCAAGGAGTGCCCTGAGCATGACGAAGAACGCCTTCCACACCCCGCGCCTGCTGCTGGCCGCCGCCCTGTTCGGCGCAGCGTCCGCACCGGCGCTCGCCGTCGAAGCCTTCACCGCGCAGTACAACGCCAGTGCTCTGGGCATGGTGGGCGAAGGCCAGATGGTCGTCGCGCCGCAACCGGGCAACCGCTGGCAGTACACGCTGACCGTGCGCAACCAGGCCGTCGACCTCAGCCAGAAGACCGTGTTCGACGAGCAGGACGGCCGCATGCGTCCGTTGAACAGCAGCGACAGCTCGCGCCTGCTGATCAAGAAAAAGAACGTCAACACCACCTACGACTGGTCGAAGGCCCAGGCCACCTGGACCGGCGACATCAAGCCCGATCGCGCCGGTCCGGTGAAGCTGCAGGCGGGCGACATGGACGCGCTGTTGGTCAACCTGGCCATCGTGCGCGACGTCGCCGCCGGCAAGCCGCTGACCTACCGCATGGTCGAGAACGGTCGCGCCAAGGCGATGACCTACCAGGTCGCCGGCAAGGAGCGCATCACCGTCGGCGGCAAGGCGCAGGACGCCACCAAGGTCGTGCGCACCGACGGCGACAAGCAGACCATCGTGTGGGTCGTGGCCGACGCGCCCGTGCCCGCGCGCATCCTGCAGCGCGAGAACGGCCAGGACACCATCGACCTGACGCTGAAATCCTGGCGCTGAAACACCGGTGGCCGCAAAGAAAAAGCCCGGCGATGCCGGGCTTTTTTCATTCCTTGGTCGCTGCCGCGTCGGCCTGGAACACCGTCTTGCAATCCATCCGGATCGTGCCGGCGCCGCTGCGCCAGGCAAAGGTGTTGCACTGCCGGTTGCCGTCCTGCTTCTGCTCGACGACGACCGAGAAGACCGCCTGCGCGATCTCGCCCTGCGTCACCGTGCCATCGCCGTTCCAGTCCATGTCCCGGGTGGTGATGCCATGGGTGGCGGCCGATCCGGTGTAGTGGAGCCCGGCCACCAACGCCAGCAGCGCGACGACGATGCCGAGCAGGATCTTGCGCCGCAGCGGGAACCGCGGACGGACGCCCGACAGCTTCGGGTCGTGCCGGCTCACGAGACGCGCCTGATCTTCGCGCCCAGCCCGCCGAGCTTCTCTTCGATGTTCTCGTAGCCGCGGTCGAGGTGGTAGATGCGGTCGATGGTGGTTTCGCCGTCGGCCACCAGGCCCGCGAGGATCAGCGAGGCCGATGCGCGCAGGTCGGTCGCCATCACCGGCGCGCCGCCCAACCGCTCCACGCCGCGCACGATGGCGGTGTGGCCCTCGACGCGGATGTCCGCGCCCAGGCGCAGCAGTTCGTTGACGTGCATGAAACGGTTTTCGAAGATCGTCTCGTTGATCACGCCCACGCCGTCGGCCACGCAGTTGAGCGCCATGAATTGCGCCTGCATGTCGGTGGGGAACGCGGGGTACGGCGCGGTCGTCAGGCTGACGGCCTTCGGACGCTTGCCCTGCATGTCCAGGGTGATGGTATCGGCCGTGGTCTCGATCTTCGCGCCGGCCTCGGTCAGCTTGTCGAGCACGGCTTCAAGGGTATCGGGGCGGGCGTTGCGGGCGATCACCTTCCCCCCCGTCATCGCGCCCGCGACGAGGAACGTGCCGGTCTCGATGCGGTCCGCCACCACCGAGTGGCGTCCGCCGCCCAGGCGTTCGACACCATGGATAACGATGCGCGAGGTGCCGGCGCCTTCGATCTTCGCCCCCAGCGCATTGAGGCATTCGGCCAGGTCGGTGACCTCCGGCTCCATCGCGGCGTTTTCCAGCACCGTGGTGCCTTCGGCCAGCGTGGCGGCGGCCATCACGTTCTCGGTGCCGGTCACGGTGACCATGTCGAACACGAAGCGGGCACCCTTCAAGCGTGCGGCGCGCGCCTTTATGTAGCCGTTCTCGACGGTGATTTCCGCACCGAGCGCCTGCAGGCCCTTGATGTGCTGGTCCACCGGACGCGAGCCGATCGCGCAGCCGCCCGGCAGCGACACCACCGCGGCGCCGTGGCGCGCGAGCAGCGGGCCCAGCACGAGGATGGAGGCGCGCATCGTCTTGACCAGTTCGTACGGCGCGACGAAGCGGCTGACCGTGGTCGGGTCGACGGTGATGCCGCGTCCCTTCGCCAGCGTGCCCTCGTCGATGGTGATGCCGGCGCCCAGCTCGCCCAACAGCTTCACGGTGGTCACCACGTCGTGCAGGTGCGGCACGTTGGTGATCTCCACCGGCGCATCCGCCAGCAGGGTCGCGCACAGGATGGGGAGCACGGCGTTCTTGGCGCCGGAGATGGTGACTTCGCCGTTGAGTGCGTTGCCACCGGTGACGATGATCTTCTGCATGGACGTCCGGAAGGAAAGGTCGGAAAGGGGAAGTGGGGACGGAAGGGCCGGGGCGTCAATGCGCCGCGGCGGCTTCCTCGGGCGTCAGCGTGCGCAGCTGCAGGGCGTGGATCTCCCCGCCCATGCGCTCGCCCAGGGTCGCGTACACCAGGCGGTGGCGGGCCAGCGGCAGCTTGCCGCGGAACGCATCGGCCACCACGGTGGCCTCGAAATGGACGCCATCGTCGCCCTGGACGTCGGCCTGGGCGCCCGGCAGGCCGGATTCGATCAGTTTACGGATGGTTTCGGCGTCCAACGGGCTTTCCTAATAAAATACCCGGCCATTCTAACCGTCGGCGCCCCGTCCGCATGTCCCAGCCGAACCCCCTGCCCCGGTCCGTTCCGCCCGCCAGCCTGGCGGCCAGCGGGCGTCGGGTCATCGAGATCGAGGCGCGCGCGCTGGACGCCCTGGCGGCCCGCATCGACGGTTCGTTCTCCGCCGCCTGCCAGGCGATCCTCGCCAGCCAGGGGCGCGTGGTCTGCACCGGCATGGGCAAGTCCGGCCATGTGGCGCGCAAGATCGCGGCCACGCTGGCGTCCACGGGAACGCCCGCCTTCTACGTCCATCCGGGCGAAGCCGGCCATGGCGACCTCGGCATGATCACCGACGCCGACGTGGTGCTGGCCCTGTCGTATTCCGGCGAGTCGGACGAAGTGCTGATGCTGCTGCCGGTGCTGAAGCGCCAGGGCAACACCGTCATCGCCATGACCGGCCGGCCGCAGTCGACGCTGGCCCGGGAAAGCGACCTGCACCTGGACGTCAGCGTCCCGGCCGAAGCCTGTCCGCTCGACCTCGCCCCGACCAGCAGCACCACCGCCTCGCTGGCGATGGGCGATGCGCTGGCCGTGGCCCTGCTCGATGCCCGCGGCTTCACCGCCGACGACTTCGCGCGCTCGCATCCGGCCGGCAGCCTCGGCCGCCGCCTGCTGCTGCACATCACCGACGTGATGCACGCCGGCGAGGACGTGCCCCGCGTGGACGTCGGCGCGACCCTCAGCGAAGCGCTTGTCGAAATGAGCCGCAAGCGCCTGGGCATGACCGCCGTGGTCGATGCGGACGGCCGCCTGGCAGGGCTCTTCACCGACGGTGACCTGCGCCGCACGCTCGACAATCCGGCCCTGGACCTGCGCAGCGCGCGCATCGCGGACGTGATGACGCGCCAGCCCAAGACCATCGGTGCCGACCAACTCGCCGCAGAAGCCGCGCGCCTGATGGAGACCCACAAGATCAGCGGCCTGCTGGTCGTGGACGATGAACAACGGCCCGTCGGTGCGCTCAACATTCACGACTTGTTGCGCGCCCGCGTGGTGTAACCGCGTATCGATCCGGCGGCCGGCTTGCCGTGCCCTCCTCCCCACCCCATCCTTTGCCCATGCCCCTGCGCCATCTCCATGACCTGACCGACGATGTGCTGGCCCGCGCCACGCGCATCCGTCTGGCGTGCTTCGACGTGGACGGGACGCTGACCGATGGCCGCATCTTTCTGGACGGCGAAGGCCGCGAGCAGAAGGCGTTCCACGTGCAGGACGGCCAGGGGCTGGTGCTGCTGAAGCGCGCCGGCATCGAGGTCGCCTTCATCACCGCCCGCGGCGGCACCGTCGCCATCGCCCGCGGACGCGAGCTCGGCGTGCAGGTCTTCACCGGCACCAAAGACAAGCTGGCCAAGGTGCGCGAGCTCTGCGCGACGCTGGCGATCGGGCTGGACGAAGTGGCATTCATGGGCGACGACCTGCCGGATGTGCCGCCGTTCGACGCCGTGGGCCTGGCCATCGCGCCGGCCGATGCGCATCCGTGGACCGCCCGCCGCGCGCACTGGCGGACCCGCCGGTCCGCCGGCCTCGGCGCCGCACGCGAGGCCTGCGACCTGCTGCTGGGGGCCCAGGGCCACGCACCGGTGTTCGAAGGAGGCATGGCATGAGCTGGCGCGCCGTCCTCGGCCTGGTCCTGCTGCTGGCCGCCATCGTCAGCGGCTGGTCGGCCTGGAAGAACCGCGACATCCCGCCGCCGAACCGCGTACTGGCGGACCGCTCCGACTACGTGATGCGCGACTTCGAGATGATCGCGCTCAATGGCGAAGGCAAGGAGGCGGTGGCGGTCCGCGCCCCGCTGATGACCCGCGATCCGCGCGACGAGACCTACACGATCACCACCCCGCTGTTCCTGCTGCCGGAGGAACAGGGCCGCTCGTGGGAGCTGCGCTCGAAGACCGGCTGGCTCAGCGCCAAGGGCGAGGAACTGCGCCTGCGCGGCGATGTGCACGGGACATCGCCGGCCGGCAGCGCGCGGCAGGCGGATTTCCGCACCGCATCGCTGAACGTCTTCCCCGACCGCGACCTCGCCCAGACCGACGACGAGGTGACGGTCACCCAGCCCGGCTCTAGACTGACCGGGCGTGGTTTCGAGACCAATCTCAAGACCAAGGCCTACGAATTCAAATCCCAGGTGAAATCCATCTATGAACCGCGTTCTGCTCGCTAGCGCCGCACTGCTGCTCCTGCTGCCTGCCGCAGGCGCGGCGGCCAAGTCCACGGACCGCAACCAGGCCATGGCGATCGATGCCGGTGGCCAGTCCGGCAATCTCGAAGGGGATGGCAAGACCGTGCTGTCGGGCGGGGTCGTTGTCACCCAGGGCTCGCTGGAAATCCGCTCGAGCGCGGCCGAGATCTACATGGCCGGCGGCGAGATCTCGCGTTCGGTGTTCACCGGCAAGCAGGTGAAGATGAAGCAGCAGATGGACAACGGCAGCTGGATGGATGCCCAGGCCGACCGTGTCGAGTACGACATGAAGACCGAGACCATCACCTTCATCGGCAACTACACCGTCAAGTCGGACCGCGGCTCCAACAGCGGCCAGCGCATGGTCTACAACACCAAGACCGGCAACGTGCAGGCGGGCGGCGACGGTTCGCGCATCAAGACCGTGATCCAGCCCAAGACCGCCGCACCGGCACAGGGCAAGAACTGATGTTGATCGCGAAGGGACTGCGCAAGCGCTACAAGCAACGCGAGGTCGTCGCCGACTTCGGCCTGACCCTGCAACCCGGCGAAGTGGTCGGCGTGCTGGGCCCGAACGGTGCCGGCAAGACCACCTGCTTCTACATGATCGTGGGCCTGGTGGCGGCCGACGCGGGCACTATCGAGCTCGACGGCAAGGACATCACCGCCGAGCCGATGTACCGCCGCGCCAAGCTCGGCGTGGGCTACCTGCCGCAGGAACCTTCGGTGTTCCGCAAGCTGTCGGTCGCCGACAACATCCGCTTGGTGCTGGAACTGCGCGAGGACCTGGACGCCGCCGGCATCGACCGCGAACTGGCCTCGCTGCTGGACGAGCTGCAGGTCACCCACGTGGCCGATCAGCTCGGCGCCAGCCTCTCCGGCGGCGAACGCCGCCGCGTGGAAATCGCACGCGCCCTGGCGGCCCGGCCGCGCCTGATGCTGCTCGACGAACCCTTCGCCGGCGTGGACCCCATCTCGGTCGGCGAGATCCAGCGCATCGTGAAACACCTCAAGGATCGCGGCATCGGCGTCCTCATCACCGACCACAACGTGCGCGAAACCTTGGGAATCTGCGACCGGGCGTATATCCTCAATGCCGGTAGCGTTCTGGCGCAGGGGGCCCCGGACGCATTGCTGGCCAATCCGGACGTACGCCGGGTCTATCTGGGCGAGACCTTCCGCCTGTGATCCCCGTCGGCGGCCCCTGGCCGCCACGGGTTTCCAAGGTCGGGAATGAAGCCACGCCTTCAGACATCGCTGGGACAGCATCTGGTCATGACGCCGCAGTTGCGTCAGGCCATCCGGCTGCTGCAGATGTCGACGACCGAACTCGAAGTCGAACTGACCGAGGCCGTCGAGACCAATCCTCTCCTCGACTGGGAGGAATCCGAGCAGGAACCCGGTGCGCCGGGCGGCAATGGCGACGACAGTCCGCCCGCCGAACGCACGCGCAACGAAGACGGCGATGGCGAGGGGGGCGACGCGCCCGATGACTGGTCCCCCGACGACGGACCGTGGACCTCCTCCGGCGGCGGCGGCTCTTTCGACGATGACGAGAACGGCAGCCCGGCCGAACGCGTGGTCGAAGCCGACACCCTGCACGGCCACCTGCTGTGGCAATTGCACCTGTCCCACCTGTCCCCCCGCGACCGCACGATCGGCGCGGCACTGATCGACGCGCTGGAAGACGACGGCTACCTGCGCGAGCCGCTCACCGGTATCGCCGAGGCGCTGCGCCCCGAGATCGAGGCGGCGGAAGACGACATCCTCGTCGTGCTGCACCAGGTGCAGCGCTTCGATCCCGTCGGCGTGGCTGCGCGTTCGCTGGGCGAATGCCTGCAGCTGCAGCTGGCGGTGCTCAGCGACGACACGCCGGGCAGGGCGCTGGCGATCAGGATCGCCGAGACCGCGCTGGAACGCCTGCCCCGCAGCGGCGTGGCGGGCATCGCCCAGGAAATGAAGCGGCCCGTCGCCGAGGTCGAGGAAGCCGTGCAGCTCCTGCGCACGCTCGATCCCAAGCCCGGCGCGCAGGTCGGCGACCTTTCGCACGACACCTACGTGGTGCCCGACTGCGTCGTCTGGCGCCAGCGCGGCGTCTGGCGCGCGGCGCTGGCCGGCAACACCCTGCCGCGCATCACGATCCATCGCGGTTACGAACAGATGATCCGCCAGTGCGGCGACAGCGACGCCGGCTATCTCAAGGCGCAGCTGCAGGAAGCGCGCTGGCTGTTGAAGAGCGTCGAGGCGCGCGGCGAGACGCTGCTCAAGGTGATGCGCTGCCTGCTGCACCAGCAGGCGGGCTTCCTGGAATTCGGCGAGCAGGCGTTGCGACCGCTCACCCTGCGCGACGTGGCCGAAGACGTCGGCCTGCACGAATCGACGGTATCGCGCGCCATCGCGCGCAAGTACGTGCGCACGCCGCGCGGCACCCTGGCGATGCGCGCGTTCTTCGCGTCGGGCATCGATACCGAAGGCGGGGGCGAGGCGTCCAGCACCGCCATCCAGGCCATGATCCGGCGACTGGTGGACGCGGAGAACCCGCGCAAGCCCCTTTCCGACGCCAAGCTCGCCGACCTCCTCAAGGCCTCCGGCATCCCGGTGGCGCGCCGCACCGTGGCCAAGTACCGCGAAGCCCTGAACATCCTGTCTTCACACGAACGCGTGCGCATCGGCTGAACCGTCGACCCGCGCAAGCCGTTTTCGTGACCGCGTCCCGGACGCGGAAAACACTTTTCTAACACCTCGTCACGCGCTGCGAAAAAAAGCACGTGGACGGTTGATAGTTGCCGCCAAGGGGTCCATCTTGTCCCTGAAGGCACCGCTTTCCATCGACCCCAGAAGGAGGATTTGCAGGAACCCCAGAACCGCCGCGTTGTCAGTTCCTCTGACACGCGTTCCGCGCAACCGCGCGGCTCTACAGACCCGAAGGAGGCACACATGCGTATCGAGACTTACGGCCATGAAATCGAAGTCACCCCCGCCTTGCGCGAATACGTCGAGACCAAGCTGAAGCGGCTGGAACGCCACTTCGATCAACCCTTCGAAGTCCGTACGCAACTGGGGACCCGCAAGCCCGATTACCTGGCCGAAGCCACGATCAACGTCGCCGGCCGCACCCTGCACGCCGATGCCGGCGCCCAGACGATGTATGCCGCCATCGACGTCCTGGCCGACAAGCTCGATCGCCTGCTGGTCAAGCACAAGGAAAAACGCGCCGACGTCCAGCGCACTCCCGCGCGCGGCGAACTGATCGGCTGATCCTGCACGCGGCAACGGCCGCGTGCGTCCGGGCCGCTCCGCGACGGAGCGGCCCTTCGCGGTCGCGGAGGCCGCACCGGCCCTTTACACTGGGCACCGCCGCTTCCGCCCATCCCGCCCCAGGCATCGCCCCGGGTGCCCGCGCGCGAACCGGCGCCCTCTTCCTGCCGGCCGCCTCCGCATGATGAATACCAGCATCACCGCCCGCGAACTGTTCGATCACCAGAAGGACAAGCTGGGCCTGCGCTGGCTGGCGGGCCAGAAGGGCGAGAAGCGGGTGCTGGAAGCCGGCGATACGCTGTCGCGCCGTCCGTCGCTGGCGGGCTATCTCAACGCGGTGTATCCGAACAAGGTGCAGATCCTCGGCACCGAGGAACTGACCTGGCTCGATTCGCTGGACTCGCGCCAGCGTTGGGAAACCATCGAGAAGATCGTGCAGGCCAAGCCGCTGGCGCTGGTCATCAGCAAGAACCAGTCCTGCCCCGAGGACCTGCGCGAAGCCGCCAACGAGAACGACACGCCGCTGTGGGGTTCGCCCAAGCGCGGCCATGAACTGCTCAACCACATTTCCTACCACCTTGCGCGCACGCTGGCGCCGCGGGTGACGCTGCATGGCGTCTTCATGGAGATCTACTCGATCGGCGTGCTGATCACCGGCGAGGCCGGTTCGGGCAAGAGCGAGCTCGCGCTGGAACTGCTCAGCCGCGGCCACCGCCTGGTCGCCGACGACGCGCCTGAGTTCACCCAGATCGCCCCTGACGTGCTGGACGGCACCTGTCCCGAACTGCTGCAGGACCTGCTGGAAGTGCGCGGACTCGGCGTGCTCAACGTGCGCGAGATGTTCGGCGACACCGCGGTGAAGAAGAACAAGTACCTACGCCTGATCGTCCACCTGACGCGCCCGATGACCGAGCCCAACCCGCATGGCTACGAGCGCCTGACCGGCGATTCGGGCACGCGCCACGTGCTCGACCTCGATGTGCCCCTGATCACCCTGCCGGTGATGCCCGGCCGCAACCTGGCCGTGCTGACCGAAGCGGCGACGCGCCTGCACATCCTGCGCACCAAGGGGATCGACCCCGCCGCGATGTTCATCGCGCGCCACAGCAACCTGCTCGAGCGCAGCACGCCATGACGGACCCGATCGCCCTGCAGGCCGATCCGGCGCACGAGGACAACGGCACGCCGGTTCCGTCGGCGCCGACGGTCGTCATCGTCAGCGGCCTGTCCGGCTCGGGGAAGTCGGTCGCCCTGAAGACCTTCGAGGACCTGGACTACTACTGCGTCGACAACCTGCCGGTCGACCTGCTGCCCTCGTTCGTGCGCAGCCTGATGCGCGAGGACGAACTGCCCCCGAAGATCGCCGTCGGCATCGACGTGCGCAGCCGCCAGAGCGACCTCACCCGCCTGGCCCAATGGCGCGCCGCCCTGGCGCAACTCGGCCTGGAAGGCCGGCTGATCTTCTTCGACGCCAGCGACGAGGTCCTGCTGCGGCGCTATTCCGATACCCGCCGCCGGCATCCGCTGGGCCACGGCGGCCTGTCGCTGCAGGAGGCGATCCGGCAGGAGCGCACCATCGTCGAAGCGCTGCGCGCGGAAGCGGACGTCATCATCGACACCAGCCAGCTCAACGTCCACCAGTTGCGGCGGCGGATCATCGCCGAGTTCGCCTTCAACAAAGGGGCGCAGCTCTCGCTGCTGTTCGAATCCTTCGCCTACAAACGTGGCGTGCCGGCGGACGCGGACTTCGTGTTCGACGCGCGCGTGCTGCCCAACCCGCACTGGAACCCGGACCTGCGTCCCTACGCCGGCCGCGACCCGAAGGTCCGGGCCTTCCTGGACGCGCAGCCGGAAGTCGCCGAGTACGTCGGCCAGGTGAGCGGCTTCCTGGACACCTGGCTGCCCCGCCTGCGCGGCGAAACCCGCAGTTACGTGACCATCGCCTTCGGCTGCACCGGCGGCAAGCATCGCTCCGTGTACCTGGCCGAGACCCTCGCCCGCCACGCGCGCGAGCAGGGCTGGGAGGAAGTGGCCACCTTCCATCGGGAACTGGACTGACGAAAGCGGGACTGACGAAATCGGGATTGACGAGCGCGGGACCTCCGCCCGTCCGGGGCGCCGCATCGTTCCATCCACGCCGCTTCCAGCGTGTCATGCCGGTCTGTTAACGTTCCGGCATGGCCTGTGGCATTCTTCTTGTGACTCATCCCGGCGTGGGTGCGGCGATCCTCGCCGTCGCCACGGCGCTGTTGCGGCAACTGCCCCTGAAGGCGGAGGCCTTCGAGGTACCGTTCGACGCCGACCTGGAGGCGCTGCTTCCGCAGGCTTCCGCCGCGCTACGGCGCGTGGACGATGGCGACGGCGTGCTGGTGCTGACCGACCTGTACGGCGCCAGCCCCAGCAACCTGGCGGGCAAGCTCGCCCGTCTGGGCACGCCGGTGCGGCGCGTCTCGGCGCTGAGCCTGCCGATGCTGCTGCGCGTGATGAATTATTCGGAACAGGGACTGGACGAACTGCCGGCGACTGCTGCCGCCGGCGCCCGCAATGGAGTCATTCACGACGATGCTTGAGCGCGAACTCACCATTTCCAACCGCCTGGGCCTGCACGCGCGCGCCACCGCCAAGCTCGTGCAGACGCTGGCCGGCTTCCGCTGCAACGCCACGCTGGCGGCCAAGGGCCGCGAGGTGAATGCCAAGAGCATCATGGGCGTCATGCTGCTGGCCGCCGGCCAGGGCACCCCGGTCATCGTCCGCATCGAGGGCGAGGACGAAGCCGCCGCGATGCAGGAAATCGTCTCGCTGTTCGAGCGACGATTCGACGAGGACGCCTGATGCGGGCGCTGCTGCCGGGCCACGGAGCGTCGCGCGGCAGCGCGCTGGGACGCGCCCGGGTCCGGCTGCCGCACGTCCTGGAGGTCGCCGAGCAGCACATCCGCCAGGACCAGATCGACGATGAACTGACCCGGCTGCACGAAGCCGTCGATGCCACCCGCCGCGAGATGCACAGCCTGCGTGCACGCCTGCACGGCGCGCTGGCGAAGGAGGTCGGCGAATTCCTCGACCTGCACGCCCTGCTGCTGGACGACCCCGAACTGCTGCACGGCCTGGACGAACTGATCCGCGCCGGCCGCTACACCGCCGACTACGCGCTGCGGTTGCAGCGCGACCGCCTCGCCGCGGTGTTCGACGGGATGGACGACGCGTATCTCAAGAGCCGCATGGACGATCTCGACCATGTGATCGGGCGCATCCACGCGCACCTGCACCAGCGCGCGGCCGATACGCCCGGCGTGGCCGGCGAGATCCTGGTCAGCGACAACGTCGCGCCGTCGGAACTGGCCGAGCTGCAGACCCAGGGCGTCGTGGCCGTGGTCACCGCGGCGGGCAGCGCGCTGTCGCACAGCGCCATCCTGGCGCGCAGCCTGCACCTGCCACTGGTGGTGGGCAATGCGCAGGCCCTGCAGCGCATCAACGACGGCGACGTGCTGCTGGTGGACGGCAGCACCGGCGAAGTCGTGGTCAATCCGGACCCGGACGACCTGCGCCGCTACCGCGAACGGCTGCGTGACGCCGCCCGCGAGCAGCGCGAACTCGGCCGCCTGCGCTCCAAGCCCAGCCGCACCCGCGACGGCGTCGACATCGCTCTGTGGGCCAATGCGGAATCCCTCGAGGACGTCGCCAACGCGCATGCGCTCGGTGCCGCCGGCGTCGGCCTGTACCGCACCGAGTTCCTGTTCCTGCAGCGCCGCGAACTGCCGAGCGAGGACGAACAGTTCCAGGTCTACCGCGACCTCACCCTGGGCATGAGCGGCCGCCCTGTGACGATCCGCACGCTCGACCTCGGCGCCGACAAGGCCGACCGCACCGGCCTGGTCGTCAGCGACGAGGACAACCCCGCGCTCGGCCTGCGTGGCGTGCGCTTGTCGCTCGCCCACGCGGATGTCTTCGATACCCAGCTGCGGGCGATCCTGCGCGCCTCGGCGTACGGCCCCGTGCGCATCCTCGTGCCGATGGTCAGCGGCCGCGAGGAGCTTCTGGAAGTCCGTCGCCGCCTGCGCCGCGTCGGCCTGCAGCTGCGCAAGCAGGGCCACGAATTCGCCGAGCGCGTCGAACTGGGCGCGATGATCGAAGTCCCCGCGGCGGCGATCGCGTTCCATGGCTTCGTGGACGTGGTGGACTTCGTGTCGATCGGCACCAACGACCTGGTCCAGTACCTGCTCGCGGCCGACCGCAACAACGAAGCGCTGGGCGAACTCTATTCGCCGCTGCACCCGGGCGTGCTGCGCCTGCTCCGCCATGTCATCAGCATCGGCGCGGAGCACAAGGTGCCGGTGGCGATGTGCGGGGAGATCGCCGGCGACGCCACCCTCGCACCGATGCTGCTGGCCCTGGGCCTGCGCGAGTTCAGCCTGCATCCGGCGACGTTGCTGGAAGTGCGCAAGGCGATCCGCGACAGCGACCACGCGGACCTGCAGGTCCGCACGACGAAACTGTTGCAGGCGCGCGACCGCACGGGCATCGAGCGCTGGTTGAAGGCGGCGGCCGGCCTCTGAGATAGCTCATGTGGGAGCGACGTAAGTCGCGATGAAGCTTTCCCGATAGCCCATCGCGACTTACGTCGCTCCCACAATCAACACCCTGGCGCCGGCATCCACCACTCCTGCCTATGCCGCTTCCCTAGGGTGTCCATAAATCGCAGACCGGGCGATAATGGCCGCATGAACGCCTGATGCCCCGGTCGCATCCGCCCGACGGATCGACCCCATTCCGGAGTACCGAATGGTCGAGACGATCCGCCACGACAAGACCGCACGCCAGTTGCGCCTGCTCTCCGACGCGCTCGACAGCGGTCGGCTGGGGCCCGTGCGCCGGCTGGTCAACACCTTGTCGCCCGCGGAGATCGGCAACCTGCTGGAATCGCTGCCGCCGGGCAAGCGCGAAGTCGTCTGGGGCCTGGTCGATCCGGAAGACGACGGCGAGGTGCTGGTGCACGTCGGCGACGAAGTGCGCGAAAGCCTGCTGGCGGACATGGACACCGACGAGATCGTCGCCGCGGTCGAAGACCTCGACATCGACGATCTCGCCGACCTGGTCGAGGACCTGCCCGACACCGTCATCGACGAAGTCCTCAAGTCGATGGACCGCGAGAACCGCGAGCGCCTGGAGCAGGTGCTGTCGTACGCGGAAGACACCGCCGGCCGCCTGATGAATCCGGACGTCGTCACCGTGCGCGCCGACGTCAACGTCGACGTGGTGCTGCGCTACCTGCGCCTGCGCGGCGAACTGCCGGACCATACCGACCACCTGTACGTGGTCAGCCGTCGCCACCAGTACCTCGGCCGCGTGCCGCTGGCCGCCCTGGTCACCCACGAGGACACTACGCCCATCAACCGGCTCATCGACGACGAGCAGCCGGCCATCGACGTGGGCGAAAGCGCGCAGGAAGTGGCGCGCCAGTTCTCGGACCACGACTGGGTGTCGGCGCCGGTCGTGGACGACAACAACATCCTGCTCGGCCGCATCACCATCGACGACGTGGTCGACATCATCCGCGAACAGGCCGAGCACCAGGCGCTGGGCGCCGCCGGCCTGGACGAGGACGAGGACCTGTTCTCGCCGGTCAAGCGCGCCGTGCGCGGCCGCGTGGTGTGGCTGGGCATCAACCTGTTCACCGCGTTCATGGCCGCCAGCGTGATCGGCCAGTTCGAGATGACGCTGGAGAAGATCGTGGCGCTCGCCGTGCTGATGCCGATCGTCGCCGGCATCGGCGGCAACGCGGCCGTGCAGGTGCTGACGCTGATGGTGCGTGGCCTGGCGCTGGGCCAGGTGGGCGCCAGCAATGCGCGCATCCTGCTCTGGAAGGAAATCCGCGTCGCGCTGATCAACGGCGTGCTGATCGGCGGCATCGTCGGCGTGATCGCCTTCGTCTGGTTCCGCAGTCCGCTGTTGTCGCTGGTGATCGCGATGGCGCTGGTGCTGAACTTCTGCGCGGCCGCCACCGCAGGCGTGCTGCTGCCGCTGCTGCTCAAGCGGATGAACATCGACCCCGCCGTCGCCGGCACCGTCGTCGTCACCGCGGTCACCGACGTGATGGGTTTCTTCTGCTTCCTGGGCCTGGCGACACTGATCCTGCTGCACTGAGCCCCCATGGAGCGACTGGGCAAGGTCAGCGAATGGAACGACGATCGCGGCTTCGGCTTCATCGTAACCGTCGATGGCGAGCCCGCGCGCGTGTTCTTCCACGTGCGCGACTATCGGCTCGACGGTCGTCGTCCCGAGCTCGGTGAGCTGGTGAAGTTCACCGCGCAGCGCCAGCCCGATGGCAAGTGGCGCGCGCAGGCGGTACAGCGGACGGTTCCCGTCTCGCGCCAAGCGAAGCCCGCCGCACGTGCCGCCGCAGCGCCGCGCCCCGCGTCCCCACTCACCGGGGCGACGACGGTGGTGCTGTACGCGCTCCTCATCGGCTGGGCGATCCGCGGCGACAGGCTTCCGTTCGAAGCGGTGTTCGTCGTGCTGGGGCTCTCCGCGATTACCTTCGTGGCATATGCGCTGGACAAACATGCGGCGCAGACAGGTCGCTGGCGCACGCCGGAATCCACCCTGCACCTGCTCGAGCTCGCCGGCGGCTGGCCTGGCGCATGGGTCGCGCAGCAGCTGCTCCGCCACAAGTCGCGCAAGCCCGCCTATCGCGTGGCGTTCTGGGCGATGGTGGTGCTGCATGGCACGGCGCTCACGGCATGGTTGTGGACGCGCGGGTGAGCGCGAGGCGGTATCCTGCCCGCGTCGTCGCCATCGGATCCCGCCCGCCATGCGTCTTGCCGTCCGTTTCGCTTTCGCGTCCCTGTTGCTGATCCTGTTGAGCGCCTGCCAGACCATGCCCACCTCGACCACCGGTGAATTCGTCTCGCGCGAGGTCGCGCTGGACGGCAAGACCTACCGCTACCAGGTCTTCGTTCCCGCATCGCGCTTCCGCACCGGTGAGGTGCCGACGGTGCTCTTCCTCAACGGCTCCGGCGAGCGCGGCAGCGACGGCGTGAAGCAGACCATGGCCGGGCTGGGGCCTTACCTGCGCCAGCACGCGGCGGACTTCCCGGCGCTGGTGGTGTTCCCGCAGGCGCCCGAAGACACGGAATGGACCGAGGACGCCGGCCCGATCGCGTTCGCCACGCTGGCTGCCGCGATGCGCGAGTTCAAGGGCGACCCGGCGCGCGTTTACCTGACCGGCATGTCGATGGGCGGCTACGGCACCTGGGAACTCGCGCTCCAGCAGCCGACCCGCTTCGCCGCGCTGGTGCCGATCTGCGGCGGCGTCACCGTCGACTGGACGGATGCGCGGCCCGGCCTGCGCGCCCACACCGTCGCCAACGCGGCCGATCCGTTCGCCGCCACCGCGCAACGGCTGAAGGACGTGCCGGTGTGGATCTTCCACGGCGGCAAGGACGACGTGGTCCCGCCGTCGCAGTCGCGCCGCATGGACGCCGCCCTGAAGGCCGTCGGCGCACACGATGCGCGCTACACCGAGTTCCCCGACGCCAACCACAACAGCTGGGACGCGACCTACGCGTACGCCCCGATGTGGGACTGGCTGTTCGTCCAGCGCCGGGGCCGCTGACCATGGCCGAGCTGGTCGAGGACTATTTCGCCGACGGCTGGCGCGAGCGCTCGCTGGGCTGTCCCTGCGGCTGGGAAGGCGACAGCCGCGGCATGGCGATGGAGCTGCACGACGCGGTCACCGACTACGCCTGCCCGAGTTGCGGCAACCTGCTGCTGATCGTCAGCCACCCGGACCTCGCGCGGGTGCGCCAGGCGGCGGCCGCCGGCAATGCGGAAGCCGCGGGCCAACTGGCCATCATCGAAGAGGCCCTGGCGCGCTTCCCCACGCCCGACTGAGGCGCAGCCTCCGTCACGCTTCGCCACCGCCGTGGGGCCGGACCTCCATCGCGCCCTCAACCGCCGCCGATCCCGGCCGATAACCCGGCATCCCCTGGTGGCTGACGGGCATCCGCCCATGGCCGTGCGAGCGACTTCCGATGGCTGACGTGGCCGACGACAACTCCGGAAATTCTGGCGGCTTGCGCCGGTTTTGGTCGCGCCGGCGCGAGGCCACCCCGTCCACGTCGCACGAACTCGCCACAACGGGCGCGGCCAGGTCGCGGCCGGCGATCAGCAGCGCGCAGCTGCAGGCGCTGTTCGCGCATGCAGAAGAACCCGCAGCGCTCCTCTCCGCCTTCGCCCACGGCGTCGCCGGCCTGCCCGGCGAACTCCAGGGCATGGGCGAGCGCCTGCAGTCCGCGCACGCGGACAGCGACTGGCCGCGCTACGGCCGCGCGATGCGCCAGCTCGTCGACAAGTACATCCGCACGATCCAGGACGAGCCGCTGTCCGGGGAAGCCGGGCAGTTGCGCGACCTGCTCCACCAGCTCCTCGTCGGCGGCATCGAACACCTGTTGCGCGACGACGCCGCCCTGTTGCCGCAGGCGCACGCGCTGGCCGACCGGGTGCGCCAGTGGCAGCCGGCGCAGCCGCTGGAGCCGCTGGGCGCGGAGCTGAAGGAGCTCTGCGTCCAGGTCGGCCTGCGCACGCATGAGGTCAACGACGCGCAGGAACTGATGCGCAGCCTGTTCGACCTGCTGTTGGAGAACGTCGGCGAACTGATCGAGGACGGCAGCTGGCTGCAGGACCAGATCGGCGCGGTACGCCAGCTGCTGGCCGGTCCGCTGGACCGCACGTCGCTGGAACAGACCCGCGCCGGCCTGCGCGAGGTGATCTACAAGCAGGGCCTGCTGAAGCAGGGGCTGGCCGAATCGAAGGCCTCGATGAAGGAAATGATGGTCACCTTCGTCGAGCGCCTGGACGGCATGGCCAACAGCACCGGCGAATTCCACGACCGCATCAGCTTCCATGCCCAGGCCGTGCGCGAGAGCCGCAGCATCGCCGAGCTCGGCAAGCGGATGGAGGACATCCTGCAGGACACCGCCGAGGTGCAGGCGCAGGCGTTGCGGTCGCGCGACAGCCTGATCGAGGCCCGCCGCGAAGTGGAAGCCGCCGAGCAGCGCGTGGCCGACCTGGAAGTCGAACTGCAATCGGTGTCCGAGCTGGTCCGCGTCGACCAGCTGACGGATGCGCTGAACCGCCGTGGCTTCGACGAACTGTTCAAGCGCGAGTCGGTGCGCGCACTGCGCAGCGGCCAGACCCTGAGCCTGGCGATGCTGGACCTGGACGACTTCCGCCACATCAACGCCGCGCACGGCCATCTGGGCGGCGACGCCGCGCTGTGCCACGTGGTGGTGATGGCACGCGCCACGCTGCGCGCGAGCGACGCCATCGCGCGCTTCGGCGGCGAGGAATTCGTGCTGCTGCTGCCGGAGACCAGTTTCCTGGAAGCCACCGGCACGCTGGAACGGCTGCGCGGCCGGCTGTCGCACAAGCCGCTGATCTACGAAGGGCGCGGCATCATGGTGACCTTCAGCGCCGGCGTGGCGCGCTGGCGTCCAGGCGAATCGCAGGACGACCTGCTCGCGCGCGCGGACCGCGCCATGTACCAGGCCAAGCAGGCGGGCAAGGACCGCATCGTCGCCGCCGAGGAGTGAGCCCGGCGGCGCAGCCTCAGGCCAGCAGCGTCTCGAGCACGGCCATGCGCACGGCCACGCCGTTGCTCACCTGGCGCAACACCAGCGACTGCGGACCGTCGGCGACCTCGTCGGTGATCTCCACGCCGCGGTTGATCGGGCCGGGATGCAGCACCACGGCGTCCTTCGCCGCACGCGTCAGGCGGGTCGCGTCGAGGCCGTAGTCGCGGTGGTAGTCCTCCAGCGAGGCCACCAGGCCCTCCTCCATGCGCTCGCGCTGCAGGCGCAGCATCATCACCGCATCCACGCCCTCGAGCATGGCGTCGAAATCCTGGCCGACCTCGCAGCCTGCCAGCGTGCCGTCGTCCGGCAGCAGCGACTGCGGGCCGCAGACGCGGATCTCGCCTGCGCCCAGCGTGCGCAGCGCGTGCAGGTCCGAGCGTGCCACGCGCGAGTGCTTCACGTCGCCGACGATCAGCACCTTCATCTTCGAGAAATCCGGCCCCTTCGCCTGGCGCAGGGTCAGTACGTCCAGCAGGCCCTGGGTCGGGTGCGCGCTGCGGCCGTCGCCCGCGTTGATCAGTGCGGTGCCCTCGCCCGCCTCGGCGGCCAGCGCGGCGACGGCACCGTCGTCCGCGTGCCGGATGACGAAGCCGCGCACGCCCATCGCCTCGAGGTTACGCAGGGTGTCGCGCGCCGTCTCGCCCTTGCGGGTGGACGAGGTGGACGCGTCGAAGTTCAACACGTCCGCGCCCAGCCGCTGTGCGGCGATGTGGAACGAACTGCGGGTGCGCGTGGACGGTTCGAAGAACAACGTGCAGACCGTGGTGCCATCGAGCACCGTGCGCCGCGGCGTACGCCCCAGCGCCGCGTCGCGGATCTGGCCGGCGCGGTCGATCAACCGGCACAGGGTTTCGCGGGGCAATCCTTCCAGCGTCAGCAGGTGCCGCAGGCGTCCATCCGAATCGAGTTGTGGGGTCATGGGGCGTCGTATGGGAAGAGTCAGGTCAGCTGGGTCGCGTCGTGCGGCGCGGCCAGCCAGCGTTCGATGATCACGGCGGCGGCGACGGCATCCAGGGCGGCGGCATCGCGGCGGCGCTTGCGCCCTTCGGCGCGGTCCTGCGCGAACCGCTGCGAAGCCTCCACCGAACTGGTGCGCTCGTCCACCAGCACTACCGGCAGGTTGTAGCGCACGCGCAGTTCGCGGGCGAAGGCATGGGCACGCTTGCGGATCGGCTGGTCGCCGCCATCGAGGGTCATGGGGTCGCCGACCACCAGCCCGTCGGGCTTCCATTCGGCATGCAGCCTGTCGATGGCCGGCCAGTCGGGCCCGTGGCCATGTACGTCGATCACCGCCAGCGCGCGTGCGCCGGTGCCGAAGGCGCTGCCCACCGCCACGCCGATGCGGCGGGCGCCCACGTCGAATCCCAGTACGGTGCCGTCCAGCTTCATGCCCACTGCCTCCGTTCGGACATACGCATCCCATCCTGCACCGGCGGCCGTGGAGAACGCGTCTTCGACCGTGCGCGCAGGTTCATGCGTGGCCGCTGTAGTCGGTCAGTCGCGTCATGTCCACGCCGATCCGCTGGCCCGCCGCCTGCCAGCGCCGCTCCAGCGGCAGCGCGAACAGCAACTCGGCGTCCGCGGGCGCGGTCAGCCAGCTGTTCTCGCCCAGTTCGTATTCGAGTTGCCCGGCGCCCCAGCCCGCGCACCCCAGTGCGACGATCGCATGCGCCGGGCCGTCGCCGGCCGCCATCGCTTCGAGGATGTCGCGGGACGTCGTCAGATAGAGTCCGTCGGCCACTTCCATCGTGGATTCCCAGGCGCGGGCGCCGTCGTGCAGCACGAAGCCGCGCTCCGGATGCACCGGGCCGCCGGCGAGCACCACCTGCTCGGCCAGGCGCGGGTCCTGCGCTTCCAGGTGCATCTGCCGCAGCACTTCGCCCAGCGTGTACTCGGAAGGCCGGTTCACCACCACGCCCATCGCGCCTTCATCGTCGTGCTGGCAGATCAGCGCCACGCTGCGGGCGAAGGTCGGATCCGACAGCGCCGGCGACGCGATCAGCAGCTGGTTGGCCAGGGGCGTGGCGGCGTCTTGCATGGCCGTCATTCTAGCCCGGCACGCGCGGGCGCGCGCCTGCGGACGGGAACGGTCCGCGATGCCGCCTAGAATGGGGCGTCCCCCTCTTTGCCTTTTCCCATGTCCGGTTACTGCGATGCCGCCCCCGGCCACCCGCTGCATGGCCCCTACCACGACCACGAATACGGCTTCCCGCAGCGCGAGGAGTCGGTGCTGTTCGAACGCCTGCTGCTGGAGATCAACCAGGCAGGGCTGAGCTGGGAAACCATGCTGCGCAAGCGCGACGGCTTCCGTGCCGCCTACGGCGGCTTCGACGTGGACAAGGTCGCCCGCTACGGCGAGAAGGACCGCGCCCGCCTGCTGGCCGACCCCGGCATCATCCGCAACCGCTTGAAAGTGGACGCGGCGATCCACAACGCCCAGGTCATCCAGACACTACGCCGGAGCCATGGCGGCTTCGCGGCCTGGCTTGACGCGCACCATCCGTTGCCGAAGGCGGACTGGGTGAAGCTGTTCAAGAAGACCTTCCGCTTCACCGGTGGCGAGATCACCAACGAATTCCTGATGAGCCTGGGCTACCTGCCGGGCGCGCACCGCGAGGATTGCCCCGCGTTCAAGCGCGCCGCCAGGCAGCGGCCGCCGTGGATGGCACGCGCGGGGCATTGATCCGCCGCAATTCCCGCGTGCCACGATGGTCGTATGCTGGCGCCCGACCCCGGGCAGGATAATGCCCGTTTCGCGCCCATCGCCCGCCGCCATGTCCGAAGACCGCATCCGCCACGCCGCCCTGCGCGCCCGCCTGACCACGCCGGAGGCCGCCGCAGCGCTGATCCAGCCCGGCGAGACCGTCGCGATGAGCGGCTTCACCGGCTCGGGCTACCCGAAGGCCGTGCCGCTCGCCCTGGCCGCGCGCATCGAACAGGCGCACGCTGCCGGCCTTCCGTTCCAGATCAAGCTGATGACGGGCGCCTCCACCGCGCCCGAGCTGGACGGCGCGCTGGCCAAGGCGGACGCCATCGCCCTGCGCATGCCGTTCCAGAGCGACCCGGACGCGCGCAAGCGGATCAACGACGGCACCCTGGACTACATCGACATCCACCTCAGCCACGTGGCGCAACACGTGTGGTTCGGGTTCTACGGCGCCATCGACACCGCGGTGGTCGAGGTCTCAGCGATCCGCGAAGACGGGAAGCTCGTGCCCTCGACCTCGGTCGGCAACAACAAGACCTGGCTGGATCTGGCGAAGAAGGTGATCGTCGAGGTCAACGACTGGCAGCCCGCCGACCTGGAGGGCATGCACGACATCTACTACGGCACCGCGCTGCCGCCGCATCGCAAGCCGATCCCGCTGGAGCATGTGCAGGACCGCATCGGCGACACCGCCCTGCACTGCGACCCGGACAAGATCGTCGCCATCGTGCGCACGCACGGCCCGGACCGCAACAGCCCGTTCACGCCCATCGACGCGACCAGCGAACGCATCGCCGGGCACCTGATCGAATTCCTCAAGCACGAAGTCGCGCAGGGCCGCCTGCCACCGAGCCTGCTGCCGCTGCAATCCGGCGTGGGCAACATCCCCAACGCGGTGCTGGCCGGCCTGGCGAAGAGCGGCTTCCGCGGCCTGACCGCGTTCACCGAGGTGATCCAGGACGGCATGCTCGACCTGCTGCGCGACGGCGTGCTCGATGTCGCCTCGTGCACCGGCTTCGCGCTGAGTCCGGAAGCGAACGAGGTGTTCAAGCGCGACATCGCCTTCTATCGCGAGCGCATCATCCTGCGCACGCAGGAAATGTCGAACCATCCCGAACTGGTGCGCCGCCTCGGCTGCATCGGCATGAACGGGATGATCGAGGCCGACCTCTACGGCAACGTCAATTCCACCCACGTGATGGGCAGCCGGATCCAGAACGGCATCGGCGGCTCGGGCGATTTCGCCCGCAACGGGTTCATGTCGGTCTTCCTCAGCCCCAGCACCGCCAAGGGCGGCAGCATCTCGGCGCTGGTGCCGATGGTCAGCCACGTCGACCACACCGAGCACGACGTGTCCGTCATCGTCACCGAGCAGGGCCTGGCCGACCTGCGCGGCCTCACCCCGAAGCAGCGCGCGCGCACGCTCATCGACAACTGCAGCCACCCCGACTACCGCGACGCGCTGCAAGACTACTTCGACCGCGCCCTGCACCACAGCTACGGCAAGCACACCCCGCACCTGCTGCCGGAAGCGCTGTCGTGGCACCAGCGGTGGTTGGATACGGGTAGCATGAAGGCATAACCCACGCCCCAGGATGGATACATGCGCGCACTGGAAGCCGAGCACTACGTCCTGGACGTGAAGCTGAAGCGCGACAAGGTCCCGTCCTTCGACAGCTACCCGTTCTCGCTCCCGGTCGTCCGTAACCTGGGTACGCTGGAGCTGCACCCGAAGGTCACCTTCATCGTAGGTGAGAATGGCAGTGGAAAGTCCACGTTGCTCGAAGGCATGGCGATCGCCTGGGGCTTCAATCCCGAAGGTGGCAGCAAGAACTTCAACTTCCAGACGCACGCATCGCACTCTTCATTGCACGAGTGCCTGTTGCTGGTGAAGAGCACCAAGCGGGCGCGCGGGGGATATTTCCTGCGGGCCGAGAGCTTCTTCAATGTCGCGAGCGAGATCGACAAGCTCGACATCGCGGAGTACTACGGCGGAAATTCGCTGCACGCGCAATCTCATGGAGAGTCCTTCTTCTCGCTGATGACCCACCGTTTCAGCGGCAACGGCTTCTACATCCTGGACGAACCCGAGGCCGCCCTGTCACCCACCCGCCAGCTGGCGACGCTGACCCGCCTACATCAGCTGGTGCAGGAAGGTTCGCAGTTCGTCATTGCGACGCACTCCCCGATCCTGATGGCATACCCGGATGCTTGGATCTATCAGATTGGGGAAGACGGCCTGCAGCGCATCGCATACGAGCACACCGAGCATTACCTGGTGACCCGGGACTTCCTCGTCAACCCGAAGCGCAGGCTTGCGGATTTGCTGGACCCATAGCTTCCCGGAACCCGCTTCCCTCAGGCACCACGCTCCACCAGCCGCTGCGGCTTCATCACCGCCAGCACTCGCAGCGCACGCGCCATGAACATTCCGCTGAAGAGCCCGTACGTACCGGCGACCACAACGACCGCGGTTGTCGTCCCGAGCACGCCCGGGTTAGTGGCATGGACCACGGCCACCGCGTACTTGAAGAAGAAGATGCCCATCATCAGCGCCAGCGGCACCCAGCTGCCGGGCACGGTGAACTGCTTTGTCGAGGCGTCGTAGGCCGCACGGCGTGACGGAGCGCGCACGCTCGCGCTGGCCACCACGGCCACCCACGCGCAGGCCCAGGCGGCCAGCGCCGTGAGATGGGCATCGAAGGTCGACCAGACCGAGTACAGCGACCAGGCCAGCATGGCGAGCGGCAGCACGACGAGGCGGCCGCGAGAAACCTGGCGCGTCCTGCTCTGCAGATACCCCAGGTAGACCAGGCCGAAGAACAGGCCGAAGACCCAGAGGGGGGTGTGGCTGAGGATCTGCATCATCGCGGTCGTGTCCTTGCATGCCGACGCCGTGTCGGTTCATGACCATCTTCGGATCCACTCGCCCTCCCGTGAGGTGCCGGAAGTCAACACTTCCGGGTGTCGGAGGTCGTGCAGTTTCCCCCTCGCGGTCCGGCTCCGCTGGCACGGCGATGAGGGTCGCCGTCCCCGTCGCGGGACTCCCCTGTGCCATGACGACGTCGTCGTGTTCGCTGGCACGATCTTCCGAGTGCAATGAAAAAGAACATTTCTTCGATGCACACCTTTATGGTGCGACACCGAAGGAAAAAGCGTTGCCATCGATGAGATTCTCATCGTTTGCCGGGTTTCCGGCGTCGGCAGCCGATCAGATCGCGCAGCCGCGGCGGCTCATCGAGGCCATGATCGTGTCGGCGCTGGAGGGGCTTCTGCGCATGGCACGGCGAAGTTCTTCGCAGGTCACGTCCTTGAGGAACTGCTGGTAGCGGCCGACAAACGTGCTGTCGTGGAGGGTCACGTTGAGCCGCGACGGCGCCTCGAACGCGTGCTTGTCCTGGCGGGTGAAGAGATCACGCTCGCCCGCGCGCAGCGGCGCAGCCGGCAGCGAGAGCACCAGCGGCCCTGTACCGTGCGCGGGTAGCGGCTGCGCGTCGCGCGGCGTGGTCTCGGGGCCCGCGGCTGGCGCGCGTGGCGCGGGACGCGGACGTGCAGGCAGCGACGAAAGGTCCGGGGGCGAGGCCGCGGTGCGTAGAACCACGTTCGGGCGCGCGATGAAGCGAAGACGCAGGCGGTGGCTGTCCTCCGACATCCGACCCTGCCCCGGCGGGCGAGGGGCCAGCAGCACAACACCGACGAACGCATGCACCAACACCACCACGACGACGGCGACGATCCTGTCCCTGCGCATGCGTTCCATCCTGAGCGGGTGTGCGAATGGCTCGCCACCCTACCTGCATGGCCACCGCGCCACGCATCGCGGCGCGAACACGTTCAGAACGAAGTCAGCCCCATGTAAGGGACGGGTTAAACGCGCACGAAAAAGGGGCGGTCGCCCGCCCCTTCCGTGTACCGCATGGCGTTCGGGATCAGCGGACTTCCGCGATCTCCACGCCATCCAGGCCCTGCGCCAGCGTGCGGGCGTCGCCGCCCTGGGCCAGCTTGATGCGCAGGCGCACTTCGTTCTGCGAATCGGCGTAGCGCAACGCGTCTTCGTAGCTGATCTCGCCGGCCTGGTACAGCTCGAACAGGGCCTGGTCGAAGGTCTTCATGCCGAGGTTGGTCGACTCCTTCATCAACTCCTTCAGCTTGTGCACTTCGCCGTCGCGGATGTAGTCCTGCACCAGCGGCGTGCCCAGCAGGATCTCCATCGCCACGCGCCGGCCTTTGCCGTCCGGGGTGGGGATCAGTTGCTGCGCGACCACGCCCTTGAGGTTCAGCGACAGGTCCATCAGCAGCTGGGTGCGGCGGTCTTCCGGGAAGAAGTTGATGATGCGGTCCATCGCCTGGTTGGCGTTGTTCGCGTGCAGCGTGCACAGCACCAGGTGGCCCGTTTCGGCGAAGGCGATGGCGTGGTCCATGCCCTCGCGGGTGCGCACCTCGCCGATCATGATCACGTCGGGCGCCTGGCGCAGGGTGTTCTTCAGCGCCGCGTCCCAGCTGTCGGTGTCGATGCCCACTTCGCGCTGCGTGATGATGCAGCCCTCGTGCTTGTGCACGAACTCGATCGGGTCTTCGATCGTGATGATGTGGCCGGTCGAGTTCTGGTTGCGGTAGCCGATCATCGCCGCCAGCGACGTGGACTTGCCCGTGCCCGTCGCGCCGACGAAGATGATGATGCCGCGCTTGGTCATGGCCAGCGTCTTGATGACCGGCGGCAGGTTCAGCTCTTCGATGGTCGGGATGCGCGTCTCGATGCGACGCAGCACCATGCCCACCTGGTTGCGCTGGTAGAAGCAGCTCACGCGGAAGCGGCCCACGCCTGCCACGCCGATGGCGAAGTTGCACTCGTGCGTCTTTTCGAACTCTTCGCGCTGGGCGGGCGTCATCACGTTCAACACCAGGTCGCGCGACTGCTGCGACGTCAGCGGCGTCTGCGTGATCGGCGAGATCTTGCCGTGCACCTTGATGGACGGCGGCATGCCGGACGTGATGAACAGGTCCGACGCCTTCTGGTGCGCCATCAGCTTGAGGAAGGAGGTGAAGTCGATGGTGCTCATGGGTCTGCTCCGTAGGAGAGGCGGCGGTCAGGCGGCGCGGCGCCGCACAGGTCGAGCCGTCATTCGAACAACCGCTTGTCCTTCGCGTATTCCTTGGCCTGCTGGCGGGTGATCAGGGCGCGCTTCACCAGGTCCTGCAGGTGCTGGTCCAGGGTCATCATGCCGTTCTGCTGGCCGGTCTGGATGGCGGAGTACATCTGCGCCACCTTGTCCTCGCGGATCAGGTTGCGGATGGCGGGCGTGCCCACCATGATTTCCCACGCCGCGGTACGGCCGCCGCCGATCTTCTTCAGCAGCGCCTGCGAGATCACCGCGCGCAGCGATTCGGACAGCATCGAGCGCACCATCGGCTTCTCGCCGGCGGGGAACACGTCGATCACGCGGTCGATGGTCTTGGCCGCCGAGCTCGTGTGCAGGGTGGCGAACACCAGGTGGCCCGTCTCCGCGGCGGTCAGCGCCAGGCGGATGGTTTCCAGGTCGCGCAACTCGCCGACCAGGATGTAGTCCGGGTCTTCGCGCAGCGCCGAGCGCAGCGCTTCGTTGAAGCCGTGCGTGTCGCGGTGCACTTCGCGCTGGTTGATCAGGCACTTCTGCGAGGTGTGCACGAACTCGATCGGGTCTTCGACGCTGAGGATGTGCCCGTACTCGTTCTTGTTGATGTGGTCGATCATCGCAGCCAGCGTGGTCGACTTGCCCGAACCGGTCGGGCCGGTGACCAGGATCAGGCCCTGCGGCTGCTGGATCAGTTCGCGGAACAGCGGCGGGCAGCCCAGGTCTTCCAGGGTCAGCACTTCCGACGGAATCGTACGGAAGACGGCGCCGGCGCCGCGGTTCTGGTTGAAGGCGTTGACGCGGAAGCGCGCCAGCGACGGGATCTCGAACGAGAAGTCGACCTCGAGGAATTCCTCGAAGTCGCGCCGCTGCTTGTCCGACATGATGTCGTACACCAGCGCGTGCACCTGCTTGTGGTCCAGCGCCGGGATGTTGATGCGGCGCACGTCGCCATCCACGCGGATCATCGGCGGCAAGCCGGCCGACAGGTGGAGGTCCGAGGCCTTGTTCTTTACCGAGAACGCCAGAAGTTCGGCGATATCCATGACGCTGCTTCCCCAAGTTGCTGCGAACTGGAACGTTGATTCCCCGAAGGGCAGTATAGCGCCCTTGCCGTTCCCGCCAATGGTTGGATGAACATGCTCGCCGACACCCTCAGCGAGACCCTGCAACACCTTGAAAACGCAGCGAAAGCCGCACATCGGCCAACCCCTGCGCTGCTGGCCGTGTCCAAGCTGCAACCGGCCTCTGCCGTCGCGGAACTCGCCCGCGCCGGACAACGCGCTTTCGGCGAAAACTACGTGCAGGAAGCCCAGGCGAAGATCGGCGAACTGGCCGGCATGGGCCTGGAATGGCATCTCATCGGCCATCTCCAGTCGAACAAGGCCGAACTTGCCGCGCAGGTGTTCGACTGGGTGCAGACGGTAGACCGTCACAAATTGATTGGCGCTCTGTCACGCAATCGACCTGCGGACCGCGCGCCGTTGAACGTGCTCGTGCAGGTGAACATCGATGACGAAACCAGCAAGCACGGCTGCCGGCCCGAAGAGGTCGCCGCCCTCGCCGACGCCATTGCGGCCGAACCGCGGCTGCGCCTGCGCGGACTGATGGCCATCCCCGCACCCCACCCCGACGCCACCCGGCGCATCGCGGCCTTCCGCCGCATGCAGTCCCTGCAGGATGCGGTAGCCGCGCACCACCCGGGCGTGGACACCTTGTCGATGGGCATGAGCGCGGACTACCCGCTCGCCGTCGCGAATGGGGCCACGATGGTCCGCATCGGCACCGCGCTGTTCGGCGCGCGACCGCCGCGACCCGCCTGAGTCCTTCCTTTCTTTCCGAGACCGATGCCATGACGCCCACCACCCATCGCATGCTGACCCACCCGCTGGCCTTCATCGGCGGCGGCAACATGGCGCGCAGCCTGATCGGCGGCCTGATCCAGCGTGGCGCGGACCGGTCGCGCATCCGGGTGGCGGAACCCGCCGAACCGCTGCGCGCCGCGCTCGCCGCGGACTTCGGCGTGCAGGTCTTCTCCGCGTCCGGCGAAGCCGCACACGGCGCCGACACCTGGGTGTTCGCGGTGAAGCCGCAGGTCATGCGCACGGTGTGCGAACAACTCGCGCCGCTCGCACAGGCGCAGCGCCCGCTGGCCGTCTCCATCGCGGCCGGCATCACCGTCGCGCAGATGCAGCGCTGGTTGGGCGGCGGCCTGCCGGTCGTGCGCAGCATGCCCAACACGCCCGCGCTGCTGGGCGCGGGCGTCACCGGCCTGCATGCCAGCGGGGAAGTCGACGCGGCCGGCCGCGAGCGCGCGGAACTGCTGCTCTCCGCCGCAGGCCCGACCGTGTGGATCGATGCCGAAACGAAAATGGACGCGGTCACCGGCGTCTCCGGCAGCGGCCCGGCCTATGTGTTCCTGCTGGCCGAGGCGATGGAGGCCGCGGCCGTGGCCGAAGGCCTGTCGGCCGAGGCCGCGCGCACGCTGGTACTGCAGACGGTGCTCGGCGCGGCGCGCATGCTGACCGAGAGCGGCGAGACGGCCACGGAACTGCGCCGCCGCGTGACCTCGCCCAACGGCACTACCCAGGCAGCGATCGAAACCTTCCAGGCCGGCGGCTTCGAAGCCCTGGTCGCCCGGGCCGTGCATGCGGCCACGGTGCGCGGCGGCGAATTGTCGGCCGCCAACGACTGACCTCCATCCCCGCGACGATCGCCACGATGAAAATCCGACTGCTGCCCGCCCTCTTCCTCGCCCTGCTGACCGCCTGCTCCGGGGGCGAAGCGCCTCGTACCGCCGAGTTCGTACCGCCCGCACCCGCCGAGACCGACTTCGGCAGCTTGCGCGTGCGTTACAACGCGCTGCCGACGCTGGCCCTGAGCGAGGCGGTCGCCAAACAGTACGGCGTGCCCCGCGATGCCGGCACCGCGCTGGTGCTGGTCGCCCTGCGCGAAATGAAGGGCACCGAGGAGGTCGACGCCGATGGCGAGGTCAGCGTCAGCGCGCACGACCTGTCCGGCGCGCGCCAGGCGATCACGCTGCGCAAGGTGGAGGCCGGCGAGTACACCGACCTGATCGGCACGGCGCGCATCTCGCCACGCGATTCGTACCGCTTCGAAATCGTGGTGAAGACCGGCGGACGCACGGAGGCGGTGAAGTTCCAGCGGAACTTCTGAGACGAAGAGCATCTGTGGGAGCGACGTAAGTCGCGATGAAGCACCGCGGCGGCCCATCGCGACTTACGTCGCTTCCACACGTGGATCCGCCATCGCTCCCGGTTCAGGCGCGCCGCGACGCCCACGCCTGCACGATGGCCGCGATCGCCCGCACGCCGTCTGTCAGCGCGGCCGGTCCCGGCTGCAGGATCAAGGGCGATTTGATCTCGTGCAGTTCGCCGTCGCGCACGGCGGGTATTGCGTCCCAGCCGGGGCGTGCCGCGACCCGCTCGGGCCGGAATTTCTTGCCGCACCACGAGCCGAGGATGATGTCCGGCGCGCGCCGCACCACCTCGCTGCCATCGGCGAGGATCCGGTGCTTCGCCAGCGGCTCGCACGCCATTTCGGGAAAGACATCGTCGCCGCCCGCGAGGCCGATCAGCTCGGACACCCATCGGATGCCGGTGATCTGGGGTTCGTCCCATTCCTCGAAGTAGACCGTCGGCCTGCGCGGCAGCCGTGCCGCCTGCGCGCGGACGTCGTCCAGGCCGCGTTCCAGCGCATCGGCGTAGTCGTTGGCGCGGGCCGCCACGCCGACCAGCGCACCCAGGCGCCGCACGTAGTCGACGATGCCCTCCACGCTGCGATGGTTGCTGATCCACACTTCCACGCCGTGCCGCACCAGCTCGGCCGCGATGTCGGCCTGGATGTCGGAGAAGCCGATGGCCAGATCGGGGCGCAGCTTCAGGATTTCGTCGATCTTCGCGCTGGTGAACGCACTGACCTTGGGCTTCTCCTTGCGCGCCTCCGGCGGCCGCACGGTGAACCCGCTGATGCCGACGATGCGGTCCTGCTCGCCGAGCGCGTACAGCGTCTCGGTCGGCTCTTCGGTCAGGCAGACGATGCGGCGCGGCCCCATCATGGCAACAGACGCCGTGTGGGAGCGACGCAAGTCGCGAGTTTCTTGCGAAGCGCCCACCGTTCGCGACTCGCATCGGTCCTACGATGGTTGCCGAAGTCGCTCAAGGAAACAGCATCCGCTTGCTCCACGCGCCCGCGGCGTCGCAGGCATAGCGCCAGCGCTCGTGCAGACGGAACTGCGCGCCGTACCAGAACTCGATGGCATCCGGCGCGACGCGGTAGCCGCTCCAGCCTTCGGGGCGCGGCACGTCGCCACCGGCGAAGCGCGCTTCGACGTCGGCCATGCGGCTTTCGAACGCTTCGCGCGAGTCCAGCGTCTCGGACTGGATCGATGCCCAGGCACCCAGCTGGCTCTGCCGCGGGCGGGACGCGAAATAGGCATCGGCCTCGGCATCGCTGACCGGGGTCACCGAACCTTCGACGCGCACCTGGATGCCTGCCTCGCGCAGGCTGCGCCAGAGGAACAGCAGCGCCGCGCGCGGGTTTTCGTGAAGTTCGCGGCCCTTCTGGCTGTGCGTATGGGTGTAGAAGACGAAGCCGCGTTCGTCGAACGCCTTCAGCAACACGGTACGCGCGGAAGGATGGCCGTCGGACGTCGCCGTCGCGACGGTCATCGCGTTGGGCTCGATTTCGGTGCCCGCGGTCTTCGCTTCACCGAACAGCGCGGCGAACGTGGCGAGGGCTTCGGCATACAGATCGGTCATGGCATCACGACGGCAGCGCCCGCGTTCCGGGCATGCGCTATTGTCGCGCGATGACGACGACACCGCATCAAGGCGGATTTCCCGACCGGCTGGTAGCCGACGCCCTGGCCGCGGCACGCGCGGTGCCGGTGGCCACGCCGGTGTTCGCGATCACCGGCCTGCAGGGCAGCGGCAAATCGACGCTGGCGGACCAGGTGGCGGCCCGGGCGCGCGATGAAGGCCTGCGCGTGGCCGTGCTGTCGCTGGACGACCTGTACCTGACGCGCGCGCAACGCCAACGGCTCGCGACCGACGTGCATCCGCTGCTCGCCACCCGCGGCCCGCCCGGCACGCACGATGTGGCGCTGGGCTGCGAGGTGCTGGATGCGCTGCGCGAAGGCCGGGACACGGTACTGCCGCGGTTCGACAAGCTGGCGGACGATCGCGCGCCGGACGCCGCGTGGTCGCGCATCGACGGACAGGTGGACCTGGTGCTGTTCGAGGGCTGGTGCCTGAAGGCCCAACCCGAGGACGATGCCGCGTTGGCCACCCCACTCAACACGCTCGAACGCGAGGACGACGCGGACGGTCGCTGGCGCCGGCATTGCAACGATGCGCTGCGCCGCGACTATCCCGCGCTGTGGTCGCGCATCGACGCGCTGTGGTTCCTGCAGCCGCCGGGCTTCGAGATCGTGCCCACCTGGCGATGGCAGCAGGAGCAGGCGATGGCGGCGCGCGATCCCTCGCGTACCGGCATGGACCGCGCGCAGTTGGACCGCTTCATCCAGCACTACGAACGCACCAGCCATCACCTGCTGGCGACACTGCCGGCGACCGCCGAGCGCGTGGTCAGGCTGGATGAGCAGCGCAGGCCCGTCACCACCTAGCGGCGGGTTGTGGGAGCGACGCAAGTCGCGATGATGACATGCGGGCGCTTCATCGCGACTTACGTCGCTCCCACGACAGGCATTCGTCCAGCTCAGCGCCCCTCAGGTCACCACGAAGCTGATCCGCAAATTCACGCGCCACTCGGTGACGTTGCCGCCATCGTCGGTGACGACCTTGATCTCGTTCACCCAGGCGCCCTTGATGTTCTTGACGGTTTCGGAGGTCTTCTTCAGGCCGACCTTCACGGCATCTTCCATGCTGGTCTTGGACGAAGCGTTGACCTCGATGATCTTGGCGACGGACATGGTGCGTTCCTCCACGGGGCCGGCCCAGTGCCGGGCGGACACCGTAGTCCCGCCGGTGTTAAGGCCACGCCACGCGCGGGGCGGTGCTAGCATCTGCCCATCATGAATCCGGCCCCCAACCTGATCCTCGTCGGCCCTACCGGCGCGGGCAAGACCTCCATCGGCAGGCGCGTCGCCGAGCGCTTCGGGCTGGTCTTCGTCGATGCGGACCAGGCCATCGTGGACCGCACCGGCGCGAGCATCGCGACGCTGTTCGAGCACCTGGGCGAGGCCGGCTTCCGCGAGCGCGAAAAAGCCAGCCTGCACGAACTGCTCGCCGGCCATGGCCAACTGGTCTCCACCGGCGGTGGTGCGGTGCTGGACGCCGACAACCGGGCGCTGATGAAGCAACGCGGTTACGTGGTCTACCTGCAGGTCAGCGTGGAGGCGCAGTTGAAGCGGCTTGGCCGCTGCACGAACCGTCCGCTGCTGCAGCGCCCGGACCGCGAGCAGGTGCTGCAGGACATGGCCACGCTGCGCGAACCGTTGTACCGCGAGGTCGCCGACCTGGCCCTGGACACCGACGGCCTGACGCCGCCGGAGGCCACCGCCCGCCTGACCCAGTTGCTGGCGCACCGCTGGCAGCCCATCGAAGAGAACGCATGAACCACGCACGCACCGTCGATGTCGGCGGCGAGATCCCCTACACCATCACCATCGGGCCGGGCCTGCTGGGCGACGGCGCCGCGCTCGCGCGCCATGTGCGCGGCCGGCATGTGCTGCTGGTCAGCGACTCGGTGGTCGCGCCGCTCTACGCCGGCGCCGTGCGCGAGGCGCTGCATGCCGCGCGCCCGGACCTGGCCATCGGTACCTTCATCCTGCCCGCGGGCGAGGAATCGAAGACGCTGGCCCACTTCGGCCACGCGATCGAGGCGCTGGCACAGCTCGGCGCCACCCGAGACGCCTGTGTGGTCGCGCTCGGCGGCGGTGTGGTGGGCGACCTGGCCGGCTTCGCGGCGGCCTGCTGGATGCGTGGCGTGGATTGCGTGCAGGTGCCGACGACGCTGTTGTCGATGGTGGATTCCTCCGTGGGCGGCAAGACCGCGGTGGACATCCCGCAGGGCAAGAACCTGGTGGGCGCCTTCCATCCGCCGCGCGCGGTGTTCGCCGATACCGCGGCGCTGGCCACGCTGCCCCCGCGCGAACTGCGCGCCGGACTGGCCGAAGTGATCAAGTACGGCGCGATCCGCGATGCGCGCTTCTTCCAATGGCTGGAACAGGAGCGCGACGCCCTGCTGGCGATGGACGGCGAAGCGCTGGCGCTGGCGATCGCCGCCAGTTGCGAACACAAGGCCGAGATCGTGGCCCGCGATCCCCTGGAAAAGGGCGAGCGCGCGCTGTTGAACTTCGGCCACACCTTCGGCCACGCGATCGAGACCGAACAGGGCTACGGCGGCCTGGGCAACGACAACCTCAACCATGGCGAGGCGGTGGCGGTGGGCATGGTGCTCGCGGCGCGGCTGTCCGCCGACCTGGGCCTGGCCCCCGCCGCCGATACCGACCGCCTCGAAGCGCTGCTGGCGGCCTACGGCCTGCCGGTCCGGATCCCGGCCGGGCTGGCGCCGGAGGCCCTGCTGGCCCGCATGCGTCTGGACAAGAAGAACCTCGCCGGCCGCCTGCGGCTGGTGCTGTGGCGGGGCCTGGGCCGGGCCGAGGTGGTGCCGGACGTGGACGAAAGCCGCGTGCTGGGCGTGCTGTCCGGCTAAAATGGCGCCATGCGCGTCTTCCTCCAGCAACGCCCCGATGCGGGCGAAGCGCCCCGCTACGTCCAACTGACTCTCCAGCCCGATCTGTTCGGGGGCTGGGAACTGTTGCGCGAAACCGGCCAGATCGGCGGCCGCGCGACGCTCAAGCGCGAGCAGTACCTGCTGCAGGACGAGGCGAATGCAGCCTTCGAGAAAGCCCGCGACAGCCACCTCAAGCGCGGCTTCCAGCTGATGTTCGCCCGCGGCGCCGACGCGCCCAAGTAACCCCCCTCCCCCGGATTCCTGATGACAGCCTTGAAGAATGATCCTGCTTCCAACAGCAGATTTCTGCGCGCCCTGCGCCGCGAACCCGTGGATTGCACGCCCGTCTGGCTGATGCGCCAGGCCGGCCGCTACCTGCCGGAGTACCGCGCCACCCGCAAGGCCGCCGGCAGTTTCCTCGCCATGGCCAAGAACCCGGAGATCGCCTGCGAGGTCACCCTGCAGCCGCTGCGCCGCTACGACCTGGACGCGGCGATCCTGTTCTCCGACATCCTGACCGTGCCGGACGCGATGGGCCTGGGCCTGTACTTCGTCGAAGGCGAGGGCCCGAAGTTCGAGCGCACCGTGCGCAGCGCCGCCGATGCGGCCAAGCTCGGCGTGCCGGACATGGAGACCGAGCTGCGCTACGTGATGGACGCGGTGAGGGTGATCCGCCGCGAACTGGACGGCAAGGTGCCGCTGATTGGCTTCTCCGGCAGCCCCTGGACGCTGGCCTGCTACATGGTGGAAGGCGGCGGCAGCAAGGACTACGCCCGGATCAAGGCGATGGCGCTGAACGAACCGGCCGCGCTGCACCGCCTGCTGTCGGTCAACACCGACGCCGTGATCGCCTACCTGGCCGCGCAGCGCGCCGCCGGTGCGCAGGCGCTGCAGGTGTTCGACACCTGGGGCGGCGTGCTGAGCCCGGCGATGTACCGCGAGTTCTCCCTGCCCTACCTGCAGCGCATCGCCCAGGAACTGCAGCGTGGCGACGTCGCCGAGCGCACTCCGCTGATCCTGTTCGGCAAGGGCACGGCGGCCTACCTGAAAGACCTGGCCGCCAGCGGCGCCGAAGGCGTCGGCGTGGACTGGCTGATCGAACTGGGCGACGCCGCCCGCCGCACCGGCGGCAAGGTCGCGCTGCAGGGCAATCTGGACCCGGCCACGCTGTACGGCTCGCCCGACGCGATCCGCGCGGAAGTGAAGCGCACGCTGGACAGCTACCGCGACGGCAACGGCGGTTCGCGCGAAGGCCATGTGTTCAACCTGGGCCACGGCATGTCGCCGGACATGGATCCGGAGCACGTTACCGTCCTGGTCGACGCGGTCCATACGTTCAGTAGGCGATGATTCCCGCGCGGCACCGCCGCGCCCCACCCGGAGTGACGCAATGGAATGCCGCCACCTGCTTGCCCCCGCCGCTGCCGGCCTGCTGCTGGTCGCAGGCGCGCGGGCGCGCGCCGACGACGCGGTCGGCACGCGCACGCTGCAGGTGGCTGGGGGCGACTTCCCCGCCCTGGTGATGGTGGTGCCAGGCGAGCAAGCCGGCTTTGGTCCTGACGTCCTGCCCGGCTGCGACCGCATCCGCGCACGCCGGCTGGACGAACTCGCGCCCGGCTGGCGCACGCGCGTCGCCCGCGTCGAACTGGATTGCGAAGACACCCTGGCCGACGACGCGCGCGATGCGCTCACCGCCGTCACCGCGCGGGCGATGGTGGTTCCGGATCGCGTGCAGATGGCGGGCCAACCCGTCGCCGAAGTGCGGTTGATGGATTCGCAGCGCTGGGGCGACCACCAGTACGTCGTCGATGCGCCCTACGCGACGGCGGCACCCGCGCTGCGGCGTTTCATCGAAGACACCTGCCGGCAGCGCACGCTGGCCCAGGAAATGCCGCCCGGCAGCTGCACGATGGTGGAAGCGGACGCCGGCTTCTACCTGCCGCGCGACGATGCGGGCGGCATCTGGATCCACGCCGACCCGGACGACGCGAACCGCACCCTGTACGTCGAAGCGTGGGCCGACTGAGCCGCGCGCAAACGCCTCAGCCCAACCCGGAGCGCGGGCTCCTCAGGCGCGGCGTCGTGCCGTCGCCGCCGTCGCCCGGCAGGCGGTACTCGAAGCGGATCTCGCGCATCCCGTCCGGCACCATGATCTCCATCCTCTCCGGCGACACGCAGCGGCCCCGCAGCACGTCGCGGATGGACTGGGCTTCGTTCCGGAGCCGCGCCGCGTCGGCTTCGCGCGCGATCACGGCCGGCCGCAGGTAGACGGCGGCGTCGGCGATCCACATTTCCTCGTCCTGGCCGTCATTCGTGCTGGCCAGGATCGCCGCCGGCCGCGGGCCGTCCGCGGGCATGGGACGCACCTGCAGCGTCTGCCAGCACGCACCGGTATTCGACATGCGGACATCCGCCGCGAAACCCGCCAACAGCATCTCGGCCTGCCGCTGCGCGTCCTCGTCGGACACCGCGTCGGCCTCCACGCTGTAGCGGATCTTGATGAAGTACAGGTCGCGCACCGTCATCGCCAGCACCGAGCGGTAACGCGCATCGCGCATCGGCATTTCCATGGCGAAGGAGCGGGCCTTCAGGGCGAGGTGGCCCAGCATCCGTTCGCCCGCGATCGGCGCCGTCGCGAATGTGCGCGTCTCGCCGAGGCGGACTTCGCCGGCATTGCGCTGCTGGGCGATCTGCACGATCTCATCGACGCTCTGCCGGAACGCCCGCTCGAACACCGGGTCGAACATCACGCCAGCCGGATACAGGTACAGGTCCATCCAGCGATCGGGCTTGCGGGTGTCCTGATAACGGACCGCTACGCCCAACTCGGGCTGTTCGAAGCGCTTCTCGCCGACCGACTCCCAGTCGCCGACGCGGAGCGGATAGAGCGCGCGCGTGTCGGTGATGTAGTCGCCCAGCAGCGCGGGTTCGGGCGAATCGGCCCGGCCCTGGAGCGCGACCACCACCAGCGACAGTACGCCGAGCCAGCGCCATGCCGCCGTCACGGCGCGTCTCCCGGCGTCGCGGGCGGACTGCGCGCCAGCAGGGAGGCGATCACCGCGGCCAGCATGTCGCCGGTGACCGGCTTGCGGATGAAATCGTCGAAGCCCGCCTGCCGCGCGAGCGGTTCGGCCTCGGCATCGGTACGTGCGGTCAATGCGACCAGCGGTGTCGCGATGCCGCGCATCCGCAATTGCTGCGCCAGCGCCATGCCATCCAGCCCGGGCAGATCGAGGTCCAGGAAGGCCACGTCGAAGGTCGTGGCGGCGACTTCGGTCAGTGCCGCCAGGCCGTGCGGCGCATGCGTGACGCGATGCCCGCGCGCGCGCAGCAGGCCGGCCACGACATCCGCGACGTTCGCGTCGTCTTCGACCAGGAGGATCGCCCGCGATCCGGGATCGCTATGCGCCTGCGGCGCCTCGAGCGGAGACGGCGCGGCGGCCGCCTCGGCGCTCGTCGCCTGCAGGCCGGGCAGGTCGACGAAGAAACGCGTCCCCTTGCCCGGTGCGCTGTCCACGGTGATGCGGCCGCCCATCGCGACGGCGAGCTCCTGGCAGATCGCCAGGCCCAGGCCGCTGCCGCCGTAGCGCGCGGTGGTCTGCGCGCCTTCAGCCTGCTCGAAGCGGCGGAACAACCGTTCCTGCTGCTCGGCGTTGATGCCCGGACCGGTGTCGCCGACTTCCAGGCGCACGCCCTGTCCCGCCATCGGCAGCGCACGCAGCGACACGTGCCCGGCCTCGGTGAACTTGATCGCATTGCCGAGCAGGTTCAGCAGGATCTGCCGCAGCCGCAGCGGGTCGCCCCGCACGGTGCGCGGCACGCCGGCGGCGATGCCGTCGTGGAAGGCGAGCCCGCGCTTGCCGGCCACCGGACCCATCAACGCGACCACATCGCTGATCAGCGCGTGCAGATCGAACGCGACCTGCTGCAGTTCCAGCTTGCCCGCCTCGATCTTGGCCAGGTCGAGCGCATCGTTCACCAGGCGCAGCAGGTGCATGCCGGCGCGCTGGATCGCATCGGTATACCCCCTCTGCCGAGTGTCCAGCGGCGTGGCCTGCAGCAGTTCGGTCATGCCCAGCACGCCGGTCATGGGCGTGCGGATCTCATGTCCCAGCGTGGCGAGGAAGCGCGTCTTCGCCAGCGACGCCTGTTCGGCCACTTCCCGCTTGTGTTCGGCCAACTGCCATGCGCTGCGGCGGCGTACGCGACGGCGGTAGGCCGCGCCGAGCGCGAGCAGCAGCAGCACGCCCAGCACCGCGAACAGGGCCAAGCCCCACGCGCTGCGCCACCACGGCGGCAGCACGTGCACCGCGAGCACCCGCTCGCGCGCGGCGTTGCCGGCGGCGTCGAAGGCCTGGATGCGCAGGCGGTAGCGCCCCGGCGTGAGCGCGGAGAACACGCGTTCGCCGCTGGCGCCCTGGTCGACCCAACCGCTGTCGAAGCCTTCCAGCAACGAGCGGTAGCGATTGCCGAGCGGATTCTCGTAGCTGAGCAGGCGCGTGCCGACGAGCAGTTCGTGGTCCTCGGGACGCAGCTCGATGCCCGCGCCCGCCGGCAGGTGCAGCATCGTGTCGCCACGACTGACCTGCAGGCTGTCGAGCACGAGGTTCGGCGTGACCGGGCGCGGGTCCGGCAGATGCGTATCCAGCAGCGCGACCGAACCGTCGGCGGCCGTCGTGACCAGCAGGCCTTCGGCCGTCATCAACAGGCCACGGTCGTTGAGTTCCTGGCTCAGCAGGCCTTCGCGCACGCCGAAGTTGCGCAGCAGCGCGCGCGAACCGCGCAGGTTCGCATCGATCCGGAACAGGCCGCGCCGCGTGCCCAGCCAGACGCGGCGTTGCGGGTCCACGGCCAGGCCGGTGGACTCCACCGCCGGCAAGCCGTCTGCCGCGCCGATCAGGCGTTCGCGCACCCAGGTGCCGCCGTCGCGTCGCCACGCTTCCACGCCCGACATGCGATGCAGCCACAGGCGGTCGGCGTGTTCGAACGCGAACGCGTACACCCGGTCGGCGCCCATCTCGGTCACTGCCGAAAAGCGTTCCGCCGTCGGGTCCCACTGCAGCATGCCCTGGGCACCCCCGACCCACGCGCGACCGTCCGGCGCGACGGCGATGCCCTCGATATCGGGCAGGCCGGTGCCGTCATCGGGATCCTTCACGATCGTGCGCAACACGTGCCCGTCGGCATCGCGCTGCTGCACGCTGCCCATCTGCGTCACCAGCCAGAGACCGCCGTCCTTGCCTTCCACCAGCCAATCGATCGAGGTGGAATCGGGCACCGCATCCGCGCCGTCGTGCGCCCACTGCACGAGGGCGCCCGTCGCCGGATCGGTACGGATCAATCCGTTGCGATGACCGATCCACAGCTGCCCGCGCCGGTCCTGCAGGACCGAGGTCAGGCGCAGTTCCGCCAGGGGCGCCGCGTGGTGCGCCAGCGGCACGACGTGCCCGTTGCGCGTATCCAGTCGTTCGACCTTGCCGGTGCTGCTGGCCATCCACAGGCCACCGGCTCCGGCCTGGGAGAGACCGCGATACAGGCCGCCACCGAGGCCCTGCGCCGTGGAGAACGCCGCGATGCGGCGCCAGTCCGAGCGCAGGTAAGCCAGGCCGCGGGTCGGCACCGGCACCCACAAACCGCCATCGGGCAGCGCCAACACCGTCTGCAACACGCGGCCGATGCCGACCCCCTGCGCGTCGTAATTCACCGGCGCCGGCGCGCGATCGCCCCCGGTCCGCCACAAACCACCCTGGCTGGCCAACCAGTACTCGCCCTGACCGTCGCTGGCCATCGCGATGACCGCGTTGGGCCGGGCGAACATCGGCGACCACGGCGGCGATACCCAGCGCCCGTCCGCGAGGCGCCGGTGCACGCCATCGGAGGCGCCTACCCACAGCGTGTCGCCGTCGGCGGACACCGAATAGATGATCAGGCCATCGCCGCCCGGCAAGGCGACCCGCTGCACGCGTCCGCCCTCGACCTTCGCCAGCCCCGACATCGTGCCCGCCCACAGCACGCCCTTCGCATCGAACGCGAGCGACAGCACGTTGTCCGACGGCAGGCCCTGCACGTCGGCGGCATCGGCGGCGAAGCGCGTGATGCGTCCGTCGGCGGCCAGCCGGTGCAGGCCGCCCCCGAAGGTGCCGAACCAGACATCGTCGCCGCGGCTGGCGATCGCGAAGACATCGTCGCTGCCCATCTGCGGATGGTCGGCCTGCCGGTAATGGCGGAAGCCGCTGCGGTCGGCGCCCATGACGCTGAGTCCGCCGTTCTCGGTCGCCACCCAGATCCTGTCCGCCGCATCGATGTGCAGCGCCTGCACCACGTTGCCGGGCAGCGACGCGGCATCGGCCGGATCGTGGCGCCACACCTTGAAGCCGACGCCGTCGTAGCGCGCCAGGCCATCCCAGGTGGCGACCCACAGATAGCCGGAACGGTCGCGCGCGAGCGCGGGGATCGTGGTGGACGGCAGGCCGTCGCCGGCGCCGAGCAGGCGGAAGCGCGGGATCTCGGGCACCGTCGCCTGCACGGATGCGCAGACCAGCCACAACAGCAACAGCCACCCCGCACGCATCGCCATTCCTGCCCGCCCCTCGTTCCCTGGTGACCCTTCCGGCATCGTCGCAACGGACCGTTGCACGCGCAAGCGGGGTATCTTCATGGACCGGCCCCTAGAATCCGCCCCATGTCCGGATCGTCCGCCCGCCGCCTGCTGCTGAACGCCCTGTGCCTGCTGGCCCTGCTGCCCGCCGTCGCCGGCGCGCGCGACGCGCGGGCCGACTACCGCCTCGATCCGGTGCACACGCGGGTGATGTTCGCGATCTCGCACGCCGGGTTCTCCCGGGCGATCGGCACCGTGTCCGGCAGCACCGGCACACTGACGTTCGATCCGACCGACTGGACCCGCGCGAAGGTCGACGTGCGCGTGCCGATCGCCCGCGCGGACCTCGGCGATGCCGACTGGAACAAGGCCACGCTGGCGAAATCGTTGCTCGATGCGGAAGACCATCCGGAAGCGCGCTTCGTCTCCACCCGGGTCGAGCCCGTCGATGCGACCCACGCCCGCGTGCACGGCGAACTCACCCTGCGGGGCGTGACGCGCGAGGTCGTCCTCGACGTGACTCTCAACGCGGCCAAGCGCCACCCGATGCCGCCATTCCGGCGCACGGTGGGTTTTTCCGCCACCAGCACGCTCAGCCGCGCCGACTTCGGCATCACCGCCTGGAAATCGATGATCGGCGATGACGTCGAACTGCGCATCGAAGCCGAGGCCACCTACGACGGCAAGGCCGACGACGACGCGCCGGCCGAAGACACCCCGCCTTCCCCACCCCTTCAGACGGAGCCGACGCCATGACCCTGAAGAACACCGACGCGCGCTGGGGCGCCGTCAGCCAACTGTTCCACTGGGTGATCGTGGTGCTGATCCTGGTGATGGCCTACCTCGGCCTGACCATGGGCGATCTGCCCAACGGACCGCGCAAGATCAACATCTACGCGCTGCACAAGTCGATCGGCCTGACCATCCTGGCGCTGGTCGTGCTGCGCGTGCTGTGGCGCGCGTATGCGGGCGCACCGGCGCCGGTGCCGGGCACGCCCACGTGGCAGCAACGCATCGCGTCGGTGACGCACGTGCTGCTGTACGCGCTGCTGTTCGCGATCCCGCTGTCCGGGTGGGTGCTGAACTCGTCGGCGGGCTATCCGCTGCAGTGGTTCAAGCTGTTCAACCTGCCGGCCATCACCGGGCGCAACGACGGCGTGCACGAAGCCGCCGAAGGCGCGCACGAACTGCTGTTCTGGGTGCTGGTGGTGCTGGTGGTGGCCCATGCCGCTGCCGCGCTGTACCACCATCTGTTCCAGGGCGACGCCACGCTGACCCGCATGCTGCCGGGCCGCCGCAACGCTGTCGCGCTTGCACCCGCCGCTGTCGCCGCGCCGAGCCCCACTTCCCCCACCCCGCAGGATTCCCCCGATGAAAACCTCTGATCGCGCGCGCCTCGCGCTCGCCTCCCTGTTGCTGGCCGCCGCGCCGGCCATGGCCGCCGACTATGTGCAGGCGCCGGGCTCCACGTTGGTGTTCGCGAGCAATTACCAGGGCGAGACCTTCACCGGCAAGTTCGGCAGCTTCGCCACGACGATGAGCTTCGATCCCAAGCAGCTGGCCACCAGCAAGCTGGACGTCGCCATCCAGCTGACCGGCACGCAGACCGGCAACAAGGACCGCGACGACACGCTCGTGTCGGGCGACTTCTTCAATGTCGGCAAGTTCGCGCAGGCCCGCTACACGGCGAGCAAGTTCCGCGCGCTGGGCGGCAACCAGTACGCCGCCGACGGCACGCTCACGCTGCGCGGCGCCAGCAAGCCGGTGACGCTGACGTTCACCTGGACGCCCGGCGCACAGCCTGTGCTGAGCGGCAAGGCCACGGTGAAGCGCCTGGACTTCGGCGTCGGTGGTGGCGAGTGGGCCGACACGTCGACGATCCCGAACGAGGTCGCGATCAGTACGAAGGTCGTGCTGAAGCCGCGCTGATGCCCATGGGCCGGCAGAAGCGGCGGTCGGCCGCGTCCGCCGGCACGGCGATGCGACCGAGCCCGTAGCTGAGGGCGCCCAGTACATCGCCCTCGCGACGGTCGCGATGGCACGCCAGGCAGTCAGGGCGGGCGCGAATGGCGCCCATCGCGCGCTCGCCGCCCGGGCCGTCATGTATGACGATGCCCGCGCCGGCCACCAGCGTGGCCACGGCATCGCGTTCCCACGCGTGCAGACGGCGGGTGGGCATCGGAGGCGCGGGAAGGACGGCATCGTCGTCGCGGTGCTGGAAGCCCATGAAGCTCGCGCCATGGACGACGGGCGGATCGTGCCGGGCGACCCCCACCAGCTCCACATCGAGCACGCATCGGCCGTCCTCGTCGACGCCCTCGAACTGGTAGTGGCGCATCTTCGCCATCATCGGCGTCACCCGTCGCCTGCCGAAGCCCTGGCTGTCGATGAAGGCGTCGACGAATTCGCCGTGCATCCGCAGGAGCGCGGCAGCCTCGTCGTCGGCACCTCCCCCGCGGGCGGCCGGCGCAGCGGCCAGGACCGCGATGCACGCCAGCAGCAGCCACCGTATCCAGCCCATCGCGCACTCCCCGCACAGGATGGTCGCCAGCCTAGCGCGGCGTTCTCACGACGGGACTAGCGGTCCGCTGCCCGTTCCGCGAACGGACAGCTTCATCGCTGCAGGAACGCATCCAACGCGCCGGCGTCGAACGGCCAGTCCAGTTCCGCGCCGGTGTCGCTGCGATGCAGCACGGGCACGCGGATGCCATAACGCGCTTCCAGCGTGTCGTCATCGTCGATGAAAACGCTTTCGAAATCGGGAATCCGTGCATTCGCCAGCACGTCGAGGGCCAGGTCGCACAGGTGGCAGTCGTCGCGCTGGAAGAGGATCAGGGGCATCGCGGGCACGGGGTGAAAGGCGAACGGTGCGTACCTGCTTAGAATAGCCGCCTTCTCCGCGGCGGTTCGCAACATGGCAGTCAGTACGTTCGACCTGTTCAAGATCGGCATCGGCCCCAGCTCCTCGCATACGGTCGGACCGATGCGCGCCGCCGCGCGCTTCGTCGCGCGCTGGCTGGTCGACGCAGGCCGCCTGCAGGACGTGGCGCGGATCCGCGCGGAAGTGTTCGGTTCGCTGGCGCTGACCGGCCGCGGGCACGGCACCGACAAGGCGGTGTTGATGGGCCTGGAAGGCCACTACCCCAACGAAATCGACCCGGACATCATTCCGCCTGCGCTGGAGCGCATCCGCACCGGCAAGCGCATCCTGCTGAGCGGCACCCACGAGGTCGCCTTCGACGAGAAGCGCGATCTGCTGATGAACAAGCGGCAGAAGCTGCCGTACCACACCAACGGCATGCGCTTCACCGCCTTCGATGCGAACGACGAGGTCATCGCCACGCGCGACTATTACTCGGTGGGCGGCGGCTTCGTCGTCAACCAGGACGACGCGGCGGTCGATCGCATCGTCGCCGACGAGACGCCGCTGCCGTACCCGTTCAAGAGCGGCGACGAGTTGCTCGCGCAGTGCCAGCGCAGCGGATTGAGCATCGCGGCAATGATGTTCGAGAACGAAAAGGCCTGGCGCAGCGAAGACGATATCCGCGACGGCTTGCGGGCGATCTGGAACGCGATGCAGTCGTGCATGGCGCGCGGCATCCGCGAAGAAGGCACGTTGCCGGGCGGCCTGCACGTCTCGCGTCGCGCGCCCGCGCTGCACCGCGAACTGTCGAGCAAGCCGGAAGCCGCCATGCGGGATCCGCTGACGGTGCTGGACTGGGTGAACCTGTACGCGCTTGCGGTGAACGAAGAGAACGCCGCCGGCGGCCGCGTCGTCACCGCACCCACCAACGGCGCGGCCGGCATCATCCCGGCGGTGCTGCACTACTACGATCGTTTCTGCCCGGGTAACAGCGAACAGCGCGTGTTCGACTTCCTGCTCACCGCCGCGGCCATCGGCATCCTGTACAAGGAGAACGCCAGCATCAGCGGCGCCGAAGTCGGCTGCCAGGGCGAAGTGGGCGTGGCCTGCTCGATGGCGGCCGGCGGTCTGGTCGCGGCCCTGGGAGGCAGCCCCAGCCAGATCGAGAACGCCGCCGAGATAGGCATGGAGCACAACCTCGGCCTGACCTGCGACCCGATCGGCGGACTGGTGCAGATCCCGTGCATCGAGCGCAACGCGATGGGCGCGGTGAAGGCGATCAACGCCAGCCGCATGGCCATGCGCGGCGACGGCAAGCACAAGGTCAGCCTGGACAAGGTCATCAAGACCATGCGCGACACCGGCCGCGACATGCAGGACAAGTACAAGGAAACCAGCCGCGGCGGGCTGGCCGTCAACGTCATCGAGTGCTGACGAAGCCGTCGTCGGAGCGTTGGTTCGACAGGTCGCCACTAAGCAGGCAGCGCGAGAGTAGCCCGGGTAGAGCGCAGCGAAACCCGGGGAACCGACACGCCGGCGCTTCCCCGGGTGCGTCCGTTGGCATACCCGGGCTACGGCCTTCCCCATGAAGATTGCTACCCTTTAGACACGGGCTTGCGGGCCGATACGGTAGAGGTAAACAGACTTACCGGAGACGCGTCCTGTTCCAGCCCGTGGACAAGACCCGCCGCGGCTGGCCCTCCTGGCGACGCCGACTGGCGGTTTGGTGCCTGCCCTTGCTGGGCGGCATGGCGGCGCTGTGCCCGTCCGCCCACGCCCTGGACCCGTCCAAGTCGTTCCATCACTACGTCCGCAACCACTGGAGCCTGGAACAGGGCCTGCCGCAGCTCAGCGTGCTGGCGATCGCCCAGGACAAGCCGGGCTATCTCTGGTTCGGCACGCAGGCGGGCCTGAGCCGGTTCGATGGCGTGCGTTTCACCAACTTCGACCTGGACAACACGCCCGAGCTGCCCAGCACCTGGATCCAGGCATTGCGCACCGACCGCGAAGGCCGTCTGTGGATCGGCACGCCGCAGGGGCTGGCGGTGCGCGAAGGCAACCGCATCCGCGCCGTGCCGCTGGCGCCGGGCGAGCCGCCCGGTGTGGTGGACGTGTTCGCCCTGTCGTCCGATGCGGCGGGCCGCCTGCTGGTGGCCACCAGTCGCGGGGTCATGGTCGTCGCCGACGGCCGCCTGAAGCTGCTTCACGCGATCCCGGACGGCGGTGCGCTGGCATTGCACGTCGATGAGGACGGCACCCTGTGGGTGGGCGGTCGCGGACGCGTCCATCTGTTCGATGGCGGCGGCGAGCGCGCCCTGCCCTTGCCCGCCGCCGCCTCGCTGTCCACGATCACGTCGCTGGCGCGCCACGACGGCCGCGTATGGGCCGGCAGCGATGCCGGTCTGTTCGTCCTGATGGGCCGCCAGTGGCACCGCCATGGCGACCTCGCCACCGCCGGCAGCGGCATCCTCGCCCTGCACAACGACCGCGACGGCATCCTCTGGGCGAGCACCCGCGATACGGTCTACCGCCTGCGCGCGGGGCGCCTGCTGGAGCGCATCCGCGGCGACGGTCCGCTGGCCGAAGTCCGCGCGTTCTACGAAGACCGCGAATCCAACCTCTGGCTCGGCAGCAACAACGAAGGCGTCAGTCGCGCCTGGAACGGATGGACGCGCCGCTACAGCCGGGCCGAGGGCTTGCTGCAGCCGTTGCTCTGGGCGACGGCACAGGGCCCCGACGGCCGCATCTGGGTGGGCAGCGATGATGGTGTGAGCGTGCTCGAACACGGCCGCTTCCGCCTGCAGGTTCCCGGCCCCGCCCTGCCCCATCCCGCTGCGTACAGCCTGCTGCCGGAGAACGGGCAGACCTGGATCGGCACGCGCGACGGCGCGGCGCTCTATCGCGACGGTCGCCTGCAGCGGCCTCGCGCGCTCGCGGCGATGGATGCGGCGCAGGTGAACGGCATCGTGCGCGACAGGCAGGGGCGGCTGTGGTTCGCCACCAGTACGGGGCTGTACCGCTGGGACGGCGGCGACCGCATGCGTCGCTACGCGACGGACGCCGGCCTGCGCGACGTGCGCGTCCGCGTCCTGCTGGAAACCCGCGATGGCCGCTTGCTGGTGGGCACGCAGAGCGGTCTGTACGAGTTCGTCGACGAACATCTGGTACCGATCCCGCTCACCGGCACCGGCGTGGAGGCGCCGCACATCGTCGCCCTGCATGAGCTGGCCGGCGGCCAGTGGCTCGCCGGCGCGCTGTCGGAAGAAGTGATGCTGGTGTTCGACGGCCAGCGCTGGACGCGCCTGGACAAGGCGCGCGGCATTCCCGCGAACGCGCCGTTCTTCTTCGGCGAGGACGAGACCGGCTTCCTCTGGGTCGGAGGACTGCGTGGCATCTACCGGGTAGCCGTGGCCGACATCCTCACCGCCACGCAGGATCCCGCCTTCCGCGTCACGACCCGCACGCTGCTCAACGAACGCGGCGACCGCCACGGCGGCCAGAAGGGCGACTGCTGCAATGGCGCCGGCAACAGCCGCGGCTTCATGGTCGACAACGCGCTGTGGCTGCCGACCCGCGACGGCGTGGTGGTGATGGCGACCGACCAGCCGCTGGACAACGCATACGTTCCCGAGTCGGTGATCGAACGCGTGCAGGTCCAGGGCCGGTGGCGGCCCGCGGACGCGGCCGCGATATGGTCGCTGCCCAACGCCGCGCGCGACCTGCGTTTCGAGTTCACCACGCTCAGCTTCCAGGCCTCGGACCACATCGACATCCGCTACCGGCTGAAAGGCTACGACGAGGAATGGAAGCTGCTGGACGATCCGCACCAGCGCAGCGCGACCTACACCAACCTGCCGGCCGGGCACTACGTGTTCGAGGTGCTCGGCACCAACAACAGCGGGGTCTCCGGGCGCGCGGCCGCGACCCAGGCGTTCACCATCGCACCGTACTTCTACGAGAACCCCTGGTTCTACGTACTGCTGGCGATGGCCCTCGGCGTGCTGGTGCTGCTCTCCAACCGGTGGGTGCTGAGGCGGCACAACAACCGGAGCGCTGCGCTGGAGCGCCTGGTGCAGCAGCGCACGCTGGACCTGCAGCAGGCCAACCGCCAGTTGGAAGCGATCAGCCTCACCGACCCACTGACGGGGCTGCACAACCGACGCTATCTGACCCGGCAGCTGCCCGCCGACATCGCCTACTACGAACGCATGCCGAAGTTCGCCACGGGCGCGGACGTGCTGGCCTTCGTGTTGCTCGACATCGATCACTTCAAGTCGATCAACGACGGCCACGGCCACCAGGCGGGCGACCACGTGCTGCAGACGGTCGCGCACCGCCTGCGCACCCTGTCCCGCGACGGCGACTACGTGATCCGCTGGGGCGGCGAAGAGTTCCTGATGGTGTTCCGGCCGATGCCGCGACACGACCTGCACGCGCTCGGCCGCCGCATCTGCACCGCCATCGCGGCCGAACCCGTGGAGGTCGCCGGCACGCGCCTGCAGGTGACGGCCTCGCTCGGCGTGATCGGGTATCCGCCTTTCCCCGACGCGCCCAACCTGCTGGGCTGGGAACAACTCGTTTCGCTTGCCGATCGCGCGCTTTACGAGGTCAAGGCGCACGGGCGCAATGGCTGGGCGCTGTACGAAGCGACGTCGCCGTCTTCGCCGTTGCCCGATGCCGAGCATGTGCGTCGCGATCCCGGCGAACTGATCCGCCAGGGCCACTTGGTCCTGCGCGGCCCGCACCACCCCGCATCGCCGACGCCATCGGATTGACGGCATCGCAACATGTCCGCGTTACGCTGGCGCCCCACGTTGCGGATCCTTCCATGAAGATCGTGTCCCCGATGCTCGCCTTCGCGGCGATGGCTGTCGCCAGTGCGTCGATTGCCCAGCCCGCGCCCGCTGCCCGCTACGGCGCGCGGCTCGAAGGCTTCGACTATCCGCATCCGGTGCGGACCTTCGCGTTCGCCTCGCAGGACCAGCCGCTCGAGATGGCCTATCTCGATGTCGCCCCCGCCAGACCGAACGGCCGAACCGTCGTGCTGCTGCACGGCAAGAACTTCTGCGCGGCCACCTGGGGCGCGACGATCGCCGCGCTGGCCGGGGCGGGTTACCGGGTGATCGCACCGGACCAGATCGGCTTCTGCAAGTCGAGCAAGCCGCCGCGCTACCAGTACTCCTTCGCCCAGCTCGCCGGCAATACCCATGCCTTGCTCGAGCAGCTTGGCATCGAGCGCGCAACGATCGTCGGCCACTCGATGGGCGGCATGCTGGCGGCGCGCTATGCGCTGCAGTATCCGCAGGCGACCGAACGCCTGCTGCTGGTCAACCCGATCGGCCTGGAAGACTGGAACGCCGAAGGCGTGCCATGGCGGAGCCTGGACGCCTGGCATGCACGCGAGCAGAAAACGACGTTCGACAGCCTTCGCGACTACCAGCGCATCGTGTACTACGGCGGCGACTGGAAGCCGGCGTACGAGCAGTGGGTGCAGATGCTGGGCGGCATGTACGCCGGCGACGGCGGCACGGCCGTGGCCTGGAGCCAGGCACTGACCTCGGACATGGTGTTCAACCAGCCGGTGATCTACGAATTCCCGCGCATCACCGCACCGACCACATTGCTCATCGGCCAGAAGGACCGCACCGCCATCGGCAAGGACCTGGCGCCGCCGGACGTCGCGAAGCGCCTGGGCGACTATCCGGCGCTGGGCAAGCGCGCGGCGGCGGCGATACCGGGCGCGACGCTGGTGGAGTTCGAAGACCTGGGGCACTCGCCCCAGGTGGAAGCGCCGGCACGCTTCAACGCCGCGCTGGTGTCCGCGCTGGAGTAGGCGCGATCAGCGCGCCGCCGCGATGGCCAGCACGTCGTCCAGCAACGCGGCTGCGGTGATGCCGGCACCGGCCCCCGGACCCTGCACGACCAGCGGCTGTTCGTCGTAGCGGTCGCTGTAGATCGCCACGCGGTTGTCGGTGCCGCTACCGCCGCACAGCGGATGGTCCGCCGGCAGCACCTGCAACCCGACGCTCGCGCGTTCGGTATCGAAGCGGCCGACGAAACGCAGACGGCCGCCGTTGCGGTAGGCGTCCTTGAAGCGCACGGCCAGCGGCGCATCCAACTGGCCGAGGGCGGCGTCCACGCCCTCCAGCGGAAGCGCAGCGAGTTCGGCCGGCACCAGTGATTCCACGCGCACGTCCGACTGCTCCAGCGGCAGGCCCGCGGCGCGCGCGAGGATCAGCAGCTTGCGGCGCACGTCTTCGCCGGACAGGTCGATGCGCGGGTCGGGTTCGGTGTACCCGGCCTGCCGCGCCTGCCGCACGAAATTGGAGAACGGACGCATGCCGTCGTAGTGGTTGAACAACCAGGCCAGCGAACCGGAGAGCACGCCTTCCACGCGATGGATGCGGTCGCCACCGGCCACCAGCGCGCGCAGGCTGCGCAGCAGCGGCAGTCCCGCACCGACGGTGGCCGCCTCGCCATAGCGCGCACCGGCGTCCGCAGCGGCCTGCGCAATGGCCTGCGCACGCGACAACGTGCTGCCGGCGCCGAGTTTGTTGGCCGTCACGACGTGCACGCCGCGCGACAGCCACTCGGCATGCCAGCCCGCAACCGCATCGCTGGCGGTGGCATCGACGACGATGTCGCCGGCGTGCAGCGCCTCGGCCTCCGCCCACGGCGGCAGATCATCGGTCCGCGCCGCCGCGCGATTGGCGTCGTCCAGTGCGCGCTGCGGCGAGCCCGCGCAGTCGTGCAAGGCGCGCGAATTCGCCAGCCAGGCCAGCGATGGCAATGGACGCTCGGCAGCCTGCAGGCGCTCGTAGCGCGTGACGAGTGCACTGCCCACCACGCCGGTGCCGAGCAGCGCGAGCCGCGGTGCGCGACGCGCCGGTGTACGCAGCGGGACGACCGTGCTCATGCGTCGGCGAGCCTGCGTTTGGAGTCGGCCACCACCGCTTCGGCGCGTGCCAGGGCGGCACCGATGTCGGCCAACAGGTCGTCGGTGGCTTCGATGCCGACCGACAGGCGCAGCAGGCCATCGGAGATGCCGGCCTTGGCGCGCGCTTCCGGCGTCATGGCCGCGTGCGTCATCGTCGCCGGGTGCGCGACCAGGCTTTCCACGCCGCCCAGCGATTCGGCCAGGGTGAAGTAGCGCAGGCCCTCGACGAAGGCACGCACCGCCTCTTCGCCCCCCTCGAGTTCAACGCTCAGCATCGCGCCGAAGCCCTTCTGCTGGCGCGCGGCCACCGCGTGACCGGGGTGCGCCGCCAGGCCGGGGAAGTAGACCTTCGACACCGCCGGATGCGCGTCCAGCAGCGCGGCGATGGCATCGGCATTCTCCTGGTGCACGCGCAGGCGCGCGTCCAGCGTGCGCAGCCCGCGGAGGGTCAGGAAGCTGTCGAACGGCGAGCCGGTCAGGCCCAGCGCATTCGCCCACCACACCAGCTGCTGGTGGGTATCCGCATCGCGCGCCACCACGGCGCCACCGACCACGTCGCTGTGGCCGTTGATGTACTTCGTGGTGGAGTGCAGCACGACGTCGGCGCCGAAGGCGATCGGTGTCTGCAGGGCCGGCGACAGGAAGGTGTTGTCCACCACGGTGCGGGCGCCGGCCTTGTGCGCGGCTTCGATGACGAAGCGCAGGTCGGTGATGCGCAGCAGCGGATTCGACGGCGTCTCGATCAGCACCAGCTTGGGCGACTGCGCCAGCGCGTCGGCCAGCGAGCGCGGATCGGTGAGGTCGGCGGTGATCAGTTCGAAGTGGCCCTTCCTGGCCAGCGCGTTGAACAGGCGCCAGCTGCCGCCGTACGCGTCGTGCGGCACCACCAGGCGGTCGCCCGGCTCCAGCAGTGCGTTCAGCACCAGGGTGATGGCGCCCATGCCGGTCGCGGTGACGACGGCGCCGGCGCCGCCCTCGAGCTCGGCCAATGCCTCGCCCAAGAGGTCGCGCGTGGGATTGCCGCTGCGGGTGTAGTCGTACTCGCGCTTCTGCGCGAAGCCGGCGAAGCTGAAATTCGACGACAGCACGATCGGCGGCGTCACCGCGCCGTAGGCGGTGTCGCGGTCGATCCCGGCGCGCACGGCGGCGGTGGCAGGACGACAGGGCGCGTCGGCGTCGGTGGGGGTGTAGCTGCTCATGCGGAATCTCCGGCGGCGCGCAGGGCCGAGGTGAGGATGGAATCGATGCGGTCGGTTTCTTTCAGGAAGGCGTCGTGGCCGTAGGGCGAGCGCAGCACGCGCAGCTGGCCCAGTGTGCCGAGGCCTTCCACCAGCGCCACGGAATCGGACAACGGCACCAGGCGGTCGCCTTCCACGGCGACCACCAGGGTGGGCACGCGGACGTCGGCGGGATCGACGCGGTGCAGGTCGATGGATTCGGACAGGCGCACATAGGCGTTCACCGGCGTGCGCGCCACATACTGCGCGCCGGCGGCGTCCAGGTAGTCCTCGGCGGCCACGCGCACGCGGCCATTGACGATCTCCGGTGCCGTGTCGAAACGCTCGCCGAATTCCTCCGGCGTGCGGTAGCTCAGCATCGCGAACTGGCGCGCCAGCGACAGCCCTTGCGCGTCGGCGCACTGGAGCTGGCCCAGCGTCACCGCGCGGCGCTGCAGCGCGCGCCAGGCGGCGGCATAGGGATGGGCGCGGTGCGCACCGCTGACGGCGATCAGCTTCTCGACGCGTTCCGGATGGCGCACCGCGAACTGCAGGCCGACCAGCGCGCCGTAGGAATAGCCGACGAAGGCGTGCAGGCGCGCGATGCCCAGCGCGGACAGCAGCTTGGCGATGGCGTCGGCCTGGTCGGCGGTATCGATCGGGGCGTCGAGGCGGCCATCGGCGCCGACGAAGTCGAAGGCGAGCAATTGCCTGCGCGCAGGGTCCAGCGCGCGGTCCGCGCCGACCAGCTCATTGAGCCAACCGGCCTCGGCGAAGACCTCGCCGGCGGCGAGGTGGCGATGCGCCGAAATGCCGCCAGCCACGAACACCACCGGCGCGCCCACCACGCCCTGCAGCTCGTAGCGCAGCGTCACCGCACGGGTGCCGGCGTGGCGCATCTGCAGCTCGACCACGACCTCGCCCCGTACGGCGCGCGGCACGTCATCCTGGAACGAGGGAATCGCGACGCCGTCGATGGACGACGGTTCGACGAGGCGGTTCAGTGCGGGACTGGCGTAACTCATGGCGGCTTCCGGTGGGCATCCCTCGCGGGACGGGACTGCACCACCGAGCTTCGCGGAGCTCGCGTTCGCCGTGCGAGGCACGGTACGAACCATCTTCCGGCAGACGCTGAGGTCCCCGCAGGATTTGGCACCACCACGGCGCTTGCGCGTCGCTGGCTGCCCCGGCTTCTTCGGGCCTGTCCCTCTGCCGGTCTCGATGGTGAGAGTACTTTGCCCCGCCCCTGGACGGATGTCAATCGCTTTATTCGGATGAAGCGATGAACTTTGAAGCCGGTCACCCTGCCCGGCATCCGCGGGTATCCCGCATAATTCGCGCCATGATCCGGAAATGCCTCATCGGCGGTCTCTGCGCGGTGCTCCTGGCCGCCTGCTCCACCGCCCCCCTGCACACCTCCACCCCCCCTGCGCCCGCCCCCAAGACCGCGGCCGACGCCATCGTCCCGGAGGCCTGGGTCTCCGAACCGGTGCCCGGCGACGAACTCGACTCCCTGGTCGCCTGGCCGACCGAGGACGGCACGGTCTGGCTGATCGCCACCGCCAAGGCCACCCACCACCTGGCCCTGTACGACGCCGACACCGGCCAGCGCCTGCGCACCGTCGGCGGTCCCGGCACGGCCGTGGGCCAGTTCAACCGCCCCAACGGCATCGCCGTGTTCGGCGACCTGCTGTTCGTCGCCGAACGCGACAACCATCGCGTCCAGGCGTTCCGCCTGCCCGAATTCGCGCCGCTGGGCGCGTTCGGCGCCGACGTGCTGCGTGCGCCCTATGGCCTCTGGGTGCACGAAACCGCGCCCGGCGAACTGGAGCTGCTGGTGACGGACAGCTTCATGGCCGATTTCCGCACGATGACCCTGCCGCCGATGGCCGAACTTGCCGGGCGCGTGAAGCGCTTCCGCGTCAGCGTGGAGGACGGCGGCAAGCTGGAGGCTTCGCTGCTCGGCCAGTTCGGCGACACCGGTCCGGCCGGCGCGTTGCGCATGGTGGAGTCGATCGCCGGCGACCCCGTGCACGCGCGCCTGCTGATCGCCGAGGAAGACCGCCGCGTGGGTTCGACGCTGCGTGACTACTCGCTGGCGGGGCAGTACCGCCGCCACAGCCTGCCCACGTTCGACGCCGATGCCGAAGGCATCGCGCTGTGGTCCTGCAGTGCCGAGGACGGGTACTGGATCGCGGTCGACCAGCTGACGCCGACCCGCTTCCGCGTGTTCGATCGCGCGACGCTGGCCCCGGCCGGCGTGTTCTCCGGCCGCGTGACCGCCAACACCGATGGCGAGGCCGTCTACGCCATGCCCACCCCGCGCTTCCCGGCAGGTGCGCTGTTCGCGCTGCACAACGATGTGTCGCTGGCCGCGTTCGACCTGCGCGACATCGGCCACGCCCTGGGGCTGCGCGAAGACTGCCTGCGGTGACCGGCCGGCGGGCCCTGGCGGCGCTGTGTGGCCTGGCCCTGCTGCTGGGCACGGTCGGCGATCTCGCCGCCGCCCGCCTCTACCGCTGGAAGGACAAGCAGGGCTATACGCAATACGGCGACCAGCCGCCGCCATCCGACCAGTTGGCGGGCAGCAGCCTGGACGTGGTGCGCTTCCGCAACCCGCCCAGCGCACTGGTGCGGCTGCGCCTCGAGAAGCAGGGCCTGCGCTACGAAGCCTGGGCCGACAATCTCATGCACGGGCCCGTGGAAGTGCAGCTGGGTTTCCGCCGCCAGCGCGACGTGCGCAGCGCCCCCGTCCTCCCGGCCCGCGCCATCGTGCCGGCGCGCAGCAGCGTGCTGGTGGCCAGCATCAGCGTGACCGATCCCCTGCGCGGCGGGGATTTCGAACTGACCCTCGACGGCATGCCCGGCGACCCCGGTAGCCGACCGCAGGACTACGACTACCGCCTGCCGTTCGACTACGGGCGCGTGCGTGTCGACCAGGGCCCCGGCGGGCGTTTCAGCCACAGCGATGCGCAGAACCTGCATGCGGTGGATTTCGCGGTGCCGGAAGGCACGCGGATCGTCGCCGCACGCGAAGGGCTGGTGATGCAGGTGGAATCCGATTTCGACAAGGCCGGCCTGAACCGGGAGAAATACGGCGGCCGGGCGAACTTCATCCGCATCCTGCATTCGGACGGCAGCATGGCGCTGTACGCCCACCTGAAGGCGGAAGGCGCGCAGGTGCGCGTGGGCCAGTACGTGCGCAAGGGCCAGTACATCGGCCTGTCGGGGAACACGGGCTTTTCCACCGCGCCCCATCTGCATTTCGTGGTGCAGGCCAACCGGGGCATGCGCCTGGAATCGGTGCCCTTCCGGATGTTCGGGCCGCTGGGCCAGCTGCAGTTCCCGTCCGCGCGCTGACCGGCGACCCTGTCCGCACCCGGTATAATCGCGCCCTTCCCGCCTTTCCAGCGCCCGTCCGGGCGTCCGACCCATGTCCGATCCGAAAAGCGCCGTGGCCAACGAAGCCACCCGTCGCCGCACCTTCGCCATCATTTCCCACCCCGACGCCGGCAAGACCACGCTGACCGAAAAGCTGCTGCTGTTCGGCGGCGCGATCCAGATGGCCGGCTCGGTGAAGGGTCGCAAGGCCGCGCGCCACGCGACCTCGGACTGGATGGCGCTGGAGAAGGAGCGCGGCATCTCGGTCACCTCGTCGGTGATGCAGTTCCCGTACGAAGGCAAGATCATCAACCTGCTCGACACGCCGGGCCATGCCGACTTCGGCGAAGACACCTACCGCGTACTGACCGCCGTCGACAGCGCGCTGATGGTCATCGACGTGGCCAAGGGCGTGGAAGAGCGGACGATCAAGCTGATGGAAGTCTGCCGCCTGCGCGACACGCCCATCATGACCTTCATCAACAAGCTGGACCGCGAAGGCAAGGATCCGATCGACCTGCTGGACGAGGTGGAAAGCGTGCTGGGCATCCAGTGCGCGCCGGTCACCTGGCCGATCGGCATGGGCCAGCGCCTGAAGGGCGTGGTCCACCTGATCACCGGCGAAGTGCACCTGTACGAACCCGGCCGCAACTTCACCCGCCAGGACTCCACCATCTTCGCCTCGCTGGACGACCCGCAGCTGGAAGCGCGCATCGGCAGCGAGATGCTGGCCGCGCTGCGCGACGAACTGGAACTGGTGCAGGGCGCCAGCCATCCCTTCGACAAGCAGGCCTACCTGGACGGCAAGCAGACACCGGTGTTCTTCGGCTCGGGCGTCAACAATTTCGGCGTGCAGCCGCTGCTGGATTTCTTCGTCGAACACGCTCCGTCGCCGCTGGCGCGCGAGACCACCGGCCGCGAAGTGCAGCCGGACGAGAACAAGCTCACCGGCTTCGTGTTCAAGATCCAGGCCAACATGGACCCGCAGCACCGCGACCGCGTGGCCTTCATGCGCGTCTGCTCCGGCCGTTTCGAAGCCGGCATGAAGACCTTCCATGTGCGCAGCGGCAAGGAGATGAAGCTGGCGAACGCGCTGACCTTCATGGCCAGCGACCGCGAGATCGCCGCCGAGGCGTATCCCGGCGACGTGATCGGCATCCACAACCACGGCACCATCTCGATCGGCGACACGTTCACCGAGGGCGAGGCGCTGTCGTTCACCGGCATCCCGAACTTCGCGCCGGAACTGTTCCGCCGCGCGCGCCTGCGCGATCCGCTCAAGCTCAAGCAGCTGCAGAAAGGGCTGGCGCAGCTGAGCGAGGAAGGCGCCACCCAGTTCTTCCGCCCGTTGATGAGCAACGACCTGATCCTCGGCGCGGTCGGCGTGCTGCAGTTCGACGTGGTGGCGTACCGCCTGAAGGACGAGTACGGCGTGGATGCGTCCTTCGAGAATGTCAGCGTGGCCACGGCACGCTGGATCCGCTGCGACAACGCGAAGAAGCTGGAAGAGTTCCGCGACAAGAATGCGATGAACCTGGCCCTGGACGCGGCGGGCCAGCTGGTCTATCTGGCGCCGACGCGGGTCAACCTGCAGCTGGCCCAGGAACGCGCGCCGGACGTGCAGTTCCTGGCCACCCGCGAACACGCGCACGCGGTCGAGGTGGGCTGACCGGCGGGGGTGCCCGTATTTCGTCGGTTACGCCTGCAACGACGCGCCCCGCCCCCGATTCCTCCGGTCACGCCGATCCGCTAGGCTTGGCGGGCCGCCATCCGGCGGCATCAATCGGGGAGATCAGGGATGTATTTTCTAGGGGCATTGCTGCTGCTGGTGGGCGCCATCTGGATGACCGTCAACGCCGCCAAGAAGGACGGCGCGGTGGCGGCGATCCTGTGCTTCATCTGCGGCTTCTACACGATCTATTACGGCATCAAGAACTTCGCCGAGAACAAGGTGCCGCTGATCCTGTTCCTGGTGGGCCTGGCGGTGTGCATCGTCTTCCGCCCGGACATGGCGGCGATGAGCGGCGCCGCGGCGATCTGACCCGCCGTCCCGCGCGGCGGAGGGCTCCGGCCACGCCGGAAGCCCTCCTGCCGCTGACTGGCGGCGGCGCCGGTCATGCAGCCCGTGCTGCATTGCGGTAACGTGGCCGCATGAGCCGCTCCTCCTCCTTCCAGGCCCTGCGCGCGCGCAAGCGGGCCGACCATCTCGTCGACGTGCGCGACGAGATCGCCAGCGCGCTGACGCACGGACTGGGCGCGGTCGCCGCGCTGGCCGGCGGCGCGGTCCTGATCACCCTGGCGGCAATCTACGGCGACGGCTGGCAGCTGGGTGCATCGATCGTCTTCGGCATCACGCTGCTGCTGCTCTACACCGCGTCCACGCTGTACCACGCCATCCAGCATCCGGTGGCGAAGGGGCGCTTGAAGGTATTCGACCACTGCGCCATCTACCTGCTGATCGCGGGCACGTACACGCCGTTCACCCTGATCGGACTGCGTGGTCCGTGGGGCTGGGGCCTGTTCGCGGCGATCTGGACGCTGGCCATCGCCGGCGTGATCTTCAAACTCTTCTATACCGGCCGCTTCAAACTGCTGTCCACGGCCATCTACATCGCGATGGGTTGGCTGGTGGTGGTCGCGATCAAGCCGATGCTGCAGTCCATCGACGGATGGACGCTGGGATGGCTGTTCGCCGGCGGCCTGTTCTATACGCTCGGCACCTTCTTCTACCATCGCGAGTCGATCCGCTACTCGCATGCGATCTGGCACCTGTTCGTCATCGGTGGCAGCGTCTGCCATTTCGTGGCCGTGACGAAGCAGGTGCTCTGACGCGCGTGTGAAGCCTTCGCGAGGTTCATGTCCCGCACATGAACCGATGACCGAAGGTTTCGCGGCACGTAAACACGCCGGCCCCAACCATGGGGGCCATGGACGACGCGCACCGCCCCCGCCGTTTCGCTCTGCGCCCCCTCTCGCGGTCACGCGCCGTCGTGCTGGGGATTCTCGCGGCCCTCATCGTCGTCGGCGCACTGCTGTTCGAATGGAACTGGCTGCGCGGGCCGATCGAACGCATCGTGACGTGGAAGACCGGTCGCAGCTTCGACATCGGCGGCAACCTCGATGTCGATCTCGGGCGGGTGACGACGGTGCGCGCCGATGCCTTGAGCTTCGGCAATGCGGCGTGGTCGAAGACGCCGGCCATGGCCGTGGCCGACCGCGCGGAGTTGAGCGTGGAGGTCTGGCCGCTTATCTTCAGCCGCGAGACGCGACTGACGTCCATCCGCCTGACAAAACCCCGGTTGCGCCTCGAGTTCGGCCCCGATGGCACGGGCAACTGGGTGTTCGGCGACAGCTCGGGCGAGAGCCGCATCCGCTATGACGGGCTCTGGATCGACGAGGGGCGGCTGGTCTTCGTGGATCCGCAGCGCCGCACCGACCTGGACATCCTGCTGAACAGCGTCGCTGGCGGGAACGCCACTTCGCCGCCCGTCGATGTGAAGGGCAAGGGCCGCTGGGCCGGCAATGCCTTCACGGTGGGCGGCCGCGTCGAATCCCCACTCGCCCTGCGCCAGACGGACAAGCCCTATCGCATCGATCTGCGCGCGACCGCGGGTCCGACACGGGCGCATGCCCGCGGGACGGTGCTCGATCCGTTCCGGCTGCGCGACTTCGACCTGCGGCTCATGCTCGCCGGCCAGAACCTGGAGGACCTGTTTCCCCTGATCGGGGTGGCCACGCCGCCCACGCCTCCGTATCGCCTGGACGGCCGCTTCACCCGCGACGGCAACACCTGGCACTACGACGATTTCACCGGCGTCGTGGGCGACAGCGATCTGGGCGGTTCGGCGGCCGTCACCGTGGGCCGCGAGCGACCGCTGTTGAAGGCGAACCTGGTGTCGAAGCGCCTGGATTTCGACGACCTGGCGGGCTTCGTCGGCGCACCGCCGCAGACCGGCGGCGCAGAAGCGAGCAATGCGGAACAGCGCGAGGAATCCGCCGAACTCGCGGTCGATGCGCGCGTGCTGCCGGACACGCCCTACGACTTGACCAAGCTGCGCGCGATGGACGCGGACGTGCGCTGGAAGGCGCACCGCATCAATGCGTCCAAGCTTCCCATCGACGACATGGACGCGCACCTGCTGCTGGATGCCGGCCTGTTGCGCCTGGAGCCACTGAATTTCGGCGTCGCGCAAGGCGACATCCGTTCCACGATCCGGATGGATGCGCGCAGCGACACCATCCGCACGCGCGCCGACATCGCGGTGCGCGGCCTGGACCTCGGCAAACTGTTTCCCACCGCGCAGCTGACCCAGAGCGCGATCGGCCGGATCGGCGGCAACGTATCGCTCACCGGCACCGGCAACTCGATCGCCGGCATCCTCGGCACGGCGAACGGCGATGTCGCCCTCGGCATGGGGCGTGGTCAGGTCAGCAACCTGCTGATGGAACTGGCCGGCCTCGATATCGCCGAAGCCCTGAAGTTCCTGCTGACCAAGGACCGGACCGTCGGGGTGCGCTGCGCGTTCGGCGATTTCGCGGTGAAGGACGGCGTGATGCAGACGCGTACGCTGGCCTTCGACACCACCGATACGATCATCGTCGGCAAGGGGCAGGTGAGCCTGAAAGAGGAATCGCTCGACCTCGAGCTGAAGCCGCGCCCGAAGGACCGGAGCATCTTCGCCCTGCGTTCGCCGCTGGTCATCGGCGGGACGTTCAAGGACCCGTCGTTCCGCCCGGACTTCAAGCGCCTCGGCCTGCGTGGCGCGACCGCGTTGGTGCTGGCGAGCATCACCCCGCCGGCCGCACTGCTGGCGACGATCGAAGTGGGACCGGGCGAAGACAGCGGCTGTGGCGGGCAATACGCGAAGTAGCGGCGCGACTCAGCCCGCGATGTAGCGCTGCAGTTGGTCCAGCTCCACCTGCTGGTCCTCGATGACCGCCTTGACCAGGTCGCCGATCGAGATCACGCCGACCACGGCATCGCCTTCGCTGACAGGAAGGTGGCGGATGCGGTGCGTCGTGACGACCTGCATGCAGTGGTCGATGGTGTCGTCCGGGCGCACCGTGACCACCTTCGCCGTCATGATGTCGCGCACCGGGGTGTTGGACGAGGAACGCCCCTGCAGCACCACCTTCCGCGCGTAGTCGCGCTCGGACACGATGCCGCACAGCCGCGGCCCCTGCATGGCCAGTACCGCGCCGATACCCTTTTCCGCCATCAGCTTGATGGCGTCCAGAACCGAGGCGTCGGGCGATACCGAGAAGACTTCAGGGGTCTTGGACCCCAGCAAATGACGAACCGTGCGCATGGCGATCTCCGGGGTGGGGAGCAGGTCGATCCGATGCCGGCAAGGATACTCCTGCCGCCCCCGGTTGCCACGTATCCACCAGGTAGAGCGGCCGCTGCTTGGACTCTTCGTACAAGCGGCCCAGGTACTCGCCGATCAGCCCCAGTGCCACCAGCTGCATGCCGCCCAGGAACAGGATCACCGTCATCATCGTCGGCCAGCCGGCCACCGGATCGCCCCACAGCAGCGCTTTCAGCACGATCCAGATCGCGAACGCGAACGCCAGGATCGCGGTCAGCACGCCGACGTAGGTTGCCATCCGCAGCGGCGCGGTGGAGAAACTGGTGATGCCTTCGAGGGCGAAGTTCCACAGCTTCCAGAACCCGAAGCTGCTGTGCCCGGCCACCCGCGCCTCGCGGTGATAAGGGATGGCGATCTGGTTGAAGCCGACCCAGCCGAACAGGCCCTTCATGAATCGGTGGCGCTCGCGGAGTTCGCGCAGCGCCGCGAGCGCCCGCGGCGACAGCAGCCGGAAATCGCCGGTGTCGGCCGGGATCGGCGTCTTGGAGAGGCGACCGATCACGCGATAGAACGCGTGCGCGGTGCTGCGCTTGATCCAGCTTTCGCCTTCACGCTCCACCCGCGTGCCATGCACGTTGTCGTAGCCCGCCTGCCATTGGCGCACGAACTCGCCGATCAGTTCCGGCGGATCCTGGCCATCGGCGTCGAGGATCAGCGCGGCGCCCGCCTGCACGCGGTCGAGTCCCGCCGTCAGCGCCGCCTCCTTGCCGAAGTTGCGCGACAGGCGCAGCGCCGACACCCGCGGATCGGCCGCGACCAGCGCCTGGAGTACCGCCCAGGTCCCGTCCTGGCTGCCGTCATCGACATACAGCACGCGGCCGTCGACGCCGGACAATCCGTTCAGTGCCGCCGCGAGGCGCGGCTGCAGCAGCGGGATCGCCTGGGCTTCGTTGTAGGCGGCGATCACCACCGTCAGCAGGGGTGCGTGCATGCGTTACAGGGCCTCCAGGTATGCCTTGCCGCCCAGTTGCCCGACCTGCCGCTGGATCCAGCGCGCGCGGCGTTGCACGTAGGGGCCGGGGTTGGCGGCGTTGTAGCGCCGGGGCGCCGGCAACACGGCGGCCAGGCGCGCGCTCTCGGCCGGACCGAGGCGTGCCGCGTCCTTGTTGAAGAAACGCACGGCCGCCGCCTGGCCACCGTACACGCCGTCGCCGAACTCGGCGACGTTGGCATAGACCTCGAGGATCCGCGATTTCGGCCACAGCGTCTCGATCAGCAGCGTGTACCAGACTTCCAGACCCTTGCGTGCCCAGCGCGACACCCGGTTCTGGCCTTGCCAGAGGAACAGGTTCTTGGCGACCTGCTGGCTGATGGTGCTGGCGCCGCGCAACCGGGTCACCGGCCGTCCGCGCTTTTCGGCGCGCGCCGTCATCTTCTTGTTGTGGGCCTGCGCCTTCTCGATGGCGGCCAGGTCGAAGCCATGGTGCGCGGCGAAGTTCTGGTCCTCGGCCGCCACCAGCGATACCGGCAGCGTGGCCGCCATCCGGTCGAGGTCGCGCCAGTCGTGCGCCAGGCGGAAGCCCCAGTCGCCCTGGCCCCATGCCTCGAGCTGGCGAGCGGCCATGAACGCTGTGAACGGCGGATCGATGAAGCGAAGCGCCAGCACCTGCAGGACCGTGACCAGCACGAACGCCAGCGGCAGCTTCCAAAGCCAGGGGAGCAGGCGTCGGCGCCGTCTTGGAAGCAGGGAATCGTCTGATTTTGAGAGCATGGCGTCCAAATGCGAGAATGTTAGCCTCAACAACCTGCTGGTCAATCGCCTCCATGAACACGTCCGCCGAGTCCCAGGTCGCTGCCTTGATGAGGGAAGGCGATCAACTGGCCCAGAGCGGCCAGGCCATTTCGGCGGCGGTACGCTGGCACAAGGTGCTGGAACTCGAACCGGATTTCCCCCCGGCGCTCAACCACCTGGCGATGCAGGCCATGCAGCGGGGCGATCTGTCCCAGGCGCGCGATCTGCTGCAACGTGCCGTAGCGGCGGCACCGGACTATACGATGGCGCATGCGAACCTGTCCCGCGTGCATTCGGCCCTGGGCGATTCCGACGCGGCGCTGGTACAGATCAATGCCGCGATCAGGGCCGAACCGGTCGCCTGGGGCGTGCACGTCGAGAAGGCCCGCCTGCTCGAAGAGCGGGGCAACATGCGCGGGGCGGCCGCGTCGTACAGCTCGGCGATGACCTACATGCCCGAGGCCGCCAGACAGGCGCCCGAGCTGCAGCCGTTGATTGAGCACGCGCAGCGCTTGGTCACCGAAAACCGGGCGCAGCTGCGCGAGTTCCTGATGTCCCGCATGGGGGACCTGCTGCGCACCGGGTCCCCGCGTCAGCTGGAGCGTTTCCAGCACAGTCTGGATGTCGTCACGGGGCGCCGCGACATGGCGCTGTCGAAACCGCTGACCCTGCCCTTTCCCCGCCTGCCGTCGATCCCGATCTTCCACCGCGAGGATTTCGATTGGGCGCCAGCCGTCGAGGCCGCCTACCCCGACATGCTGCGCGAGCTGCAGTCCCTGCTGGAAGAACAGGCGGAATTCGTCCCCTACGTCGAGATGTCGCATTACGAGCCCAAGGGCCAGTTCGCCCCATTGGATCGCAATCCGGACTGGGGCGCGTACTACTTCTGGAAGAGCGGCAAGCTCGACGAAGAGCATGCGCGGCGCTGTCCGAAGACCGTCGCCGCGCTGATGGACCACGCGCCCATGTGCACCGTGCCCGACCGCGCACCGGTCACGTTCTTCTCCGCGCTCAAGCCCGGCACCCACATCGCGCCCCACCACGGCGCGACCAACACCCGCCTCACGGTCCACATGCCGCTGATCATCCCGCCCGACTGCGCCCTGCGCGTCGGCGGCGAAACGCACGTATGGAAACCCGGCGAACTGGTCATGTTCGACGACACCATCCTCCACGAGGCCTGGAACAACAGCGATCGCCTGCGCGTGGTGCTGATTTTCGACGTGTGGCATCCGATGCTGACGCCCTTGGAACGGGAACTGGTCACCCACACTATTCAGGGGATGCTCGACTACAACGGCCGCGACACCATGGGTGAACTCTGAACGACTTCCTGACCCGCTTCCTGCTGCCCGGCGCCGGCGTGCGCGGCGTCGCCGTACGCCTGGACGACACCTGGCGGACCGTGTCCGGCCGTGCCGAGTACCCGGCGGCCGCGCACGAACTCCTGGGCGAAGCCATCGCGGCCAGCGTGCTGTTCACCGGACACACCAAGGTCGACGGCCGCCTGTCCATCCAGCTCCGCAGCCAGGGCGCCCTGCGCACCCTGTTCGCCGAGTGCACGGCGGCCGGCACCGTACGGGGCATCGTCCAGTTGCAGGAAGGGCAAGACGCTCCCCGCGACCTGCGTGATCTCGGTGAAGACGCCCTGCTGGCCATCACCATCGAAAACCCGGGCCTGGACCCGCGGGAGCCCCAGCGCTACCAGAGCCTGGTCTCCCTGCAGTCCAGCCGGCTGGCGGAGGCGTTCGAAGACTATTTCCGCCAGTCGGAGCAGCTGCCGACCCGCCTGCTGCTGGCAGTCGACGAGGGCCGCGCCTGCGGCCTGATGCTGCAGAAGCTGCCGGGCGACGAGGGCGATGCGGACGGCTGGAACCGCGCCGGCGCCCTCTTCGACACCCTCCGGGAACCCGAGCTCCTGGCGCTCCCCACCCGGGAGCTGCTGCATCGGCTGTTTCACGAGGAATCCCTGCAAATACTGACCGAGCGCCCAGTTCGCTTCGGCTGCTCTTGTTCCCGCGAGCGGGTTGCGAGCATGCTGCAGTCGTTGGGGGAGGAAGAAGCGACCGCGGCACTGGCCGACGGCGTGGCGGAAGTCCGTTGCGAGTTCTGTGGGCAGGAGTATCGGTTCAGTCCTGCCCAGATCGCGGAACTTTTCAGCCTGCCGCCGGTCGATGTGGAAGCGCCGGGTCGGTTGCAGTAGCCCGGCCGTCGGGCAGCCGCCCCCGGGGACTTGTTAAAGAAACATAAACGGCATAGCATCAGTTCCCCTTCGGGAGGGGAACTCCAGGTCGTCCCAGGAGTCTGAAGCGAGCCATGAACCTGCGTAGCCTCACACTGTCGCTTGCCCTGCTGCTCGCCTCCGGCGTGGCAGCGGATGCGCATGCGCAGAAGGCGCCACGCAAGCCGGCTGCGGATCCCCAAGCGACCGCCCTCCCCATCTGGAACAACGACGGCAAGGTCGAAGCGGTACTGCTGCTCGAACCCACGGGCCAGGCCGAAGCCGGTGCCCGCTGGCGGTTGGGGCGCAACACCCTGACCACCGCGTTCGGGCTCGACAGCGGGGACTCCCTGGGCCTGGTCTGCAATCGTAAGGCGGGGGTCGTCGGCAACATCGGCAACCTGGCCAGCCACTGCATGCTCGCCACCCTCGGCGACGAGGACGACGACACCGACAGCCAGCGCATCGGCGCGTCGGCGATCCTGAGCCGCCCGGGCGGCAAGCTGGGCCTCTCGGCCGGCACCGGGCGCGACACGCTGCCGGCCTGGCTGTCTTCCGGCCGCGCGGCAGGCCGCATCGAACAGAACGATCTGGCGGTGTTCGGCCAGAAGAACATCGGTCGCGAAGGGTTTGTCTCGATCGGTGGTGCCGTGGCGAAGGCCACGCTGGTACCCGTTTCGGATGTGCCGGCGTTCGCCGACCGCTGGAACACGCGCAGCGTCACCGTCGGGGGTGGCTATGGCCCCTTCAGCGCCAACATCATCGGCCGCGTCGTGGACGTCCCGGGCCAGCCCGGCAAATGGGAAGGCCTTGGCCTTGGCGTGACCTGGCGTACACCGTGGAGCGGCCAGCTGACGGTGGGCGCAGAGAATGTCATCACCCGCGGCAAGAACCCCTTCTCGCTGACCAACGAGAATGCCGACGAAGGCACCGTGCCTTACGTCCGTTACGAGCAGGATCTGTAATTTGTCCACCCATGACGGGTCGTCCGCGTCTCGCGGACCGCGCGCTAGCGTCGAAAACAGGCTCCTCAGAGTACGCAGCCTGCTGACGGCGGGCGATCTGCCGGGCGCTCGGGCGATCAGCGATTCCATCCTGGCCGAGCACCCGGGCGATGCCGGCGCCCTTATCCAGCGCTCACGGCTGGAATCGATGGACGACAACTACCGGGTGGCGCGGGAGTACGCGCTGTCCGCCTGTCGCGTCGGCGTGCGCAACAAGCGGCAATGCATGTTTCTGCTGCGCCGCCTCAAGACCTTCAATCTCATTCCCGAGCTGCACGGCTTCATCCCGCGCATTCCGCCGGAGCTGCTGCAGGACGTGGACGTCGCGCAGCTCGTGGCGCTGTTCCTGCAGACCTTGAACAAACCGCAGCTGGCGCTGCACCACCTGCAACTCGCCGATACGCACCATCCGTCCTCGGCGCCGCTGAAGTCGGATATCGGCGTGGCACTGCTCAACCTCGGGCGCTTCGAAGAAGCCGAGCAGCATTTCCGCGAGTCCTTGGACCTTCAGCCGGACCATGCGTCCGCCTGGTGGCACCTTTCGCGCCTGCACGAGAAAGGCGGCGCCGATGCTGACCAGGTGGAAGCACTGAAGCACGCGATCGCCCGCGCCACCGACCCTGGCAATGTGGCGCTGCTCGCTTATGCCCTGCATCGTGAGCTCGACAGCCTCGGCGACCACCCCGGCGCCACCGATGCGCTCGAGCAGGCGTGCACCTCGATGAGGAAGGTGGTGGCTTATTCGGGCGAGGAAGACGAGCGCTTGTTCGCGCTGCTGAAGTCGCTGCCGACGGAAGCCGGTCGCGACAGCGGGAAGGCGGACGCCCCCTTCACTCCCGTCTTCATCGTCGGCATGCACCGTTCCGGCACGACGCTGCTGGAACAACTGCTGTCCGGCCACACCGACATCTGTTCGGGCGGCGAACTCTATGACTTCACCAGCCAGCTCCGTCTGGCGGCCGACCACCATTGCAGTACCGAGCTCGACGCACAGATCGTCCAGGCCTCGCCGGACTTCGACTACGAGGCGATAGGAAGAGGCTATCTGGAGTCGGTGGATTGGCGCCGCTCCGCCGGAGAGCGTTTCGTCACCGACAAACTGCCTTCGAACTTCCTCAACATCGGCTTCATCCTCCGGGCGCTGCCCGGGGCCAAGATCCTGCACATGTCGCGCGATCCGATGGAAACCTGCTTCTCGAACCTTCGGGAACCCTTCTCGGGGACCACGTGCCGCTACTCATATGACCAGGCCGAGCTCGCCAATTACTACCGGCAGTACTTCGCCCTGATGCAGCACTGGCGTCAGCGCTTCCCCGGGCGTATCCATGACGTGACCTATGCGGCGCTGGCCACCGATCCTGCGGCGGAACTGAAGCGCGTGATGGCGTATCTGGGCACGGGATTCCAGCCGGCGATGCTGGATCCGCAATCGTCCACCGGCAGCGTCACGACGGCGAGCGCAGTGCAGGTCCGGCAGAAGCCCGGCCTGCCCCTGCGGCCCAAATGGCACGCCTATCGCGACCACCTCACCCCGTTGGCGTGGCGCTTGTCGGAGCTCGGTCAGCGTTATTGAGCCGTGTGCCGCAACAGCAGGGCGGACCCCGCCAGGCGTTGCAGCATGTCCGTCACGCGCGCTGCGGCCTGCGTCTCGATATCGTCTGCAGGCGCTGAAGCAAGACGACCCTCGCGCATCGCGGCCGCCGTGGCAGCCGCCAGTCCGTTCCGATCCAATGATCCATCCATCAGCGGGATCAGCAGGCGGTCGATATCGGTGAGCTCCACCGTGTCATGCCAGGCGTTAGCCACATGTTTCTTCTCCGGCGGGAGCGCGGCGACCTGCCGCCTGGCGACCGGATCCACGACCGGATGGTCGCTGGGCCCCGTCGCTTCGACAGGCGCCAGGCGGACTTGCGCCATGCCGCGCAGCGCCAGCCGCTCGCAAAGCTCGTCGACCGCTTCGCTCAGTATTTCGGGCGGCACCGGGTCATTTTCGCCTTGGGTGAGGGTGGCGTGGCGAATCATGTCCTCACGCGTCACCGTGCCGGGCCACGCTCGCGCAAGCGCATCCATGGCTTGCTTCAGGCCGCTGAGGCTGGCGCCGATGCTCGCCCTGTTGGGAGGTGCGACGAAGTCCTGCAACTGGCCGTCGAGACGAATGGCCCCGTCGGTGGCGGACAGGTTCGCCGCGAAGTGCATGCCGTGCAGTGTCTTGCGGTCAAGCTCCCAGCGCAGGTCCTGCGCACGCTTGGCATGCACGACCAGGGTCTGCCGAAAGACGCGACTCACGGCGAAATCCAGGTACTGCTCTACACGCACCTGATCGCCGCCGAGCGCACCGTACAGCTGCTCGGCGAGTTCCTGGCTGTAGTTGGACGGCAGCATCATCGATGGCTGCGCCTCACCCAGGTATGCGAGTCCATGCGCGCCGGTACGTTCCACGAACTCATAGAAGTAACACGGCCGGTTGTGGGGGGCGAGATACTCGTGGGCCACATAGTCCACGGGACCGTTCATGATCGAAGGCGTGCACTCGTCGACCGCCGCGGCGGTCAGGCCACCTGGCAAGGCCGTTTGCTTCAGGAAGTTGAGCATCGAACGGCCGTAGCCGACCTGCTCGTCGACAGTCGGTCGCGTACCGCCATGCATCCGCATCGCATCGCGGACGATCTCCTTCGTCTTCCAGCCCGGATACGTGTTGTAGCTGACGTAGGCGACGCCCTCGGGTGCGAGGCTACGTGCGATCAGGCGAAGGATCGCGTCCTGGACCTCGGGCGGCACCCAACTGTAGAGGCCATGGGCGATGATGTAATCGAATTCGCCGAGCGCACTGGCGTCGAGATCCAGCAGATCCGCTTCGATCAGCACGACGTTGTCGAGCCCCAGGCGCTCGACGGAGGCCTTGCCCTCAGCGACCTGGACGCCCGAAATGTCGACGCCGACCACCGAGCATCGCGGGTGGCGGAGCGCGATGGGAATGAGGTTGCCGCCCGATCCGCAGCCGAGCTCCAGCACACGCGCCGTCGCCACTTCACCGGACGGCAGGCCGAACAGGCTCGCGACGGCAGCCAGCTGTTCCGGCGCACTGTACTGGTAGGCGAACGAGCTGTACGGCAGATCGTCGTAGCGCGCCCTGGTTTCTTGATTGACGGATTTCATGGCTCTCCGGGACTCGTTTGCTTCAGCGCAGCTCGTTGAGGAGCGGCTGCAAGTACTGTTCGTAGGGGGCCCACTTGGGGACTTCACGCGCGATCACTTTCTCGCGCACCTGCACTGCGCTGGCCGTAGCGACGCTCTTGCCCTGGGAATTGGGCTGCAGCATCTTGTCGGTGAACGGGAATCCACAGAAGTCCGCCACCTTCCGCATGGTCGCCTCGGTATTGCGCGTCAGGTCAGCGTAGGTGACGTCGAGTATCCGTCCCGGCAACACCTGGTGCCAATGGTCCATCAGGTCCCGGTACTGGTTGCTGTAGTCGGCCAGCTCCACCTGATCGTAGGAGTAAGGCGCGGCGTGCGCGAAGAGTTCGCGCAGGTTGGAAAAGCAGGTCTCCCTCGGGTCGCGCGACATGTGGATGACCTTCGCGTGCGGCATGGCCTGGCAGATGAAGCCCACGTTCATATGGTTGGGCGGCCACTTGTCCGTGATGTGCGTATGCCCGTCCAGACGCCAGGCCACACCCTCCATGTAGTTGCGGCCCAGTTCCCTGAAGTCGATGCCCGGAGCGCGCGCGACCGCGATCGGGTCGGTCGCGCTCGGGAAGTAGTGATCGGTCGCATAGCGGACGCGCGCCGCCATGTCGTGCAACTCGCCGGCATTGAACACGCCGGGATCGCCGCCCACGAGTTGTTCCAGAAGCGTGGTGCCGGAGCGGTACATGCCGACGACGAAGATCGGCGTGACGTCCGACGTGTAGCCCGGCGCATTCGCCTGAACCGGCATCTGCTTCAACTGGGCGAACAGGCGGTGCGTACCTTCCTTGTCGTACTTGTGCGCGGCGCGATGGATGCGATTCGCGGTCTCGAGCGCCGCAAACGCGCCGGCGACATCGCCCAGATCGTCGAGTTCCTTGTGCAGGGCGTAGTACAGCCGCGTCTTGTCGACGAGGCTGAGCGACGGCTTCAGCAGTGCGCGCCGGATGCCATCCACGTGATGCTTGTCCGCGCTCCACTTGCGCATCCAGGCCAGCACCCAGTAAGCGTTCGCGAAGCCAGGATCCATCCGCAGGCATTCCATGATGTCCGCTTCCGCATCATCGAAGCGGCCCAGGAACAGCTCCATCGTCGCCCGCGCGAGGCGGAGCGAAGGCATCTGCGGCTGCAGTTGCATGGCCCGGCTGACGAACTCGATGGCCAGGGCCTGGTCGCCCAGCCAGCTGAGCTGCGCGGAGACCAAGTGCAACGTCTTGGGATCGGCCATGCTGCGCAGGAACGGCGATGCATCGATGTAACCGCGCAGGGCAGCGGATTCCTCGAAGTGCCTGAGGCACAGCAGGACGCTGGGCACGAGTGCCGGATTGCCGACCGCGGACGACAGTGCACGCAGGGCGTAATCACGACCCTTCCGGTAATTGTCGTTCGCCCGCGCTTCGAAACTGGACAGATGCAACAACGCCTCGGCGTTGTCACCCTGCTCCAGGACCTTGCGGTAATGCTCCGTGGCTCCCGCCATGTCCTTGGCGGCGACCGCATGCCGCGCACGCGACAGCCATTCATCGATTTGCGGCATACCCACGCTTGTCATGTCGTACTTCTCACGCATTCTACACGTAAAAAAAAGGGGCCCCTGACGGGGCCCCTCCAAACTCGCCAGAACCGCTATTACCAGTTCTGGGTGTAGCGGAAGTAGATCTCGCGGCCGATACCGTAGTACAGGGCGCTCTGGTAGTACGGCGGGGTGAAGCCCAACTGGTCGAGGCGCGGCTTCTTGCCGGTCACGTTGGTGGCGCCCAGCGTGATACGGCCGTTCCACGGCGTCTTGTAGCTGGCCGACAGGTCATGCGTGATGTACGGCTTGTTGTCACCGCAGTTCGACAGCAGGTAGCCGAAGTCCACCACGTCCTGGCAGGTGTAGCCCAGATCGTTGACCAGGTAGTCCTCGGTGTACGAGACCGTCTGATCCATGCCGTTGATGGTCCATGCCAGCGAGAAGTCACCCTTCTCCCACTCGTTGACCAACGTGGCGCGCCACTGCGGAGCGTCGGTGGTGTTGATGTTGTCAACGGTGACCGAGTTCGGACCGCCCTGCTCGAACTTGTTGATCCAGCTGACGGCCAGGTTGTTACGCAGCGAACCGAAGGCGCCCAGGTCGAAGCGGAAGGCGGCGTTGAAATCGAAACCGTCGGTCTCGATGAAGCCTTCGTTGGCGTAACCGGCACGGACCTGCAGCAGCGCGTTGTTGGCCGGGTCACGAACGGAGTACAGGCTCGACGGCAGGAAGCCACCGTTGCGTTCGCGGTTGATGACCGTCTGCGCCGAGAAGAACCGGATCGAGTTGGTCAGTTCGATGTTGTAGTAATCGAGCTTCAGGCTGACCCAATCGGTCGGATCCCACACCACGCCGGCGCTCCACTGCTTGGAGTCTTCCGCCTGCAGATCCGGGGTGGCCACACGCAGGCCGTCGATCTGCAGCGTCGAGCCGAGAGGCTGGCCGTAAGCGGCGGCGGTATCCGGGTCGACCACGCTGTCGGCCGAGAACGCATCCTTGGAGTTCAGGATGGTCAGCGGCGGCGCGCGGAAACCTTCACCGTAGCTCGCGCGCAGGGTCAGGCTGTCGATCGGGTGGTAGCGGAACGAGATCTTCGGCACGAACGAGGTACCGAAGTCCGAGTACGTGTCGTAACGCGCGGCCAGGTCGACTTCGAACGTGCTGTGGAACGGCATCAGCCACTCGAAGTACGCCGAGGAGAAGTTGCGGCTGCCCGAGCTCGAGTTGCCCGACGAACCGCCGATGTTGCCGGCTTCCGACTGCGCATCGTACAGGTCAGCGAACTCCTGCTTGTGGTGCTCGGCACCGACGACCAGGCCCGAGGTGCCGCCCGGCAGCTCGAACAGGTCGAAGTTGGCGCTGGCGTAGACTTCGTCTTCCTTGAAGATGCCATCGCGGCCGATCGTGGCGCGCACGGCGTCCAGCACTTCCTGCGGGTTGCCGATCGGGTTGAAGATGTCGTACGTGCCGTCCTGGATCAGCGCGGTCGCGATCGGGATGTTGACGTAGTTGCGGCCCAGCGAGATGTACTTCGACTCGGCACGACGCAGACCGATGTCCACCGCCACCGTGTCGCTCACCTGCCAGTTGAAGCCCAGGTTGGTGTCGTAGGTGTTGGTGTCGTCGTAGTTGTCGCGCGGACCGACGGCGGCGAAGCGGTGCTTCAGCACCACGTCCTGGCCGGTGGTGTTGTTGGGGCTACCTGCCGGAATGAAGATACCGGAGTCGGCCAGCGTCGGTGCGAAGCGGCCGAAGCTGCTGACGCGGGTCACGCTGGAATTCAGGTAAACGGTCCAGTCGTCGTTGATCTGGTAATCGCCACGCAGGAACAGGCCCTTCTGCTCAAGCGACGCCGTGTCGGCTGCGACCAGGTTGTAATCGTAACGGCAGGTATCGACCGCCGGAGCGGTGTCGAACCAGAAACCCGGGTTCGTACAGCCACCCGGCACCGCGGAGATGATCTTGCCGGGCGAAACGCGGCCGGTGATCGGGTTGGTGGCCGGGGTGTAGTAGTTGTTGGCGTTGGACGACGGGCCGCGGCGGCCTTCCATCCACGGCAGGTCGCGGATGTAGGAGATGTCACGGTTGGCGTACGACACGCCACCCAGCATGCGGCCACGGTCACCCGAGATGCCGAACACGACCGAGCCGGACTCGGTGTCACCGCCGTACTGGGCCTGGCCCACGCCGATGGTGGCTTCGACGCCGTTGAAGTCCTTGCGGGTGATGATGTTGACCACGCCACCGATCGCGTCGGCGCCGTAGATGGCCGATGCGCCGTCGGTCAGGATCTCGACGCGCTCGACCGAGGCCAGCGGGATCGAGTTCAGGTCCGAACCGGCTTCGCTGAACTGCGGCGACAGCGGCAGACGGCGACCGTCGATCAGGATCAGGCTGCGACCGCCGCCCAGGCCACGCAGGCTCAGCTCGGACATGGACTGCGCCGAGGAACCGGACGCCGGCTTGTTCGAACCGAACGAGTTGAAGGTGGAGTTCTGCAGCAGGTCAGCCACCGTGGTCTTGCCGCTGACTTCGATGTCCTGACGCGAAATCACAGTAACCGGTAGCGCGCCTTCGATTTCCGCACGCTTGATGCGCGAACCCGTCACTTCGATGCGGTCGAGGGTCTTGGTGTCCGAGCTGGAGCTTTCGGCTTCCTGGGCGATCGCATTGCCGGTGGCCAGCGATGCTGCGCTGGCGAACAACGCAAATTGGATTGCGCTGGGCAGCTTCTTGAGGTTGGTCATTTAGAGGCTCTCTCTCCAAAGTTCAATAAACGGCCGAGACCTTGCGATCCCGGCCAATGGTTCAGACGCCAACGGCTGCGACTGGTGGTCGAAGGATAACGTAAATTTTACGGCGATGAAAAGAACTCGCTGATTTTCTGAGAAAAAAGCGTTTTTTCTTGTTCGTCAGTTACTTAGGAAACCGTTTCGTATGCAACTATGGTTGTTGCACCGCGCCACAACTCTTGGCGTGAGCCGGTACGTGTTACCGCCCCCTATTCATAAAAGAAGAACGGGACCGCGACTCCCGTCGCGATCCCGTCCCAGTGTGTTGCCGATGGGGCCAGGCTACTCGAGACGCACTTCCGCACTGCCGGAGAACGTCTCCACGCTGATGCGCGCGTTGCCATCGCCATAGCGTGTCGTGAAGCTGGAGCCGGGGCCGCGGCGCTTCTCGATGGTCACACCCGTCGCCTTCAGCGAGCCGCTGAAACTCTCGCCGCTGACCTGCGCAGACACATCCTTCGGCAGGCGCAGGATCAGGTCGCCGCTGACGGATTCCATGCTGATCTCGCCGGCCGGCGCCACGTCCGTGCTGACCTCGACGCGTCCGCTGACGGTGCTCGCGCCCAGGTCGCGCACCTTTTCACCGTTGACGATCACTTCGATGCGTCCCGAGACCGTTTCGGCATCGATCTCGCCGGCAAGCCGTCCACGCAGCAGGATGGAACCGCTGACCGTGGCGACGTCCACATCGTCGCTGTTGAGCGTCAACGTGGCGTTGCCGCTGACGGTCTCGACATCGGCCTTGCGCGGCGCCGCGGCGGCGATCACGCTGCCGCTCACCGTACTGATCGACAGTTCGCCGGAGCCGGTACCGGTGACATGCACGTCGGCGGCCACGGATTCGATATCGAGGTCCGCGCGCAGCGGCACCATCACCACCAGATCGGTCGGCCCGGTCTTCTCGCCGCCCCAGCCGTTGTTGCGCGGATAACGCACTTCGACGCTCACCTGCGGACCGGAACCGTCGATGTCCAGCTTCTCCACGCCCTTGCCCAGGGTGCCGGTGACCTGCACTTCGTTGCGCTCCCAACCGCGCACTTCGATGCGCCCCTTGAGGTTGCTGATGTCCACGCGTCCACGCGCATCCAGCGGGCGGGTTTCGTTGATGGCAGTCTGCGCGAGCGCTGCGGGTGCGAGCAGGGTCGCAGCCAGGATCAGGGAAAAGGAAAGGGTCGTACGCATGGGATAACTCCTCAGGTCATGGCCGCGCGCTGGGTCAGCGCCAGGCGGCGGGCGTAAGTGCGGCGCAACTGGTCCAGCAGGAAGCGCGCGTTGGGATCGGTGGCGATGGCGTGGCGGATCTCGGCGGCGCTTTCGTCCAATGCGTGCAGCGCGGAGCCGTACTCGGGCGATCCCTTCGCCTGCACATCCAACTGAGCCAGGGCGCCGGTGTAGTCGCGGGTCAGGGCGGCGGCTTCGCGCTGGATCACGGCGTCGCCCGTGGGGGCACGCTGCAGTTGCCAAGTCACGGTGACGGCCAGCAGCACCGAGGCGGCCAGCGCGAACGGCGCAAGCGGGCGTCGCTTCGGTGCCGGCACCTGGCGGGGTGCGGACGCCAGTCGCGCGGCGATGTCGGGCCACAGGTCGCGTGCCGGCGGCACGTCCTGGCGCAGCGCGCGCAGCTGCCAGCGCAGGGCGTCGTCGGACGGCTGAGTGGGATCGTGGGGGGTCATGCGTGTACTCCTAGGCGCTCGCGCAGCAAGTGCCGCGCTCGGTGCAGCTGGGCTTTCGAACTGCCCACCGCCATGCCCAGCTCGGCGGCGATCTCTTCATGCTTCCAGCCTTCGACGTCGTACAGGACGAGTACCGCGCGGGCGCGCGGCGGCAGGGTGGCGACCGCCCGCTCCAGGTCCATCGACAGGGCGGTGGTCTGCCCGGCGCTGTCGGCCAGGCCCAGGCCTTCGATGGCGTCCTCGTCTTCGTCGAAGCGGGGGCCGTTGCGGCGGCTGCGCAATTCCATCAGCGCGGTGTTGACCGCCAGCCGATGCAGCCAGGTGCTGAAGGCGCTCTCGAACCGGAAGGCCGGCAACGCCTGCCAGGCACGCACGAAGGCTTCCTGGGTCAGGTCCTCGGCGCGGACGCCGTGGAAGCCGACCAGGCGCTGGATCACGCCGTGCACGCGTCCGGCGTGGCGGCGGTAGAGCGCCTCGAACGCCTGCGTGTCGCCGCTGGCGGCGGACCGCGCCAGCGCGCTGTCCACGGCGGCGGCCGCGTCCGGTGAGGGGCTGTCGGCGATCGGTTCCATGACGGTTGCATTCAGCATACTGACTACGATGCCTGTTCGCGCGGAAAGGTTTAAGCCTGCCGATCGACCGGCCGGAAAAGCAGAAAGCCGCCCGGAGGCGGCTTTCCACATGGCCGATGGTGGCAGGCCTTACTTCTTCAGGCGGGCCGCGATGGCGGCACCCAGGTCGCCCGGCGAACGGACGGTGGTCACCCCCGCGGCTTCCATCGCCGCGAACTTGCCTTCCGCCGTGCCCTTGCCGCCGCTGGCGATGGCGCCGGCATGGCCCATGCGCTTGCCGGCCGGGGCGGACGCGCCGGCGATGAAGCCGACGACCGGCTTCTTCACGTACTGCTTGATGTACTCGGCGCCGGCTTCCTCGGCGTCGCCGCCGATCTCGCCGACCATGATGATGCCTTCGGTCTGCGGGTCTTCGTTGAACAGCTTGAGGCAGTCGACGAAGTTCAGGCCGTTGATCGGGTCGCCGCCGATGCCGATGCAGGTCGACTGGCCCAGGCCCACTTCGGTGGTCTGCTTGACCGCTTCATAGGTCAGCGTGCCCGAGCGCGACACGATGCCGATCTTGCCCGGCATGTGGATGTGGCCCGGCATGATGCCGATCTTGCACTCGCCCGGCGTGATCACGCCCGGGCAGTTCGGGCCGACCAGCACGGTGTCCAGATGGGCGCGGGTCAGCACGTTCTTGACGCGCAGCATGTCCAGCACCGGGATGCCCTCGGTGATGCAGACGATGACCTTGATGCCGGCCGCAGCCGCTTCGAGGATCGCATCGGCCGCGAACGGCGGCGGGACGTAGATGACCGAGGCGTCGGCGCCGGTGCTCTTGACGGCATCGGCGACGGTGTCGAACACCGGCAGGTCGATGTGGGTCGTGCCGCCCTTGCCGGGGGTCACGCCGCCGACCACCTGGGTGCCGTACTCGATCATCTGGGTGGCGTGGAAGGTGCCCTGCTGGCCGGTGAAGCCCTGCACGATCACCTTCGTGTTTTTGTTGATCAAAACGCTCATGGAAGATTCCTGATTCGGTGACGTGGGTTAAGCGGCGTTCTTGACCGCTTCAACGACCTTCTTGGCGCCGTCGTTGATGTTGTCGGCCGGGATGATGGCCATGCCGCTGTCGCGCAGCAGCTGCTTGCCTTCTTCCACGTTGGTGCCTTCCAGGCGCACGACCACCGGAACCTTGACGCCCACTTCCTTCACCGCGGCGATGATGCCCTCGGCGATCATGTCGCAGCGGACGATGCCGCCGAAGATGTTGACGAAGATGCCCTCGACCTTGTCCGAGGACAGGATCAGCTTGAAGGCCTCGATCACGCGCTGCTTGTTGGCGCCGCCGCCCACGTCGAGGAAGTTCGCCGGCTCGCCACCGTTGAGCTTGATGACGTCCATCGTGGCCATCGCCAGGCCTGCGCCGTTGACCATGCAGCCGATGTTGCCGTCCATGGTCACGTAGTTGATGTCCAGCTCCGAAGCCGTCACTTCGGTCTCGTCTTCCTGGCTCTTGTCGCGCATCGCGACCAGGGCCTTCTGGCGGAAGTTGGCGTTGTCGTCGCTATTGAACTTGCCGTCCAGCGCGTACAGGTTGCCGTCGTCGAGGATCGCGAGCGGGTTGATCTCGACCAGCGCCAGGTCCTTCTCGTTGAAGATGCGGTACAGGTTCACCATGATGTTGGCGAACTGGCCGGCCTGTTTGGCGGTCAGGCCCATCTTGAAGCCGAACTCGCGGCCCTGGTAACCCTGCACGCCCTCGACGAAGTCGACGTTGAGCGTGTGGATCTTGTCCGGCGTCTCGGCCGCCACCTGTTCGATCTCCATGCCGCCTTCGGACGAGGCGATATAGGTGATGGTCTTGGTGCCGCGGTCGACGAGCACCGACAGATAGAGCTCCTTGACGATCTCGCCGGCGGTGGTCACCAGCACCAGGTTGACCGGCAGTTCGACGCCGGCGGTCTGGTAGGTGGCCATCTTGGTGCCGAGCATCTTGGCGGCAGCCGCCTTCACGTCGTCGGTGGTCTTGCAGAACTTGACGCCGCCGGCCTTGCCGCGGCCGCCTGCGTGGATCTGGGCCTTGACCATCCAGGGGCCATTGCCAAGGGACTGGGCGGCCGCGACCGCTTCATCCGCCGTGGACGCGACTTTGCCGGCCGGGACCGGGATGCCGTACTCGGCCAGCAGCTGCTTGGACTGATATTCGTGGAAATTCATGTGTCACCGTGGGAAGGGAACAGAAGACACCGCCCGGGGCCGGGGCCAGGGGCAGCGGCGTGGGCAAGCCCCCTATTGTCGCTGACCGGAGCGGGGGGCGCAAAACCTCGGGTCTAAGCCTTTGGTGGAAAAGGACAAGCTGGGCCAAGCAGGGGCGGTCGTGCCTATACTGTGAGCCTCGCTACAGGGGAAGTACGCGTTTGCGCCAGGCCCAGTCGCTGCTGTCCCGCATTGAATCGGTACCGCGCCGCGAGCTGTACTTCTTCGCGCTGTACCGTCTGCTGGAGGCCGGGATCCTGGCGGCGTTGCTGTTCAGCCCCGTGGGCGAAGTCCTCGGACGGCCGCGCCATGCCGAACTCGGTACCGTTGTCACCATCGCCTACCTTGTCCTGGCCCTGGTCCTGTTCTTCGTCGGCCGCAACGTCGGCTGGCTGACCTCGATCGTCTTCGCCAGCGTCTGCATCGATATCACGGCCGCCACCCTGGCCACCCACGCCCTGCCAGGCGCCACCGCCGGCATTGCGATGATGTTGCTGTTTAACGTGTCGGCGGCGGCGCTGCTACTGCCCTCCACGCGGATGGCCCTGCTGGTGGGACTGATCGCCATCGCGGCGCTGTTCGGCGAGTATTTCTTCACGACGGTCCACGACAGCACCACCAGCCGTTCGGTGGCGGAAGTCATCATGTTCGCGGTCAGTTACCTGGCGCTCGCCTACCTGGCGCACCAGGCCGGGCTGAAGGCGCGCGCCAGCCAGGCGCTGGCGGACAAGCGCGGCGAGGAAGTCGCCAACCTGTTCGAAGTCAACGAACTGATCATCCGGCGCATGCGCACCGGCGTACTGGTGGTGGATGCGGACAATCACATCAAGCTCGCCAACGAAGCGGCCAGCCTGTTGCTGGGCGACAGCGCCGACGGCCAGGGCGCGGACGGCAAGGGGATTTCGCTGCTGCACGCGGCGCCCGAACTCGCACGCCGCCTGCAGCGCTGGCGCAACGGGTGGCAGACGGACGAATCGCCGATGCAGCTCTCGCCCGAGCAGCCCGAAGTCCAGCCCCGCTTCGCCCGCCTCCTCGCCGACAGCGAGACCTCGCTGGTCTTCCTGGACGATGCCACCGTGGTGTCGCGCCGGGCCGAATCGCTGACCCTCGCCGCCCTCGGTCGCTTTTCCGCCAGCCTCGCCCACGAGATCCGCAACCCGCTGGCCGCCATCAACTATGCGGTGCAGCTGCTGGAGGAATCCCAGCAGGTCAACGACGGCGACCGACGGCTGTTGCAGATCATCCACCAGCAGTGCCAGCGCACGAACGGCATCGTAGAGAGCGTGCTGGGCCTGGCCCGCCGCGAACGGGCCACCCCGGAGCATGTGGACCTCAATACCTTTGCCCGCCGCTTCGTGGACGAGTACCAGCAAACATTGTCGATCGAGACCGATACGCTGGAGCCGATCATCGGGGCCCGCCCGGTCCCTGCCCTGGTCGACCCCCGCCACCTGCAGCAGGTGGTCACGGTGCTGGTGCAGAACGCGCTCAACTACGGCCGCCTGCCGGGCGAGTCGGCACGCGTGCGCCTGAGGGTCTTCAGCGCGGAAGGGCGCCCCACCATCGATGTGATGGACCGGGGGCCGGGCATTCCGGACGCCGTGGTCGCGCAGTTGTTCCGCCCTTTCTTCACCACGTCCGAGCACGGTACCGGCCTGGGCCTGTACATCGCGCGCGAGCTCTGCCGGGCCAACCAGGCCACGCTGGAGTACGTACCCGTCCCCGGCGGCGGCAGCTGCTTCCGCATCACCCTGCCCGGTCCGCATGCCCTGCTGCCCGCCTGAGGACGAGGCTCCCGGGGCGCTCGCCTATCATGATCAACATTCAGCCGTTACACTGGCCGCACAGGGGCATGAGGGGGATGCATGAATCAAAGCCGTAGCGCCCTGATCGTCGACGACGAACGCGACATCCGTGAACTGCTGACGCTGACGCTGGGCCGCATGGGCCTGCGCATCGACACCGCGGCCAACGTGGGCGAAGCCCGCGAACTGCTGGCCCGCAACACCTACGATCTCTGCTTCACCGACATGCGCCTGCCCGACGGCAACGGCATCGACCTGGTCGGCGAGATCTCGCGCAACTATCCGAATACGCCGGTGGCGATGATCACCGCCTTCGGCAACATCGAACTGGCGGTCGAAGCGCTGAAGGCCGGCGCCTTCGACTTCGTCAGCAAGCCGGTGGACCTGGCCGTGCTGCGCGGGCTGGTGAAGCACGCGCTCGAGCTCAACAACGCCGAACGCGCGCCGCCGCCGCCGCCGCCGCCGGAACAGGCCAGCCGCCTGCTGGGCAACTCCGCCGCCATGGCCTCGCTGCGCGAAACCATCGGCAAGGTCGCCCGCAGCCAGGCGCCGGTCTACATCATGGGCGAGTCCGGCACCGGCAAGGAGCTGGTCGCCCGCACCATCCACGAGCAGGGCGCCCGCGCCTCCGGTCCGTTCGTGCCGGTGAACTGCGGCGCCATCCCCGCCGAGCTGATGGAAAGCGAGTTCTTCGGCCACAAGAAAGGCAGCTTCACCGGCGCCCACGCCGACAAGCAGGGCCTGTTCCAGGCCGCCAACGGCGGCACCCTCTTCCTCGATGAGGTCGCCGAGCTGCCGCTGCCGATGCAGGTCAAACTGCTGCGCGCCATCCAGGAGAAGGCCATCCGTCCGGTGGGCGCCTCCGGCGAGGTGCAAGTGGACGTGCGCATCCTGTCGGCCACCCACAAGGATCTGGGCGAACTGGCCGCAGACGGCCGCTTCCGCCATGACCTGTATTACCGCATCAACGTGATCGAGCTGCGGGTCCCGCCGCTGCGCGAACGCACCGGCGACCTGGCCCAGCTGACCACCGCCATCCTCGAACGCCTGGCCAACCAGCATGGGCGGATGTCGCCCTCAGTGTCGCCGGAAGCCATGGAGGCCCTGGGCCGCTACGCCTTCCCGGGCAACGTGCGCGAACTGGAGAACATCCTGGAGCGCGCCCTGGCCATGTCCGAAGGCCACAGCATCGAGATCGACGACCTGTACCTGCCCCAGGCCCCGGCTGGCAAGAAATTCGGCGGCGATTTCAGTCCGGGCGAAGTGGTGCGCGACGTGCCTGGCGCCGTCGACGTGGACCCGGCCGCTGGCGCCCTGCCCGACTACATCGAGCAGCTCGAACGTGCCGCCATCCAGAAAGCGCTGGAAGAAAACCGCTGGAACAAGACCAAGGCCGCCGCCCAGCTGGGCATCACGTTCCGTGCGCTGCGGTATAAGTTGAAGAAGCTGGGGATGGAGTAGAGCCCGCGCCGACAGCCCGAGTGCTTCCGCCGGAGAACCGTCGCGGCGGGCCGGCGATCCGTGGAAGGCCTCCACGCGAAGGACCTTGGGAGTGTCGGGATCGAACCGCATGGCCCCCCAACGTCACAATGTGACGTATCGCGTCACACGGCCGTTTCCGTGCCAGTGCTTTGACGCCAATCACCGGCGCTACGGCAATGTTTGAATCTGTGATCGCGCCCCGGAATGACCGGCTTTCCCGATACACATCGTCATTAAATGATGCGATAGTCGCCCCCGACTTCGGCGTCAGGGTTCCATACCGGGGAAGGTTTGGGGGAACCGCTGGGGGCACTGAAAGTTGGCACACATCCTGCTCCATCCTCCTAGCACGTGCAGCCGTATGCGCGGCGCCCACGGTCCACGCTAGGGACACGGGGTTGTGTGTCCCTACCATCCAAGCCAATCCTGAAAGGGGAATTGTTATGAAGAAGAACATGCAGGGCTTCACCCTGATCGAACTGATGATCGTCATCGCCATCCTGGGCATCCTGCTGGCCATCGCGATTCCGGCCTATCAGGACTACCTGGCCCGCGCTCGCGCTGCCGAAGGCCTGAACATGGCCGCCCCGGCCAAGCTGGCCGTGTCGGAAGCCACTCTCGCCAGCACCAACGGCTTGACCTTCCCGACCACTAATGCGCTCGCCGGCTATACGGAAGCCACCTCGACGTACGTCGCGTCAATCCAGGTTGGCGGCGCGGGCGTGATCACCGTGACCACGCGGGACACCGGTTGCCCCGGTGGCGGCGCCCAGGTGTTCACGCTGACGCCGACCGTGGACGCTGGCAAGGTCGGCTGGCGCTGCACGGCGAGCAACGACGCCTGTGCGCCGGCCAGCTGCCGCTGATCCGACACATCGTCAGAAGAACCCCGGCACATGCCGGGGTTTTTTTTTCTTCCGCCTTGTGAGCCGCATGCCCATCCGACGCGAACCAACGACTTGGCTGTTCTTGACCGCACTGCTAGTGACGGCATGCCTGTATTGGCCCGGCCTTAACGGGCCCTTCCTGTTCGATGACCGCTTTAACTTCACCGTCATCCAGGAATGGCTGCGTGGCGAGGCGTCGCTGCAGAAGGCCATCTTCGGCCACCAGTCCCTGGCATGGAGCCGCCCCGTCGCAATGGCTAGCTTCGTCGCCAATGCCGCAGTGGGTGGCGATTCTTCTTTCTACTTCAAACTGGGCAACCTGCTCGTGCATCTAGTGTGCGGCACACTGGTCTGGCGGCTCTGCTTACGCCTCACGGCTCTCGATCCACGCCTTGCCCAGCTTGGTCGTTGGCCGGCACTGGCGATCACCGCCATCTGGCTGCTCCATCCCCTACATGTGAGTACGGTGCTCTACGCCGTGCAACGCATGGCCCAGCTCAGCAGTCTTTTTTGCTTGGCGGCCGTGCTGGTTTATCTGCGTGCGAGGTCTGGCCTGCAGCAACGCCAGCCCCTCAGCGCGACGATCCTCAACCTATATTTGAGCTTCCCGCTTCTGACCTTGCTCGGCGTCTTGAGCAAGCAAAACGCCGCCGTCGCACCGGCGTTGTGCCTCATGCTGGAATGGGCTTACTTCCAACGCGACCGCCTGCAATGGCGCGTGTTGGCGCCGTTCTACGGGATCTTCCTGATACTGCCAGCCTTGGCTTTGTTTGCGCTGTTGTTATGGAAGCCACACGCCATCTTGGCGGGCTACGAAGACTACGACTTCTCGCTCGCACAGCGACTACTAACCGAGGCGCGTGTCTTAATGGACTATCTCGGGCAAATTGTCGTGCCGCGTGCGCCTCTGATGGGGCTCTATACGGATGATTTCCCGATTTCCACCGGATTGCTTTCTCCAACTACGACGCTGCTGAGCGTGTTCGGACTAGCGGGTATAAGCATTTGCGCCTGGTGGATGCGCGAGCGTTCACCGACCGTATTCGCCGGCTGGTTCTTCTTCCTACTAGCCCACGTCATTGAGTCAAGCTTCCTGCCGCTGGACATCTACTTCGAACATCGTAACTACTTGCCAATGGTGGGCATACTGCTCGCGTTGACGGGAATCGCAGCACCATGGCTGCGCGAGTTACCCACGAATGTACTGCGGCCGCAGCAGCTGGCGTGGTTGGGCATGGGCGCACTCGTGCTGGCCCTTGGCTTCGCCACCTTTGGCAGGGTACTTGTCTGGCAGAGCAAGGATACGATCATCGCCCAGGGATTGCGATTTCATCCTGACTCCCTGAGAGCGCAGTTGGCGGAAGCCGGGGCTGCTGATGACAGGGGTGATCGGACCACTTATCGACGGATTATGGAGCGACTTAGCGCCAGCGAAGCACCCACGCCTCGCTTGGTGGGGTCGTTGTATCTATTGGCCATGTCATGCAGGCAAGATTCGTTGCCTGACCTCCGGTTGCTCCATCGGGCCGCTACCACGCGGCTGGAGCGCATCACTTTCACCGAGACCCATGCCTTCAACGTGCTGGCCCTCTCGAGTGAAAAGGGCTGCGGGCCGATATCCCAGCGCATGCTCGCTGATACCGTGACTCAGATCGCGGATGGCGCCACCGATCAGTCAGCTGATCGGCAACCGCAATGGTTGACCAGATTCGCCGCAGCAAATCTGTACGTTCGCGCTCAAGCATGGGATGAAGCGCTTCGGCAGGCCCAATTGTCGTGGCAGCCGGGTGCGGATCCGGGGATGGGAGCACTACTGATCCAACTTTATGCCCGCGAGGGCGATTTGGCGGCCGCCAGGCGCACGGCAGCGGAGACTGGCTCCCGCCTCAAATGCCACGACGACGCCAACCTGAGGAATCTGGGTAAGGTATGGGAAGCTGTCAGCCAGAGTGTACCTGCAGGTTCGGTGGACCCTTCACCGCCTGCGTTCTCCTGCAGGCGCTTGTAGGACACGCGTATTCATAACGTTCGGCTAGCGGCGTGCGACTGGTTCATCGCTCAAGGCGGAATAGCATGGCACCCCTAAGAAACCGGGGTGGCGGTCGGCCTTTCAGCGCAGGAGACCTATCCGTTCAGTGAGATTGGCGAGTAATCTCAACGATCGTGGGTCACACCCATGTCCACAATGATGAGGCCGCAGCTGGCCCGCTATTTGCATGATCGTCGGATAGGACACGAGAGAGCTGCTTATGAATGCTGTTGCCACCCCCAATCTCGTCGGCATCACCGGCATCGCCCGTCGTTTGGTGCAGGACGGCGCTATGGAAGAAGCCACCGCGCGCAGCGCCATGGCCAATGCCACCGAGGCGAAAGTGCCGCTGGCCCAGTGGGTGGCGGAGAAACGCCTGGTAACGCCGGCCCACCTCGCCGCCGCCAACGCGGTCGAGTTCGGCATGCCGCTGATCGACGTCACCAGCTTTGATCCCGCGCACCACGCCTTGAAGCTGGTCAGCGAGGAGCTGATCCAGAAGCACCAGGTGCTGCCGTTGTTCAAGCGGGGCGGAAAGCTGTTCGTCGGCACCAGCAATCCCACCCAGACGGCGGCGCTGACCGAGATCCAGTTCCACACCAACCTCGTGGTGGAGCCCATCCTGGTCGACGAGGACCAGCTGCGCCGCACCCTCGACCAATGGCTGAACGCCGCGAGCAACCTGTCCAGCAACTTTGGAAGCGGCGACGACGACGACGGACTCGACAACCTGGAAGTCGGGACCGACGACGACATGGGGGCCGGTGCCGACAGCGCCGTCGACGCCAAGGGCGACGATACGCCGGTCGTCAAGTTCGTCAACAAGATCCTGGTAGACGCGATCAAGCGCGGCGCGTCGGACATCCACTTCGAGCCCTACGAAACCGACTACCGGGTACGCCTGCGCATCGACGGCATCCTCAAGCAGGTGGCCAAGGCGCCGGTGAAGCTGAGCCAGCGCATCGCCGCACGTCTGAAGGTGATGTCCCAGCTGGATATCGCCGAGAAGCGGGTGCCGCAGGACGGACGCATCAAGCTGAACCTGTCGAAGACCAAGCAGATCGACTTCCGCGTCAGCACCCTGCCCACGCTGTTCGGCGAGAAGATCGTGCTGCGTATCCTCGACGGCAGCGCGGCCAAGCTGGGCATCGACAAGCTCGGCTACGAGCCGGACCAGCAGAAGCTGTTCGAGGACGCGATCCAGAAGCCCTACGGCATGGTGCTGGTCACCGGCCCCACCGGCTCGGGCAAGACGGTGTCGCTGTATACGGCGCTGGGCATCCTGAACGACGAGGTCCGCAACATCTCCACCGTCGAAGATCCGGTGGAAATCCGCCTGCCCGGCGTCAACCAGGTACAGCAGAACACCAAGCGCGGCATGACCTTCGCCGCCGCCCTGCGCAGCTTCCTTCGCCAGGACCCGGACATCATCATGGTAGGCGAAATCCGCGACCTGGAAACCGCCGAGATCGCCATCAAGGCCGCGCAGACCGGCCACATGGTGCTGTCCACCCTGCACACCAACGATGCGCCCCAGACGATCGCCCGCCTGATGAACATGGGCATAGCGCCCTACAACATCACCAGCTCGGTGACCCTGGTGATCGCCCAGCGCCTGGCCCGCCGCCTGTGCCCCAAGTGCAAGAAGCCGGTCGAATTGCCGCAAAAGGCGCTGCTGGCGGAAGGTTTCTCCGAGGCGGAGATCCAGGCCGGCTTCACCCTGTACGACGCCGTCGGCTGCGACGAATGCACCGAGGGCTACAAAGGCCGCACCGGCATCTATCAAGTGATGCCGATGTCGGACGAGATCCAGGCCATCGTGCTGGAGGGTGGCAACGCCATGCAGATCGCCGCGGTGGCCCAGCAGGCCGGCATCCGCGACCTTCGCCAGTCCGCCCTGATGAAAGTCCGCAATGGCGTCACCAGCCTGGCCGAGATCAATCGCGTCACCAAGGACTGACCGGCGCTGCGCAAACCCTGCCCCCCGTCACACGGGGGGTGCTTCCCTCCAGCCGATAACCGGCTACCATGGACGGAGACAGTCCGGGTGGGGAAAGCCGGACAGGGGAAAACCGTATGGCCGTCACCCGTTCCGCCATCAAGAAAGCACCCACGCCGGTTCGCGAGAACCCGCTGAGCCTGTTCGTCTGGGAAGGCACCGACAAGCGCGGCGTCAAGATGAAGGGCGAGCAGCCCTCCAAGAACGCCAACTTCTTGCGCGCCGAATTGCGCAAGCAGGGCATCACGCCCAATGTGGTCAAGGTCAAACCCAAGCCGCTGTTCGGGTCGGCGGGCAAGCCTGTCACCCCGAAGGAAATCGCGTTCTTCAGCCGCCAGCTGGCCACGATGATGAAGTCCGGCGTGCCGATCGTCGGATCGCTGGAGATCATCGAGGGCGGACAGAAGAACGTCCGCATGAAGAAGATGGTCGAGCAGATCCGCTACGACATCGAAAGCGGCTCGTCCCTGTCCGAGGCCATCAGCAAGCACCCGGTGCAGTTCGACGAGCTGTATCGCAACCTGGTCCGCGCCGGCGAAAGCGCAGGCGTGCTGGAGACGGTGCTAGACACCATCGCCAGCTACAAGGAAAACCTGGAAGCGCTGAAGGGCAAGATCAAGAAGGCGCTGTTCTACCCGGCCGTCGTGATCGCGGTCGCGCTGCTGGTCAGCGCCATCCTGCTGATCTTCGTGGTGCCCCAGTTCGAAGCGGTGTTCAAGCAGTTCGGCGCCGACCTGCCGGCCTTCACCAAGATCATCGTGGGCGCCTCGCGCTTCATGGTGTCGAACTGGTACATCGTATTCGGCGTGGTGTTCGCCGCAATCTTCGGTTTCATCTTCTTCAAGAAGCGCTCGCTGGCGTTCCAGCACTTCCTGGACCGGATCGTCCTCAAGCTACCGGTGATCGGCCAGATCATGCACAACTCGGCCATCGCCCGCTTCGCGCGGACGCTGGCGGTGACCTTCAAGGCCGGCGTGCCGCTGGTGGAGGCGCTGGAAACGGTGGCAGGCTCCACCGGCAACACGGTGTACGAGAAGGCCGTGTTCCGCGTGCGCGACGACGTATCCGTGGGTTATCCGCTGAATATGTCGATGAAACAGGTGAACCTGTTCCCGCACATGGTCATCCAGATGACGGCCATCGGTGAAGAAGCCGGCGCCCTGGACGCGATGCTGTTCAAGGTGGCCGAATACTACGAGCAGGAGGTCAACAACGCGGTGGATGCGTTGTCGAGCCTGATCGAGCCCTTCATCATGATCTTCATCGGCGGCATCATCGGCGCGATGGTCATCGGTATGTACCTGCCGATCTTCAAGCTCGCGGCGACGATGTAAGCTGGTTCGATGGCATTCCTGGATCAGCACCCCGAACTGGGGTATCCCGTGGTGGCGGGCCTCGGCCTGCTGGTGGGCAGTTTCCTCAACGTCGTCATCCTGCGGCTGCCCCGGCGGCTGGAGTGGGAGTGGAAGCGCGACGCCCGTGAAGTGCTCGAAGAGCCCGAGATCTACGATCCGCCCCCGCCGGGGATCGTGGTGGAGCGCTCGCACTGCCCGCATTGCAAGACGCCGCTGTCCTGGTACGAGAACATCCCGCTGTTCAGCTGGCTGGCGCTGCGCGGCAAGTGCCGCCACTGCAAGGCGCCCATTTCGCCGCAGTACCCGTTGGTCGAGCTGCTGACCGCCTTGCTGGCGGTGGCATCGGTGTGGCGGTTCGGGTTCGGCTGGCAGGGCTTCGGCGCCGCGCTGTTCAGCTGCTATCTGGTGGCCCTGAGCGGCATCGATCTCCGCACCCGCCTCCTGCCCGACCAGCTCACCCTGCCATTGATGTGGCTTGGCCTGATCGGCAGCCTGGACAACCTGTACATGCCGGCCAAGCCTGCGCTGCTGGGCGCCATCGCCGGCTATGTCTCGCTGTGGCTGGTGTGGTGGCTGTTCAAGCAGGTGACCGGCAAGGAAGGTATGGGCCGGGGCGACTTCAAGCTGCTGGCGGCGATCGGCGCCTGGGTCGGGCTCAACGGCGTGCTGCCCACGATCCTGCTCTCGTCCGTCGTCGGTGCCGTGATCGGCTCGGCATGGTTGGGCCTCAAGGGCCGCGACCGCGCCACGCCGATCCCGTTCGGCCCCTATCTGGCCATCGCCGGCTGGATCTCCTTCTTCTGGGGCCCGCAGATCATCGACGCCTACCTGCGCTTCGCCGGCCTGAAGTAATCCAGTCAGCCGGATACCGCAGGTGCGCCGCTCACGCTCCATAATCGGCGCATGAGTCACTATTTCATCGGCCTGACCGGCGGGATCGCGTCGGGCAAGAGCGCACTCGAGAAAGCCTTCGCGGCCCGCGGCATCACCGTGGCGGATGCCGATCTGCTGGCGCGTGCCGTGGTCGAACCCGGTGAGCCTGCTCTGGCCGCGGTGGTGGCGCAGTTCGGCGATGGCGTGCTGCAGGCGGATGGCCGGCTGGACCGGACCGCGCTGCGGGTCCGCGTCTTCAACGACGACGATGCGCGCCGCGCGCTGGAAGCCATCCTGCATCCCGCCATCCGCACCCGGCTGCAGGCCATCTGCGTCGCGGCGCCGAGCCCCTATGCGATCGCGATGGTGCCCCTGCTGACGGAGGGCGGCGGGCGCTCGGCCTATCCCTGGCTGCATCGCATCCTCGTCGTGGACGCGCCTGCGGAGGTCCAGCGCGCGCGACTGATGCAACGCGACGGCATCGATGCCGCGCTGGCCGAGCGGATGATGGCGGCCCAGGCCACGCGGGCCGAACGGCTGGCGATCGCCGACGACATCGTCGTCAACGATGGCGACCTCGACCGGCTGGTGCGGGCAGCGGACGCGCTGCATGCGCGTTACCTGGCGTTGGCAGCCGCGACAGCCGCCTGATCCCGGTCGCTTACGCGGCCGGCCAGAGTCCCCGGATCGCTGCGATGCCCTGCGCGCCCTGCTGGCGGGCAGAGGGAATGTCGGCCGCCTGCAGGCCTCCGATCGCGTACATGGGCAGCGAGACGTTCTCACGCAGGCCCGCGAAGCCCGGCCAACCCAGGGGATCGCCACCGGGGTGCGTTTCGGTCGGAAACACGCTGCCGACGACCGCGAAGTCGCATGCGAGCGCCTCTGCCTGGCGCAGTTCTGCAGCCGTGTGGCAGGACGCGGCGACGAGCGTGTCTTCGGGCAACGGCCGGAACACGAGATCGGCGAGCTGGGATGCGCGCAGGTGGACACCCACGCCGAGCGTGCGCGCCAGGTCGATGTCGCCGTTGAGCAGCACCTCCGCACCGGCTGCCTGGCAGCGCGCCACGGCCTGGCGGGCCAGCGACTCCCAGGCATCGCCTGACAGGCTGCGCGCGCGGACCTGCACGCGGCGGACGCCCTGCGCGAGCGCGCGCCCCAACGACGTCAGCCAGGCGGCGACGTCCGTCGGCTCCGGCGTGACCAGATACCGGTCCGGGTGCAGCAGCGCGGCGACGACCGGGCGGTCCGCAGGCGGCATGGCATAGCGCATCAGCTTGTCTGGGGCGACCCAGGCCAGCGCTTGTCCCTCATGTCCGCGGGGCGTGCCTTTCCAGCCGGTCAGATGGCGGACTTCGAGTCTCAGCCGCTTGTCCGGATACTGCTGCGGCACGCTGATGAGGTGTTCGCCGACCTGGGCTTCGATACCCAGCTCTTCGCGCAGCTCGCGCACCAGCGCGTCCTCCGGACTCTCCCCCGGCTCGCGCTTGCCGCCGGGAAACTCCCACCGTCCCGCCAGGTCCCGGCCTTCGGTGCGCCGGGCCAGCAGGATCCGCCCGCGGGCGTCGGTGATGACGGCGGCCATGACGTGGATCGAGCGCAGCGGGGTCAGCATGCGCAGAGAGTGCCGGGAACCGGCAGGTAGACGCAAATATCGCCGTGCTGAAAAAGCGGAAAGCCGCGCGGTGCGCGGCTTTCCGGAGTGTCGCGGATGCCCTGGCTTACGCCAGCTGGCCGTGGCAGTGCTTGTACTTCTTGCCGCTGCCGCACGGGCACGGATCGTTGCGGCCGACCTTGGGGGCATCGCGATGCGCCGGCATCGGGCCGGACTGCACGTAACCGCCGCCCTGCAGGGCCGCAGCCTGCGCCTGTTCCGCCTCTTCGTCGGCGCCGTAGCCGCCGGCGTCCTGATGCTGGAACTGCATCTGGCGCGCCTGCGCCTCGGCCATCGCGCGCTCCTGGGCTTCCAGCTCGGCGACTTCCTCTTCGCTGCGGATGCGCACGCGCGAAAGCAGGGTCACGACCTCGCTCTTCACGCGCTCCAGCATGCCGGAGAACAGCTCGAACGCTTCCTTCTTGTACTCCTGCTTGGGCTGCTTCTGCGCGTAGCCGCGCAGATGGATGCCCTGGCGCAGGTAGTCCATGCGCGCCAGGTGCTCCTTCCAGTTCTTGTCGAGCACGGTCAGCATGATGTGCTTCTCGAGCGCGCGCATGGTCTCGTCGCCGATGACCTGCGCCTTCTCGGCGAAGTGCGCATCCATGCCTTCCTGCACGCGGCGCTCGATGGCCTCCGCATCCAGCTCCTCGGCCTCTTCGCGCCAGCGGCCCACGGGCAGCAGCACGCCCATTTCCTCGCCCAGCTCGCGCTCCAGGCCCGGCAGGTCCCACTGGTCGTCCACCGAATTCGGCGGCACGAAACGGCCCACCAGTTCGGCCACCACGTCGCCGCGGATACCGTCGATGTTCTCCTGCACGGAGTCGGCTTCCAGCAGTTCGTCGCGCTGGGCGTAGATCACCTTGCGCTGGTCGTTGTTGACGTCGTCGAAGTCGAGCAGGTTCTTGCGGATGTCGAAGTTGTGGGCTTCCACCTTGCGCTGCGCCTTCTCGATCTGCCGGCTGACCAGCTTGTCCTCGATGACGTCGTCTTCCTTCATGCCGATCAGCTTCATCGCCTTCTGGACCCAGTCCGAGGCGAAGATGCGCATCAGGTTGTCTTCCAGCGACAGGTAGAAGCGGGACGAGCCCGGGTCGCCCTGGCGGCCCGAACGGCCGCGCAGCTGGTTGTCGATGCGGCGGGACTCGTGGCGCTCGGTGCCGACGATGTGCAGGCCGCCGGCGGCCTTCACTTCCTCGTGGCGCTTCTGCCATTCGGCCTTCACCGCGGCGCGTGCGGCGTCGTCGGCTTCTTCGCCCAGCGCTTCGTACTCGGCCTCCAGCGAACCGCCCAGCACGATGTCGGTACCGCGACCGGCCATGTTGGTGGCGATGGTGATCGCGCCCGGCCGGCCGGCCTGCGCGACGATGTGCGCTTCGCGCTCGTGCTGCTTGGCGTTGAGCACTTCGTGCGGGACGCCGGCCTTGTTGAGGAAGTCGGACAGCATTTCCGACGTCTCGATCGACGTGGTGCCGACCAGCACCGGCTGGCCGCGCTGGTAGCACTCCTGGATGTCGGCCAGCACCGCTTTGAACTTGCCCTGGCGGTTGAGGAACACCTGGTCGGGCGAATCCTTGCGCACGGTCGGGCGGTTGGTCGGGATGACGATCACTTCCAGGCCGTAGATGCTCTGGAACTCGAACGCTTCCGTATCGGCCGTGCCGGTCATGCCGGACAGCTTCTTGTACATGCGGAACAGGTTCTGGAACGTCACGCTGGCCAGCGTCTGGTTCTCGCGCTGGACCGGCACGCCTTCCTTCGCCTCGACCGCCTGGTGCAGGCCGTCGGACCAGCGACGACCCGTCAGGGTGCGGCCGGTGAACTCGTCGACGATCACCACTTCGCCATCACGCACGATGTAGTCCACGTCGCGCTGGTAGATGGCATGCGCGCGCAGCGCGGCATTGAGGTGATGGACGACCGACAGGTTGTTGGCGCCGTACAGCGGTTCTTCTTCGCTGATGATCCCGGCCTTGAGCAGCAGTTCCTCGGCGTGCTCCATGCCCGCTTCGGACAGGTGCACCTGCTTGCCCTTCTCGTCGACCCAGTAGTCGCCTTCGGCTTCCTCGTTCTCCTGCTTGATCAGCTGGGGCACGATGCGGTTGACGCGGATGTACAGCTCGGGCGACTCGTCGGCCGGGCCGGAGATGATCAGCGGGGTGCGCGCCTCGTCGATCAGGATGGAGTCCACTTCGTCGACGATGGCGTAGTGCAGGCCGCGCTGGAAGCGGTCGGCCTTCGACATCGCCATGTTGTCGCGCAGGTAGTCGAAGCCGAATTCGTTGTTGGTGCCGTAGGTGATGTCGGCGGCATAGGCGGCGTGCTTGTCGCCATGCGGCATGCCCGGGTAGACCACGTCCACCGTCAGGCCCAGCCAGTTGTAGAGCTTGCCCATCCAGGCCGAGTCGCGGCGGGCGAGGTAGTCGTTCACGGTGACGACGTGCACGCCCTTGCCTTCCAGGGCGTTGAGGTAGGTGGGCAGCGTGGCGACCAGGGTCTTGCCCTCGCCGGTGCGCATTTCGGCGATCTTGCCCAAGTGCAGCACCATGCCGCCGATCAGCTGCACGTCGTAGTGGCGCATGCCCAGCACGCGCTGGCTGGCTTCGCGGCAGACCGCGAACGCCTCGGGAAGGATCTTGTCCAGCGCCTCGCCGTTGCGGATGCGTTCCTGGAACTCCGGTGTCTTCGCCTTCAGCTGCTCATCGGTGAGCTTGTGCAGCTCCGGCTCCAGGGCATTGATCTTGTCGACGATGCGTTGCAGCTGCTTGAGCAGGCGCTCGTTGCGACTGCCGAAGACACGGGTAAGCAGGTTGTTGATCATGTAAGGAACCGGATGGGAAAAGGACGCCGGGGCGCCGCGCTGGCGGCAGGCCCAAAATGAAACAGGGCGCAAGGCGCCCTGTCTGGCAACACCGTATTGTAGCTTGGGGCGCCGCCGGGGGAATCAAGGCCGGCGATAGGACCGCCGGTTCCCCGTTTGGTTCCTCAGGCAGCCTCAGCCGCGCTTGATCTGCCCGACCGGCGTGGGGCCCTCGCCCAGGAACTGGCGCGGATTGACCACGCGCCCGTTCTCCCACACTTCGAAGTGCACGTGCGCACCGGTCGACCGACCGGTGGAGCCGGCCTTGGCCACTTCCTGGCCTACGCGGACCAGATCGCCGGCCTTCACCACCAGGCGCGAGTTGTGCGCGTAGCGGGTGACGTAGCCGTTGCCGTGATCGACGTCGACGACATTGCCGTAGCCGCCCTTCACGCCCGCGAAGCTCACCACGCCGTCCGCGACCGCCAGCACCGGGTCGCCCACGGCCGCCTTGAAGTCGATGCCCTTGTGGTACTGGCCGCCGCCGCCGAACGGGTCGGCACGGCCACCGAAGCCGGACGTGATGTAGCTGTTGGCGATCGGCATGCGGCCCGGGGTCGCGTTCTTGTCGAGCTCGCGATTGAACAGCAGCGCTTCCAGCACGGACAGCTGGCGACCGGACGCGGCGAACTGCTGCTCCAGCTTCTCTACGCCCGCCGTGAGTTCCGCCGGCTTCATGTCGTAGGACACGTCGTTGCCGCCGACGCCCACCGGCTCGTTGAAGTCGAATTCGCCGTCCTGCAGCTGGCCCACGCGGGTCAGGCGCTCCCCCAGGGCGTTCAGCCGGTTGGCCTGCGCCTGCAACTCGCCCAGGCGGGCGGCCATGGCGTTGATTTCCTGCTGGGCGCCGCGGCGCACCTGGTCCAGTTCGGCGTCGCGCTGGCCGGCTTCGGCCTGCAGCAGCGACACCTGGCCCATCCCGACGGCGCTCCGCCCACCCACACCGACCAACAGGCCGGCGGCAGCGAGCACCGCGGCGCTGGCGAGGGGGCGCGCGTGGAACGCGAGGCGGATACGGTACGCACCATGGGCGGACGCGTGGGCCCACCAGGTAAGCGAATTGTTTACGATGGTCTTAAAGCTCATAAATACCGATGTCTGATTCGAAGTCCAAGCCGCGCCGCGCCGGCATCGCGCAACCTGCCCTGCAGGCTGCCCTGACGGATGCCGCCACCGACCCGGTGCGTCGTGCCCTATGGCTCGACGCCTTGGAACAGCAGCTTCGCCCCTGCCTTCCGCCTGCCCTGGCGCCGCATTGCCGATTGGCGAACGTGGCGGGCAAACGGCTCGTTTTTATCGTCGATTCCCCCGTCTGGCATGCCAGGCTCCGCCTGGCCGCACCCGAGCTGATCAACGTGGCCCAATCCATCGGACTGGCGGTCACCGAAGTCACCGCCAAGACGAGCCCCGCGCCGCTTTCTAAGCCTGCGCATGACCCGGTCGTACCCGTATCGGAGGCTTCCCGCAGAGGGCTGCAAGCGGCCCTCGACCTCCTGTCCACCCCGGACTCCACCGGTGCGCCCCCCCCTAAGGGAGGTCATCGTGGGGGGCGGAAAATTTGACCCGGCCATCACGAAGGACGGGGCATGGTACCGGCCACCGCCTGTCGGGTCGTTATCCAAAGGTTAGGAAAATGTTATTTCCGGACCCAAAATCTGACCCAGTTCACATTTTCGCGAAGGCGTAACCATTCGCACACCACCGCGTGATCGCGGTAGGAAACCGGGCGACAACAGGCTCACCGTCCGGATCGGACGGGCGTCTCAGACCGCCAGTGCAGGCGTCGCATAGGTGACCGGCGAGGGCGCGATGCCGTTTTCGAAGGTCACTTCTTCCCACGCCGAGGTCTCGGCCAGCAGGGCACGGACCAGCTTGTTGTTGAGCGCGTGGCCGGACTTGAAGCCCTCGTAGGCGCCCAGGATGGGGCGGCCGGCGAGGTAGAGGTCGCCGATGGCGTCCAGGATCTTGTGGCGGACGAACTCGTCCGTGTAGCGCAGGCCGTCCTCGTTGAGCACGCGGAACTCGTCCAGCACGATGGCGTTGTCCATCGAACCGCCCAAGCCCAGGTTGCGCTCGCGCATGTATTCCAGGTCGCGCATGAAGCCGAACGTGCGCGCGCGCGCGACTTCCTTGATGTAGGCGCCGGCGGAGAAGTCCACTTCGGCACGCGACTGCGAGGCCGGGATCATCGGGTGGTCGAACTTCACCGTGAAACCCAGCTTGAAACCGTCGTACGGCTCGAAGCGCGCCACCTTGTCGCCCTCAGTGACTTCCACCGGACGGGTGATGCGGATGAAACGTTTGGGAGCGTCCTGCTCGGCGATGCCGGCGGACTGGATCAGGAACACGAACGGACCGGCCGAACCGTCCATGATCGGCAGCTCGGCCGAGGACAGCTCCACATAAGCATTGTCGACGCCCAGGCCGGCCATGGCCGACATCAGGTGTTCGACGGTCTGCACCTTGGCGCCTTCGCAGGTCAGGCCGGTGCACAGCGTCGTCTCGGTGACCAGTTCGGCGCTCGCGGGGATCTCCACCACCGGGTCCATGTCGATGCGGCGGAACACGATGCCGGTGTCGACCGGCGCCGGACGCAGCGTCATGTAGACCTTCTCGCCGCTATGCAGCCCCACGCCCGTCGCGCGGATCACGTTCTTGAGGGTGCGTTGCTGGGCCATCGGGAGGGGTCGCAGGTGTGGGGAACCTTGGCGGGGCAGCGAGAATATCACGCAATTCGCTGAATCTTAACGAAAGAACCGCTCTGTCCCATGGCTGAAACACCGGTCTGCTAAGGCGTTCCGGAAAGGGCTGCCGGGCCGGTGGGCCCGGCAGCAAAGGGACATGGCGTTGTACTGCGAGTACGGCACCCTCCCCTCGCGGGGAGAGCTTCCATCGGTCAGTCGGCCTGGCGGCGCAGGAACGCCGGAATGTCCAGGTAGTCCGACGGCAGGTCCGCCGACACCGGCGCGGACGCCGGCGCAGACGGCGCGGGCGACGCCGAACCGCGGCGCAGGCCCAGGCCGCTGGTGGCCGCACCGATCGGATCCATCGAGAAACCGTCGTCGATCGGCATGCCGGTGGTCGCATCGCGGACCAGCTTGATCGGCGCACGCATCGGCTCGCGCAGGTCGCTGCCGCGGCCGACCGGCTGGCGGGCGGCGTTGCGGTTCAGGCCGGTGGCCACCACGGTCACGCGCACTTCGTCCTGCATATCCGGGTCCAGCACGGTGCCGACCACGACGGTCGCGTCTTCCGAGGCGAACCCTTCGATGGTGCGGCCCACTTCGTCGAACTCGGCCATCGTGAAGTCCGGACCGGCGGTGATGTTGACCAGGATGCCGTTGGCGCCGTTGAGGTTCACGTCGTCCAGCAGCGGGTTCTGGATCGCGGCCTCGGCAGCGGCCTGCGCGCGGTCGTCGCCGCGGGCGCTGCCGGTACCCATCATGGCCAGGCCCATCTCGCTCATCACGGTGCGCACGTCGGCGAAGTCGACGTTGATCAGGCCGGGACGGACGATCAGGTCGGCGATGCCCTGCACGGCGCCCAGCAGCACGTCGTTGGCGGCGCGGAAGGCCTGGATCATCGTCGCGTTGCGGCCCAGCACGGTGATCAGCTTCTCGTTCGGGATGGTGATCAGCGAGTCGCAGTGGTGGCTCAGTTCCTCGATGCCCTTCAGCGCGACCTGCATGCGGCGGCGGCCTTCGAACGGGAACGGCTTGGTGACCACGGCCACGGTCAGGATGCCCATCTCCTTGGCCAGCTGCGCCACGACCGGCGCGGCGCCGGTGCCGGTGCCGCCACCCATGCCCGCGGTGATGAACACCATGTCGGCGCCGTCCAGCGCGTCGATGATGCGCTCGCGGTCTTCCAGCGCGGCCTGGCGACCGACTTCCGGATTCGCGCCCGCGCCCAGGCCCTTGGTGACGTTGCTGCCGAGCTGCAGCTGCAGCTTGGCGCCGCAGTTCTTGATCGCCTGCGAATCGGTGTTGGCGGTGATGAACTCAACGCCGTCCACGCTGCCGTTGACCATGTGCGCCACGGCGTTGCCGCCGCCGCCGCCCACGCCCACGACCTTGATCACCGCATTCGGGGCCATCTTTTCAACCAGTTCGAAATGTGCCATGTCCTTGTCCTCGTTTATTTAGTTATGTGCTGCTGGTGGAACGAACGTCGTGACGCCTACTCGACTCGCGGAATGCCGCCCTGCTCAGAACTCGCCGCGATACCAGTTCTGGAGTTTCTTGAACCAGCTGCCCGCCTTGCCCGTAGGCAGCGACGGACGCCGGGGATGTTCGATCTGGCTGCCCATCAGCAGCAGGCCGACGCCAGTGGCATGCACCGGATTGCCGACCACTTCGCCCAGGCCGGTGACGTGCTGCGGGATGCCGACGCGCACGGGCATCTGCAGCATCTCTTCGGCCAGCTCGACCACGCCTTCCATCTTCGCGGCGCCGCCGGTCAGCACCATGCCGGCGCGCACGCGTTCCTCGAAGCCCGAGCGGCGCAGTTCGGCCTGCACCATCTCGAAGATCTCCTCGTAGCGCTGCTGCACGGCCTGCGCGAGCGCATGGCGCGGCAGGCGACGCGGCGGACGGTCGCCCACGCTGGGCACCTGGATGCTTTCCTCGGCCGTCGCCAGCTGGGCCAGCGCGCACGCATAGCGCACCTTGATCTGCTCGGCTTCGGGCGTCGGCGTGCGCAGCATGTGCGCGATGTCGTTGGTGACCTGGTCGCCGGCGATCGGCAGCGAGGCCGTGTGGCAGATCGCGCCCTGCACGAACACCGCCAGGTCGGTGGTGCCCGCACCCATGTCGACCAGCACCACGCCGAGCTCGCGCTCATCGCTGGTCAGCACCGCCACGCTGGAGGCCAGCGAGGAGAAGATCAGGTCGTCGATCTGCAGGCCGCAGCGCTGCACGCACTTGCTGATGTTGGCCGCGGCGGACTGCGCGCAGAACACCAGGTGCGCGTCCACTTCCAGGCGCACGCCGGTCATGCCGACCGGATTGCGGATGCCTTCCTGCGAGTTGTCGAGCTTGTACTCGCGCGGGATGGCGTGGAGGATCTTCTGGTCGGCCGGGATCGCGACGGCCTTCGCTGCTTCCAGCACGCGGTCCAGGTCGCCCCAGGTCACCTCGCCGTCGCGGATCGGCACGATGCCGGGCGAATTGCGGCACTGCACGTGGTTGCCGGAGATCGAGGCGTAGACCGAGCGGATCTCGCAGCCGGCCATCAACTCGGCCTCCTCGATCGCGCGCTGGATCGACTGCACGGTGGATTCGATGTCCACGACCACGCCGCGCTTCAGGCCGCGCGACTCGTGCGAGCCGATGCCGATCACTTCGATCGGATTGCCCGGGGCGTATTCGCCGACCAGCGCCGTCACCTTGGACGTGCCGATATCCAGCCCGACGATCAGCGATTTGTCACCCTTGCGATTCATGTCCTGCCCTGCGAATGACCGCCTGCGGCCGCAACCGGCGCAGGCAGCGATGGAGTTTCCGTATGCGGCGTCCGCGGGGCGTCGCCCCAGCTGAGCGCGAAGCCGTTCGTGTAGCGCAGGTCCGCGCGCAGCAGGGGCTGCGCCTGCGCGGCCAGCAGCTGCGGCAGCATCCGCGCGAAGCGGCCCAGGCGCGGGCGCGCGTCGGTGCGGCCGACCACCACTTCGGTGCCGTTGCCTAGCAGCAGCGACCAGCTGCCGCGCGCATCCATCACCAGCGTGGTGACGTCAAGCCCCATCGGCGCGAACAGCTGCCGCGACTCGTTGTACAGCGCCGTCACTTCCTGCACCTGCGACTCCGGCCCGCCGAGTTGCGGCAGGTCCAGCGTCGCCAGTTCCTTCGGCATCGGGAACAGACGTCCGTGCTCCGACAACAGCTTGTCCTTGCCCCAGCGCGCGAACGGCTTGTGCTCGATCACGCGGATCTCCAGCACATCCGGCCAGCGCTTGCGCACTTCGGCGCGCTCGACCCACGGAAGGCGCTCGACCGCGTGCTTGGCATCGTCCAGGCGCACCGCGAAGAAGCCGCGCTTGGCGTGCGGCAACACGACCTCACGCAATTGCGCCGTGTCCACGCGCGCGAACTCGCCCTGCACGCGCAGCTTGCTCAGCGGCCAGCGGTCCGCGCCGATCCAGCCGTTCACGACGGCTACGACCGGCAGCGCGACCAGGGCCAGCGCGAGCAACCAGGCGACGATGCGCAGCGCGGCGTTCATCAGCCCGCCACCTCCGGCACCGTCTGTTCGAGGATGCGCCAGCAAAGGGCTTCGAAACCGATGCCGATCTTCGCCGCGGCCTTCGGCACCAGCGAATGACTGGTCATGCCGGGCGCCGTGTTGACTTCCATCAGCATGAAGCGGCCGTCGGCGTGGCGCATGACGTCCACGCGTCCCCAGCCGCTGCAGCCGGCCGCGCGGAAGCCCGCCAGCGCCAGCGCGCGGATCGCGGCCTCGTCGTCGGCATCGTCCAGGCCGGGGCACAGGTACTGGGTGTCGTCGGCGATGTACTTGGCGTGGTAGTCGTACCAGTCGCCGGCCGGCACGATGCGCACCGACGGCAGCGCCACATCGCCGAGGATGCCGACGGTGAATTCGCCGCCGGTCAGCATCTGCTCGGCCAGCAGTTCGCCGGCGTAGGTGCTGGCGAAGGCCTGCGCCGGCGCCAGGTCGTCGTCGCCCATCAGGCGGAACACGCCAACGCTCGACCCCTCGGCGGACGGCTTCACGAACACCGGGAAGCCGAGCGCGCGCGCGGCAGCGGCCAGATCGCCGCCAGCGGGAATGCGTTCGAAGCGCGCGGTCGGCAAATCTGCGGCTTCCCACACCTGCTTGGTGCGGATCTTGTCCATCGTCAGCGCGGAGCCGAGCACGCCGGGGCCGGTGTACGGCACACCCAGCGATTGCAGCAGGCCCTGAAGCACGCCGTTCTCGCCGTCGCCGCCGTGCAGGATGTTGAACACGCGGTCCACCTTGCCCGCGCGGATCGCTTCGATCAGCGCCGGGATGCCATCCACGGCGAACGCCTGCACGCCGCGCGACCGCAGCGCGTCGAGGACGTTCTGACCGGAATTCAGCGACACCTCGCGCTCGCTGGACACGCCGCCCAGCAGCACCGCCACGCGGCCGAAACGGGCGGGGTCATCGAAGCGCGGCGCGGGCACGGTGACCTGCGTCATGCGCCCTCCCGGGAGGTGAACCCGTGCGAGGCGATGTGCTGCGACATGTGCCCGATGTCGCCGGCGCCCATCAACAGCAGCAGGTCGCCGTCCTGGAGGACGTCGGGCAACACGTCGACCAGGTCGCTGACCTGGCTGACGACGACGGGTTCGTTGCGGCCCCGTGCGCGGATGGCACGCGCCAGCGACTTGGAGTCGGCACCGGCGATCGGTTGCTCGCCCGCCGGGTACACCTCGCTCAGCACCAGCGCGTCTGCTTCCGACAGCACGGCGGCGAAGGCATCGAACTGGTCGCGCGTGCGGCTGTAGCGGTGCGGCTGGAAGGCGACGACGAGGCGCTTGTGCGGCCAACCGCCACGCGCCGCAGCGAAGACCGCGGCCAGTTCCTTCGGATGGTGGCCGTAGTCGTCGACCAACTGCACGCGCGCGCCCTGCGGCGTGGCGATCTCGCCCAGGTCGTTGAAGCGGCGGCCGATGCCGGCGAACTTCTCCAGCGCGGCGGCGATGTTCTCCGGCGACACGCCCAGCTGCCAGCCCACGGCAGCCGCGGCCAGCGCGTTCTGCACGTTGTGGCGGCCCGGCAGCGCCAGGCTGACGCGGATGCTGGCGTCTTCCGGCAGGCGCAGAGTGAAGTGCATGCGTCCGCCTTCCTGCTCCACGTCCTCGGCGCGCACGTCGGCGTTCTCGGCGAAGCCGTAGCTCATCACGTGGCGCGGCGTATCGGCGGCGATGGCCGCGACTTCCGGATCGTCGATGCACAGCACGGCCAGCCCGTAGAACGGCAGGCGCTGGAGGAATTCGGCGAATGCGGCCTTCACGCGCTCGAAGTCGTTGCCGTAGTTCTCCAGGTGATCGGCATCGATATTGGTGACGATGGAGATCAACGGATTCAGGCGCAGGAAGCTGCCGTCGCTCTCGTCGGCCTCGGCCACCAGCCACTGGCCGTCGCCGAGCTTGGCGTTGGCACCCGCCGCCAACAGCTGGCCGCCGATCACGAAGGTCGGATCCAGGCCGCCTTCGCTCAGGATCGCCGCCGCCAGGCTGGTGGTCGTGGTCTTGCCGTGCGTGCCGGCCACGGCGATGCCGCGACGGAAGCGCATCAGCTCGGCCAGCATCGCGGCGCGCGGCACGATGGGAATGCGCTGGCTGCGCGCTTCCATCAGCTCGGGGTTGTCGTGCTTGATGGCGCTGGAGACCACCACGCAGTCCGTGCCCAGCACGTTGGAGGCGTTGTGGCCGCGCATCACCCGCGCGCCCAGCGACGCCAGGCGACGGGTCGCCGCGTTGTCGGCGTTGTCGGAGCCCGACACTTCGTAGCCCAGCGTGCACAGCACCTCGGCGATGCCGCTCATGCCGGAACCGCCGATGCCGACGAAGTGCACCCGGCGGAATGCCTGAGCCAGGTTGCCGGTGTGTTGCAGGCGGCGCTCGCGTGCAGCAGCCATCATCATGCCTGCGTCCTCATTTCGATTGCTTCCTCAAGAATGATGTCGGCGATGCGGTCGGCCGCATCGGTCTTGGCCAGCGTGCGCGCGGCCTCGGCCATCGACAGGCGCGTGGCCGCATCACCTGCCAGACGGCGCAGCGTGGCCGCCAGCGCATCGGCCAGGGCGTCGTCCTGCTTCAGCAGCAAGGCGGCACCGCGCTCGACCAGGTATTCGGCGTTGCGCGTCTGGTGGTCGTCCACGGCCTGCGGGAACGGGACCAGCACGCTGCCCACGCCCACGGCGCACAGTTCGGCCAGCGTGGAGGCGCCGGCACGGCAGACCACCAGGTCCGCCCACGCGTACGCGGCGGCCATGTCGGTGATGAAGGCTTCCACGCTCGCGGTGACGCCGGCATCGGCGTAGGCCTTGGCGGCTTCGTCGCGCAGCTTCTCGCCGCACTGGTGGCGTACGTCGACGCCGCCCGCGGGCAGCGTGGCCAGTGCGCGCGGCACGGCCATGTTCAAGGCGCGGGCGCCCTGGCTGCCGCCGAGCACCAGCAGGCGCAGCGGGCCTTCGCGGCCGGCCAGGCGCGACGCCGGCGGCGCGACCGTGGCGATCTCTTCGCGCACCGGATTGCCGACGACTTCCTCGCGACCCGGGAACGCGCCCGGGAATCCCGACATGATCCGGCGCGCCACCTTGGCCAGCATGCGATTGGTGAAACCGGCCGCACGGTTCTGTTCGTGCACCAGCAAGGGCGTTCCCATCAGGCGGGCCGCGACGCCACCGGGACCCGATGCGAAGCCGCCGAAGCTGACCACCGCGCGCGGCGCGCGACGGCGCAGCACGAAGCCCGCCGCGCGGATCGCGCGCAGCACGCGTACCGGCGCGCCAAGCAGGGCCAGCTTGCCCTTGCCGCGCAGGCCGCTGATCGCCAGCGTGTCCAGGTCGATGCCGTGCTGGGGCACCAGGCGCGTCTCCATCGCCCCGTCGGCGCCCAGCCACACGACGGGCACGCCGCGCGCGCGCAGCACCTTGGCCACGGCGAGCGCGGGGAAGATGTGGCCACCGGTGCCGCCGGCCATCATCATCACGGGAGCGGAGGACGTCGCGTGCGTCATGCGATCCTCTCGAAGGTCGGCTCGACGCGCGTGCGCAGGCGGCTGGTGCCGCGCAGCTTCTCGGACAGCGAGGGCGCCGGCTGCGGCGCGACATCGGCAGGCGCCCGCGCTTCGCCCGCCGACGGCGAGGTCTGCAGTGCTTCGCCGCGCAGCGCGACCTGGCGCTGGGTGCGCTCCAGTTCGTACGACACGCGCAGCAGCAGGCCCATCGCCACGCAGGTCATCAGGATGCTGGAACCACCCGAGGAGATCAGCGGCAGGGTCAGGCCCTTGGTCGGCAACAGGCCGAGGTTGACACCCATCGAAACGAAGCTCTGCATGCCGATCCACAACGCCACGCCGAACGCGACGTAGCCGGCGAAGTGGCGGCGCATCTCCACGCAGCGCAGGCCGATCACGAAAGCACGGCCGACCAGCAGCGCGTACAGCGCGATCACCAGGCAGACGCCAACGAAGCCGAGCTCCTCGCCGATCACCGAGAAGATGAAGTCGGTGTGCACTTCCGGCAGGTAGTTGAGCTTGAGCACGGAGCCGCCGAGGCCGATGCCGGACCATTCGCCGCGGCCGATCGCCATCAGGGCGTTGGTCAGCTGGTAGCCGCTGCCAAAGGGATCCGCCCACGGATCGGAGAATGACGTCAGGCGACGCATGCGGTACGGCTCGGCGATCGCGATCACCGCCAGGATCGGCAGGCCGACCAGCACCGGGCCGAACATGCGCGGCATGTTCACCCCGCCCAGCACCAGCATGCCGGCGGTGATCGCCAGCAGCAGCGAGGACGAACCGAAGTCGGGCTGCATCAGCAGCAGCGCGACCAGCAGTACCACCACGCCCAGCGGCTTGAGCATCGCAGCCCAGGTCGCGTTGACCTCGTCGCGGAAGCGCACCAGGTAGCTGGCCAGCCAGACGATGAAGAAGACCTTCACCACCTCGACCACCTGGAAGTTCGACACGCCCAGGTTGATCCAGCGGTGCGCGCCTTTCACGCTGACGCCCAGGCCCGGCACGAACACCATCAGCAGCAGCACCACGCAGCCGAGCAGCAGCAGATGGTTGCGCGCCTCGATGCTCTTCAGTTCCGTGCGCGTCACCCACCAGGCCAGACCCGCGCCCGCGACCAGGAACATGCCGTGGCGGATCAGGTAGTAGAACGGATTGCCATGCTGGTAGATCGACGCCGACGCGACCATCACCACGCCCAACGACGCCAGCGCCAGCATGGCGCCGAGCAACCAAGGGTCGAAGCGGCCCCCGATGGCTTCCAGTCGCGTCGCTTGGCGTGGCGTGTCGTTCATCAACGGACCTTCAGCGTGGCCAGGCCGACGAGGACGAGCACGACGGAGATGATCCAGAAGCGCACGATCACGCGCGGCTCGGGCCAGCCCTTCAGCTCGAAGTGGTGGTGGATCGGCGCCATCCGGAACACGCGCTTGCCGGTCAGCTTGAACGACGCCACCTGGATCATCACCGAGAGCGTCTCGATGACGAAGATGCCGCCCATGATCACCAGCACCAGCTCCTGGCGCACGATCACGGCGATGGTGCCCAGCACCGCGCCCAGCGCCAGCGCGCCGATGTCGCCCATGAACACCATCGCGGGATAGGTGTTGAACCACAGGAAGCCCAGACCCGCGCCCGCGATGGCCGCGCAGATGATGGTCAGTTCGCCCGCGCCCGGCACCTGCGGGATCTGCAGGTAGCTGGAGAACACCGCATTGCCCGACGCGTATGCGAACACGCCCAGCGCGCAAGCGACCAGCACCGTCGGCATGATCGCCAGGCCATCCAGTCCGTCGGTCAGGTTGACCGCGTTGGAGAAGCCGACGATCCAGAAGTACGCGATGGCCACGAAGCCGATCCCGGCCAGCGGCATGGCGATGGACTTGAAGAACGGCACATAGAACGTGGTCGCCGCCGGCACGTCGGCGTACAGGTACAGATACAGGCCGGCGGCCAGGCCGAAGATCGACTGCAGCAGGTACTTCCAGCGCGACTTCAGGCCATTGGGGTCGCGACGGACGATCTTGATCCAGTCGTCGTACCAGCCGATCACGCCGAAGCACACCATGACCAGCAATACGACCCACACATACTTGTTGCGCAGGTCGCCCCACAGCAGCACCGAGGCCGCCACAGTGATCAGGATCAGCGCGCCGCCCATCGTGGGCGTACCCGCCTTGGAGAAGTGCGACTGCGGACCGTCCTTGCGGATCGGCTGGCCGCCCTTCAGCTGGCCGAGCTTGCGGATCACCGCCGGGCCCAGCCACAGCGAAAGCGCCAGCGACGTCAGCGCGGCGAGGATGCCGCGGAAGGTCAGGTAGCCGAACAGGCCGAAGAAGTTCTCCAGGCTCTGCAACCAGCGAGCCAGTTCAAGCAACATGCGGTTTGTCCTCCCCGGTGGACAGCAAGGCGGCGACGATCCGGTCCATCGCGCTGCCGCGCGAGCCCTTGACCAGACAGCGCACGCCGGCCCGCAGCTCGGCGCGCAGCGCGTCGGTCAGCGAGGCGTGATCGTCGAATGGATGCGCGCCCTCGCCGAAGGCGGCGGCGGCGGCGGCGCTGAGCGGCCCCAGCGTGTACAGGCGGCGGATGCCTGCGCTCTTCGCGCGGCGGCCGGCCTCGGCGTGCAGCGCTTCGGCGTCAGCGCCCAACTCGCGCATGTCGCCCAGCACCAGCCAGCCCTCGCCCTGCGCCTGCGCGCTGGCCGCCGCCAGCGTGTCGATGGCGGCCATCAGCGAACCCGGGTTGGCGTTGTAGCTGTCGTCGATCACCACCGCGCCATTGGCCAGCGTGCGCGCAACCTGGCGGCCGGCGACGGGCTGCGCGGCGGACAGGCCCTCGGCGATCGTCGCCAGCGACACCCCGCACGCGATCGCGACGGTTCCCGCCGCGAGGGCGTTCAGGACGTTGTGGCGGCCCGGCAGATGCAGGCTCACCGGCACTTCCCCGTGCGGCGCGACCAGCACGAAGTCGGTTCCTTCGGCGGTCGGGCGCAGCGCGCGCGCCGTGATGTCGGCGGTCGCCTCCAGGCCGAACCGCAGGATGCGGCGGTCCGGCACGCGGCTGGCGAAGTACTCCGCGAAAGCATCGTCGGCATTGATCACGGCGGTGCCGTCGGCCGGCAGCGCTTCGTAGATCGCGCCCTTGGTTTCGGCCACGCCCATCAGCGAGCCCATCCGCTCCAGATGGGCCGCGGCGATGTTGTTCACCAGCGCCACTTCCGGGGTCACGATGTCGGTCAGGTACGCGATGTCGCCCGGCTTGCCGGCGCCCATCTCGTAGACCGAGAAATCGGCGTCGTCCGGCGCATCGATGACGGCCATCGGCAGGCCGATCTCGTTGTTGCGGTTGCCGGGGTTGAAGTAGGTGACACCCGCACGCTGCAGGATCGCCACGACCAGCGTCTTCACCGTCGTCTTGCCGTTGCTGCCGGTGATCGCCACGGCTTTCTCGACGCGATCGCGCTGCAGGCCGGCCGCGATCCGCGCCAGCGCCATCAGCGTATCCGGCACCACCACCTGGGGTACGTCGACCTTCACTTCGTGATCGACCAGCACCGCCGCCGCGCCGCGCATGGAGGCGTCATAGGCGAAATCATGGCCGTCGAAGCGCTCGCCGCGCAGCGCGATGTACAGGCTGCCCGGCACCAGCGTGCGCGTGTCGTGCGTCAGCGAACCGATCACCAGATCGTCGCCGAGCAGTTCGCCGCCCGCCCAGTGCGCCAGCAGGGAAAGGGGAAGGCGCTTCATGCGCGCTCCTCCAGGGCCTTGCGTGCCACGGCCGTGTCGTCGAACGGATGCTTCACGCCCTGGATGTCCTGGTAAGGCTCATGGCCCTTGCCGGCCACCAGCACGATGTCGTCGGCACCGGCCAGCGCGATGGCGTGGGCGATCGCCAGGCCGCGGTCGCGCTGCACCGTCGCGGTTTCCGGCCGGGCGAAACCGGCCAGGATGTCGGCGACGATGCGGTCGCCGTCTTCGGTGCGCGGGTTGTCGTCGGTGACGATCACGACATCGGCCAGGCGCTCGGCGATCTCGGCCATCTGCGGGCGCTTGCCCGCATCGCGGTCGCCGCCGCAACCGAACACGCAGACCAGGCGGCCTTGGACGTGATCGCGCAGGCTGGCGAGTGCCTGTTCCAGGGCGTCGGGCGTGTGTGCGTAATCGATCACCACCAGCGGCCGACGCTGGCCGGACGCATCGGTGTCGCCGCCCAGGCGGTTCATCCGGCCATGGATCGGCAGCAGGCGCGACAGCGTGCGCGCGATCTCGGACGGCGTATCGCCGAGCGCATGCAGCGTACCGGCCACCGCCAGCAGGTTGTCCACGTTGAAACGGCCCAGCAGGCGCGACTGCACCGGCTGCCGCTCCTCGCCGACCACCAGGTCGAACGCGATGCCGTTGCCATCCAGGCGCAGCGCATCGGCACTGACCGCGGCCTCGACCTGGCCGCGCGAACTCACGCCCACGCGCTGCAGGCCATGCGGCAGGCGGGCGAACAGTTCACGACCGTAGGCGTCGTCGAGATTGACCACGCCCGCTTTCAGACCGGTGCGGAAGAACAGCAGCGACTTGGCGGCGCCGTAGCGCTCCATGTCGCCGTGGTAGTCCAGATGATCGCGGGTGAGGTTGGTGAACACGCCTACGTCGAAGTGCACGGCATCCACACGACCCTGGTCGAGCGCATGCGAGCTGACTTCCATCGCGACGGCCTTCGCGCCCGCATCGCGGAACTGCGCCAGTAGCGCATGCATCTGCAGCACCAGCGGCGTGGTGAAGCCCGTGGGCACCACTTCTCCGTACATGCCGGCGCCGAGCGTGCCGACCGTGGCGCAGCGGACGCCGCGCAGATGCCAGGCCTGCGCCAGCAGCTGCACCGTCGAGGTCTTGCCGTTGGTGCCGGTGACGCCGACCATCTTCATGTCCTGCGACGGCGTCGCGTGGAAACGGTCCGCCATCGCGCCCATGCGCGCACGCAGACCCGGCACCGGGATCGCATCGCGCGGGGCCTCCAGGCCATCGGGTACCGGCGGCTCGAACAGCACGGCGCTGGCGCCGTTCTCCTTCGCCTGCACGGCGAAGTTCAGGCCATGCGCGCCGAAGCCGGCGATCGCGACGAACGCGTCGCCGGGCTGCACGGCACGGCTGTCGAGGGTCAGGCCGCGCACGACGATGTCGCGCGGCACGTCCACATCGGGCAGCAGCTCGGCAAGGGCCATCATCCGCCTCATCGCGCCGCTCCGGTTGCCGGCAGCGAAGCGTGCGGCGCGTCGAAGGCGGAAGGATCCGTCGTATCGACCGCGTCGTCGACGATCGGCGCCGGCGCGGGTGCGGCTGCCACGCCATTCGGCTTCTGCGTGTTCTTGGCCTGCGCGGCCAGCCAGGTCTCGATGTCGTCCGGCGGCACGTCCATCAGGCGCAACGCGCCATCCATCACATCGTGGAACACCGGCGCGGCGACCAGGCCACCGTAGTAACCGCCTTCCTGCGAATCGTTGATCACCACGACCGCGGCGAAGCGCGGGTTGCTGGCCGGCACCAGGCCGGCGAAGAACGAGGCATAACGGCCTTTCGCGTAGCCGCCGCCGGACGCGATGCGGGCGGTACCGGTCTTGCCCGCCACGCGGTAGCCCAGCACCCCGGCGCGCTTGGCGCCGCCCTGGGTCACCACGGTTTCCATCATGCCTACGACCTCGTGCGCGATCGCCGGGTCCAGCACCTGCGGCGCTTCGCTGCGCTGGCCCTTCACGAACGTCGGCGTCACCAGCCTGCCGCCATTGCCCAGCGCCGAGTAGGCGCGCGCGATCTGCAGCGGCGTCACCGCGAGGCCGTAGCCGTACGACATCGTCGCCTTCTGCAGGCCGTTCCAGCGATCCGGCGGCGCGAGCACGCCGGCCGATTCGCCCGGGAAACCGCTGCCCGGCTTCTGCCCGTAGCCGAAGCTGTGGATGCTTTCGTAGAAGTAGGCGTTCTGCAGCTTTTCCGCGATCTTGATCGAACCGATGTTGGAACTCTTGGTGATGACGCCCGTGACGGTCAGCACGCCGTTGTTCCGGGGCACATCCCGGATGGTGTAGCGGCTGTTCAACGCCATGTAGCCGGGATTGGTGTTGATCAGCGTGGAGGGCGTGACCACGCCGGCCTTCAGCGCCGTCGACACGGTCAGCGGCTTCATCGTCGAACCCGGCTCGATCATGTCGGTCAGCGCGCGGTTGCGGCGCGCATCCGGCTTCACGCGTTCGATCGCGTTCGGGTTGTAGGTCGGCAGGTTGACCATCGCCAGCACTTCGCCGGTGACCACGTCCATGATCACGATCGAGCCGCTGCTGGCCTGGTGCTCGAGCAGGGCGTTGCGCAGCTCACGGTGCGCGAGGTACTGGATGCGGCGATCGATGCTGAGCGTCAGGTCCTTGCCCGGCTGCGCGGAGCGGATCAGGTCGACGTTCTCGACGATGCGGCCGCGGTTGTCGCGGATCACCTTCTGCGCGCCCGGCGTGCCGCTGAGCCATTCGTCGAAGGCCAGCTCCAGCCCTTCCTGGCCGCGGTCGTCGATATTGGTGAAACCCAGCACGTGGGCCATCGCCGGCCCCTGCGGATAGAAACGACGGAACTCGCGCTGCGAGAACACGCCGGGGATCTTGTGCGCCAGGATCTTCTGCGCCTCGTCCGGATTGATCCGGCGCTTGAGGTACAGGAATTCCTTGTCGGCCTTCTGCGACAGGCGGTTGGTCAGGTGGTCGAGCGGCACGCCCAGCGCCTGCGCCAGCTCGGGCAGGCGGTCGGGCGCCTTCAGCAACTCCTGCGGGTTGCCCCACACCGACTCCACCGGCGAGGACACCGCCACCGGCTCGCCATTGCGGTCGGTGATCATGCCGCGCGAGGTCGGGATCGGAATCTCGCGCAGGAAGCGCGCATCGCCCTGGCGCTGGTAGAAGTCGTGGTTGATCAGCTGCACATACGCCGCGCGCCCGACCAGGCTGATGGAGCACAGGCCCATCGCACCCAGCACCAGGGCCAGGCGGCCACGCAGGTTGAAGCGGGCGCGGTTGCGGTTCTTGGCCGGCGCGGCGTTCATGGGCGCACCACCACGATGTCGGCCGCTTCCGGCGACTTCATGCCCAGGCGCACGCGTGCGATCTGGTCGATGCGGGTCGCTTCCGCCACCGTGGCCTGCTCCAGCTGCAGGCGGCCGAACTCGACGTTCAGTTCGTCGCGCGCGCGTTCGAGGCGGGTCACTTCGTCGAACAGCACGCGGTGGCGATGGCGCGCATAGACCACGCCGATCGCCGAAGCGATCGCGGCCAGTACGAGGACGATCATCAGGAAGCGGCTCATGCGGCCACCTCCAGCTTTTCCGCCACGCGCAGGACGGCGCTGCGGGCGCGGGGGTTGGAAGACACCTCGTCGGCGTCGCCCTTCTGCCCGCTGCCGATGGCCCGCAGCGTGGGGACGAACTCGATCGCGACGGGCAGCCGGCGATTGGCCGGCGGTGCCTTGGCGTGCTTGTTGATGAACTGCTTGACGATGCGGTCTTCAAGCGAATGGAAGCTGATGACCGCCAGACGGCCACCGGCCTTCAACCGCGCCAGCGCCGCATCCAGTCCGGCTTCCAGATCCGCCAGTTCGCGGTTGATGTGGATGCGGATGCCCTGGAAGCTGCGGGTGGCGGGATGGATCTTCTCGCCGCGCGGCATCACCGATGCGATCACGGCGGCCAGGTCGCCGGTGCGGGTGAACGGCTGGGTGGCGCGGCGGGCGACGATGGCGCGCGCGATGCGGCGGCTCTGCTTCTCTTCGCCGTAGGTCCACAGCACGTCGGCGATCTCGCGCTCGTCGGCGCGTGCGATCCATTCCGCTGCGCTCTCGCCGGACTCCGGGTCCATGCGCATGTCCAGCGGACCGTCCTTGCCGAAGCTGAAGCCGCGCTCGGCGACGTCCAACTGCGGCGACGACACGCCCAGGTCCAGCAGCACGCCATCCAGGCCGGCGGCGGTTTCATCCCACTGCGCGAGCGACGCGAAGCTGCCGCGGAAGATCGACACGCGCGCATCGCCCGCGAACGTCTGTTCGGCATGCGCGATCGCGTCGGGATCCTTGTCCATCAACAGCAGCCGGCCTCCCGGGCCGAGTTGTTGCAGCACGCCGCGCGCGTGGCCTCCGCGCCCGAAGGTGCCGTCCAGGTACGTTCCGTCCTCTTTCACCTGCAGCCCTTCCATGACCTGCGTGTACAACACCGGCAAGTGCAGCGCTGGGAGGTGACCGGCCGGCGCGGACTGCCGCTTGCCGTCACCCTTGCTCACAAGCGCAGCTCGAGCATGTGTGCGCTCAGATCGTCGTCGGTGAGGGTCTGACGGATCTGCGCGTGGTGCGCCTGCTCGCTCCAGAGCTCGAACTTCTCGCCCATGCCCAGCAGCACCGCCTTCTTCTCGATGCCCACCGCACTGCGGTGGCTGGCGGGGATGCTGATGCGACCGTTGCCGTCCAGTTCCACGGGGGAGGCCGCACCGATGAGCTTCAGTTGCAGGCTGCGGTGGGCGCGCTGGGTGCTGGGCAGCTTGTTGACGTCGTCGCGGACGCGCTGCCAGACCTTTTCGGGATACAGGTACAGGCTGCCGGCTTCGAACGGGTTGTAGGTGATCACCAGGCGGTTGCCGCAGTCGCGCGCGACGACATCGCGGTACGCGGTGGGCACCGCGAGCCGTCCCTTGTCGTCCACTGTGATGGCGGTCTCACCTTGAAACACAACCCCTGCCCTTCGATCTGCCGCTGGACGGTCATTGAACCACGAAAAACCACTAAAACCCGGGTTTTCCCTCTGTTGCCCACCTTAGCACCGCGCACAGGGTTGTCAACAGGAACCCGAAGGGGAAATCGCTTGGCGGATCAATGGTTTGCGGCGAACTTCAGAGACTTGTTCAAGCCTTATCCACAAGTCGCTGTTTCGTCTCAAATTTTGAGATTGAGCCACGATTCAGTGAGGTGACCGTCGCTTCACATCCGGCCCGTCCGCGTGCATGCGAGCGGAGTGGAAGTGCGCAAACCGGGGGTCCAGAATCGCGGGATGTGCCTGGTTGCGCTCGCCTGGAATGTCCACCCCCGCTGGCGGCTCGTGCTGGCCGGCAATCGCGACGAGTTCCACGCCCGTCCCACGGCCGCCCTGGCCGCCTGGGAGGCGCCGGCCGGGATCCTCGCCGGCCGCGACCTGCAGTCCGGGGGAACGTGGGCCGGCACCGACCGGCAGGGGCGCGTGGCCGTCGTGACGAACGTGCGGGACCCGGCCATCGTCGTTCCGGGCGCACCGTCGCGCGGCCAGCTCGCCACGGGATTCCTGGCCTCGCCGGATGGCGCGGACCATCGCACCGCCGGTCTGCTGGTGGCGGCGGAGTCCTTCGCACCGTTCAACCTGGTGCTGGCCGATGCGACGACCTGCGAGTACCTCAGCAACTACCCCACACCCCGCCGCATTCCGTTGGCACCGGGCGTGCACGGGCTGTCCAATGGAGACCTAGACGAACCTTGGCCGAAGACGGTTGCACTGAAGGCGCGGCTGGCGACCTGGATCGCCGCCGGCGACGAGGATGTGGCGCCACTGTGGGCGGCGTTGGCCGACGAAACGCCCGCACCGGACGAGCGCCTTCCGGATACCGGCGTAGGCCTCGACCTCGAACGCCGGCTCTCTCCCGCCTTCATCCGCGACACCCGCTATGGCACCCGCGCCAGCACGCTGATCGCCATCGACCACCATGGCCACGGTTGGATCAGCGAGCGCCGCTTCGGACCGGAAGGCGTATTCGAAGGCGAGACGACGTTGCGGATTGGCATCGAGGCGTAGCGCATTCGCGACTCACGTCGCTCCCACATGAGAAACAGAACAGCCGCTCCTAATAGCCCCCTGAGTCAGGGGGCGGCGAGCGCACCGCGCGAGCGGGGGTGTGGCAGCGAAGGCCTGGGGCCCAAAGTTCGCACTGCGAACTTTGGGAGCTTCAACGCGCTTCGCGTTGAAGCTGGCGGCGGAGCCGGCCACTTAACTGATCCGGAAAATCCCTTGTTCTAGGGGCTTTGAGCTGGTCCATCGTGTCGGCGTACCCGAAAACGTACCCAATACTAAGGAAAGCCCCATGCTCACCCTGTCTACGATCAAGGCCGCCAAAGCCCAGCCCAAGCCATACCGCCTGCCTGACTTCGGCGGTCTGTTTCTGCAAGTACAGCCGTCCGGCGGAAAGGTCTGGCGCTTGCGCTATCTCCGTCCCGGCACGCGGAAAGAGAACATGCTGAGCTTCGGCTCGTTCCCGACCGTCTCGCTGCAGGACGCCCGTGAGGCCCGCGAGGATGCCCGGCGGCTGCTGAGCCGCGGAATCGACCCCGGCATGCGAAAGAAGACCGAGAAGCTGGTGACGGCCCAGAAGGCGGCTAGCACTTTCGGCGCCATTGCCGACGAGTACTTTGACAAGCGGGCACGGGAGACGGACGAAGACCCGTCCAAGCGAGAACGCAGCCGCTACGACAACCACCTGAAACCCATCATCGGCAACGTGCCGATTGCCGACGTGACGGCACCCATGCTGCTGTCCGCTTTGCGCAAGCCCGAGGCCGCCGGCAAACTGGAAACCGCTCGTCGGCTGCGGGCCATGTCTGGGCGCATCTTCCGCTACGCCATCGCCACCGGGCGTGCCACCCGCGACCCGTCCGCCGACCTCGTGGGTGCATTGACGATGCCGACGCCGACCAACTTCGCCGCGGCCACCGACCCGAAAGACCTGCCCGACCTGCTGCGCGCACTGTGGAGCTATGCGGGTGGGCCGATTGTCTCGGCCGCCCTGCAACTGACTCCCCTGCTGTTTGTTCGCCATGGTGAACTGCGCTCGGCTCGCTGGGCCGACATTGACCTCGATGCGGCCGAGTGGCGCTTCTCTGCGAGCAAGACCAAAACGCCGCACATCGTTCCGCTGGCAACGCAGGCCATTGAGATTCTCACCGAGCTGCACAAACTCACGGGACGTGGTGCATACGTGTTCCCCAGCGCCCGTGGGGGTGACCGCCACATGTCTCAGGTCGCCACTCTCTCCGCTATGCGTCGCATGGAACTGCCCGCCGACCTCGTGACCAATCACGGCTGGCGTGCCACAGCCCGCACGTTGCTGGACGAAGTGCTGGGCTTCCGTCCCGACGTCGTCGAGCACCAGCTCGCGCATGCAGTGAAAGACCCGTTGGGTCGTGCGTACAATCGCACCTCCCACCTGCCGGAGCGCAAGGTGATGATGCAGGCGTGGGCGGACTATCTGGACAGCCTGCGTACCGGCTCGAATGTTGTGGCGATTGAATCGCGCCGGAGCGCGTAAGGAAAGCAATGGGGAGGACGACTGACCGCCTGCGAAAGCACCACCCGTCACGCGGCCATGAAACGGTGTTCGACCGGTCAGATTTCACTCGATTGCTGGAAACTCATCTTGGTAGCACCCTCACCTCCGTGCGGCCGGAGGACATTACGCGCCTGATGTTCGCCATCGGTATCGCAGCGTCAGAGGAGTCGAGGATCACGGCCGGGCATGAGTCGAGGAAGGACAGCCTCGCGGCGCTCAGAGCGATGTTCCGCCTGCCTGATGACGATCTGATCGCCGTGTTACCGACTTGCGATATGGCGACGTTCGGCCGAATCCAAACAGCACAGACCGAGCTGGACTACCGCCGTAACGGGATTCCCATCGTCGAAGTGCCGAGCTCGACGCTCACTGATGCCGACGAGGTGGACGCTAGGCTGATCCATAGGCGGTCCATCGAGTTACCGACAACCGGGCGGCAACTCTACCTGCCAATGGGCATTGACGGCCTGCGTGAAGCAGTAGCGGAAGCAATCGCGGTCGCTGAACAGGAAACCGGTAGTGCGGGCAACAAGTCCAAGCCGCACATGGAAGATCTGGCGGAAGCCTGCAACGATTTCATGAGGAAGTACCCACTACCCAGAAGAAAGCACGATGCTCCATCGCGCGATGTACCCCTGTCCGCACCGGTGAGGTTCGCCACCGAGATTTACGCGCTGGCGGGAATGAACGGCATTGGTGACTCGAGGGTTGAGCAGCTACTTACTCGTGCGAGGAGGCGTACGGAGAAGGGAAATTGTAAGCCTGCCTGAAATTCCCAAATAAGTAGGGATACATCCCCTCTCACGGTTAGCAAAGTGTCCAGCAAGGGCGGCAGTGGTCGCCGAATGGCAAAGGACATTTTGTATGACGTTTCATCCGAACGACCTCCTCGATGAAAAGGAGGCGGCGAGCTACCTGAAATTCAACGCCAAGACGCTGCGCAACTGGCGGGCGACCAAGCAAGGTCCGGAGTGGGTGCGCGTCTCCACGCGCTCCATCCGCTACCGCTTCTCCGATCTGGAAGCCTTCATCGCCGCTTCGACGGCGAAGGTGGTTCCGTGAGCGCCCCGGAATCCGTTACCGACTCGGCGCTGGTGTGGGTTGATGGTCACCACTTCGTGTTCATGCACCGTGGTCGCGAGGTCTGGAGCTGCTGGCCGGCCGACACCAAAGACGTGGACATGCTGCTGGAGGTGATCCTGCCCGAGAAGAACTGGTTCACCCTCGATCATCGCAACCAATTCGTGAATCTGTTGGAGGCGCGCTTCGGCGCGAAGTTCCGCTAATGCGCGACTATGGGAAGGTTCACACTTCGTTCTGGGAAAGCCCGTCGGCGCGCGCGCTGACGGGTGATGGTCGCTACCTCGCGCTGTACCTGTTGACCTGCAAACACAACACCACTGCGGGCGCGTTCCGTTTGCCGGATGGCTATGCGTGCGAAGACCTGCAGTGGACGTTTGAGCGGCTCCACGAGGTTTTCCGCGAGCTGATCGAAAGCGGCTTCGCTACCCGTTGCGAAGTTTCGAAGTGGGTATTCATCCACAAGCATCTCGACTGGAACCCGCCCGAGAATCCGAATCAGGGCAAAGCCGTCGCCAAGGTCGCGGCGATGGTGCCCGAGTCTTGCAGCTGGAAGCAGGAGTTCGAAATGGTCTTGAGCCGTTTCCAGACCGTTCCTCAGAGCACCCGCAACCCTTCGGAAACCGTTCCGGAACCCTTCGCTAACCAGAAACAGAAGCAGAAGCAGAAGCAGAAGAATGATGGCGCTGGCGCGCCCGAATCCAGCTTTGAGAATCTGAGCAACGAAGGCAGTGAGGAGCTCGCACAGATCACCAAGCAGCCCGCTGCCCTCGGCGTCTGCGAATTGATTGCCGAGGGCATCGATCCGCAGCACGCCAAGGACTGGCTGAAGGTGCGCAAAGACAACCGCGCGCCGCTCACTCAGACCGCGTGGGACGGCGTGAAGGCAGAAGCAGCGAAGGCAGGGATCACTCCCGCTCAGGCTGTCGAGATTGCCGCTACGAGCTCGTGGCGCGGCTTCAAGGCAGACTGGGTCATGAGCGGCAGCATGAAACAGGGCACGGCCGCTGAGGTCTCCAAGGCGAGCCAGCCCGGCGGCGGGCGCAAGCGGCTGGGCTCGTAATGCAGACTCCCATCCATGCGGAAGAAGCCGTACTCGGCGGCATCTTGCTCTGCAACGACAACTATCACGACGCGGCCCGCTGGCTGACGGCCGATCACTTCACGTCCATGACTCGCAAACGAGTGTGGGGCGCGCTCCGCGAGCGCATCCTCTGCGGGGAGCTGGCCGACACGATCACCATCGCCGAGAGCCTGCCGAATGATGCGGACGAAGTGTTCGCCCTCGTCGAGGCTTGCGTAACCGCCCGGACGGTTGATACGTACATCCGCATCGTCCACAACAACTGGCGGCTCCGTGAGGCAGCCCGGATCGGGGCAAGCCTGATTGCCAGTAGCCGCGAAGGTGGGGATGGCGTGAACGAAGCCATTGGCGCGCTGCTGCGGCTCAACGCGACGGTGACGGAACACGAGTTCACCGGCCAGCAGGCGATGCGCATGGCGTTCGATCAGGCCCGCGCCGCATACGAGAACGGCGGCAAACTCCCCGGCATCACGACCGGCCTCAACAAGCTGGACGCGATCCTCGGCGGCTTCCACGACTCCGACCTGACCATCATTGGTGGCCGTCCGGCGATGGGCAAAACCGCATTTCTGCTGGGCTTGGCGGAAGCGGCGGCGCAGTCTGGAGTTCCCGTGGGCCTGATCAGCGCCGAGCAACCTGCGATCCAGATCGGCATCCGTCGCGTCTCCCTGTCCTCGGGCGTGGCCGCCGCCCGCATCCGCTCTGGCCAGTTCGAAGAGGAGGACTGGGGCAAGCTGGTGTCGGGGATGACCAAGTCCAAGGATGCCCCGGTTTGGATCTATGACCGCAGCGCCGTGACGCTGGATGAGCTGATCAGCGTCGCGCGCAAGTGGAAACACACCCACGGGATTCGCGCCTTGTTCGTGGACTATGCGCAGCGCATCACGGTGCCCGGCACTGACCGCATCACGGAAGTTGCGACCGTGGCGCGCGGCCTGAAGAACCTCGCTCGTGACCTCAACATCCCGGTGATCGCACTCGCTCAGGTCGTGAAGGGTGTCGATACCCGCGAGGACAAGCGCCCGAATGCTGGCGACCTCGCCAACTCCGACGAGCTGACCCGCGAGGCGGACCAGATCCTGATGCTCTACCGGGACGAGGTCTACAACGCTGACACCCGGAACAAGGGCACTGTCGAGGTTCTGATCGAGAAGAACCGCAACGGCCCGATTGGTTTTGAGCACTTCGCCTTCTTGCCCGAGACGATGAAATTCGCTGACCTCACGCCTGAGCCGGAATTCTAGTCACAAGCACGAGCCCCCACTCCACTACGGTGCCGCTCTGCACCGCGATTCTCACCAAGGAAGCAAAACCAATGAATGACTTTCGAACCCTCAGCCGCACCGGCACCTGTGATGCAGCCGACACCGATGAACCCATGGGCGTGTTCGAGATCCTGAACTCCTCCATGCCCGCCGCTACCAGTGCTGCATTCATTGCCACCAAGCACGATCAAGACGCCTTGATCCGCACCATCGGTCAGCGGATGCGTGAGGCTCGCGAGCTGTGCAACCTGACTCAGAGCGAGGCGGCGCGCCGGTTGGGCTACGCCAACCCCTCCAAGTTGTCGAAGGTGGAGGCGGCAACCGACACGAATAGCGTTCCGCTGTGGCTGATCCATAGCGCCAGCAAGTTGTATGAGGTCAGCGTGGACTACTTGTTCGGTATCACGGACGACTGGGAGACCGGTGTGCCGCGCGGTACGCAGGCGTTCCTACTCGACGCATGGCAGAAAATGCGCGAACGAGACCTGCTGGCGCTGGATCGCCTGCACCGGGAAGTCGTCGCGGTCAGTGGTGGCGCCGGTGCAATGCTCTGCGCGGTCAAGGAATTGTCGGCCGCCATCAGTCTCTATTGCAGCCGCAATCCCGGCTTCGCTGAGACCCTCGGCTCGGCGACCGTGATGCACCGTCTCGGCCGGCTGGAAGCGGCAGCAACCGTTGCCGAAGTTGATCTGAGGAAGCTGCGCCTCTCTTCGCAGGAGGTCGTATGACCAGCGCCCTGACCAGCCCCGACCCCGATACCAGCCACTCGACGCAAACGCTCCCTGCAGAGTCCGAATACGTGAGCGGCGGCGACACGACGTTCGTGAGCACGGAAGCTCTCGACCGCCGGACGTTCGATGAAATGGAGCGCTTGGCCCTACGCCCCTACCGTTGGGGATCGACCTAAAGTACGGAAAAAGGGCCCGAAAGCCCGCTTAGAGCGGCGAGAACATGACTCCACCATATAGGAGTCATACGAATGAAGATCCAGAACACGTTGCCGACGATCGACGGCCCGACCATGATGGAACTCTCCCGCTCGGGCGTGCTCGCCGAAGCGAATGAGGTCCGCAAGACCATCCAGCGCGCTCTGGGCGAGCTGAACCCGGCCGGCGTCGTTTCGCTCGCCCTGAGCCTCAACCCCGATGACCCGCCGGCCTCCGCCCTCTCCAAGGTCAAGGCCGGCATCGGCGAAGCCGTCAGCGCGCTGGCAGCCGCCGGCACCGCTTCGGGCAATGCGCACCGCGCTGAGCAACAGCGCCTCGCCGGCACCGTGGCTGCGGCGACGCATCGCACGCTGCAGATCGCCGGCGAGCTGGCGAACATCAAGGCGCGAATTCGGTCGGGTGAGTACCACGAGAACGGCAAGCGGGATCGCCTGCGCGCAGCGGGCCTCGACGGCGAAGAACTGGACCGCGCTGCCGCGCCGTTCGATGCGAGCGCCCTGAACGCCGAGCACGCCACACTGGTCAAAGAGCAAGACGCCCTCGAAGCGTTCCTCCGCAGCCGCGATTCGAAGCACTTGCCGGAAGGCTTCGAGGTTTCCCCGTAATGGGCGCGCCCTGCCGCGCCACCACTGGCCGCCCGCCCAGCGCCTCCGGTGTCCGCGCCGAGGCTGCGCGCCACGCCCGTGACAGTGTGCGCGTGCTGGCCGAGGTGGCTGCCAGCCACGCCACTTCCGTGCCTGACCGCGTGCGCGCAGCGGAGATCATCTTGACCTTTGCCACCCTCCGCAAGGACCGCAGCAAGGACACTCGCCCGGCACAGGAGGGGGCGACGGCATGAGCGGTGGCTTGGAGATCAGCATCGTGTCGCGCACCCTGAGTTCCGAGTGGCATGGCCTCTCGACGCACTTGATCGCCAAGTTCTACGAGGTGGCGCAGCAGGATGGCTCTTGGGTCGATGCCGGCAAGGGCGTGACGGTATGTGCTCCGCTCACTGAGGCCGAAATCGACGCGACGCTCAACTGGCAGAGCCCGTTCGAGCAGTCCGGCCCCGAATCCTCCATGCCCGCGCTCATGGCGATGCTGCAGTCCGGGGCCATCCAACCCGTGCTCAACTCGCTCGATAGTCTCGCCGAAACCGTGACGGATGCGACCGGCACGGCGCGCGTACTGAATCCCGTCAAAGACAAGGTCGCCGCGGGGCTAAAAGCCGGCGCACGGGGGCTGGAAGGCCGCACCGGCATCACGCGCTTGAACTCCATGCAGGTGTTCTCCGGAATGCCGCCCGTCAAGATCACGGTCGTCGCCCTATTCCGGGCATGGAAAGACCCCGCCAAGGAAGTCGAGGCGCCAGTGAATCAGCTCATGTCGTGGGCATTGCCGGAGCAATTGAGCGACATGGGCCCGCTCCTTTCCCGAGCGGCCGACTACGCCGCTGGGGGCTCCACTTCGCCCACCGACGTGCTCGCGCCCTCCAAGGCTCCCAGCAAGATCGCGATGACCTACAAGGGCAAGACCTACGCGCCGCTGGTGATCGAGTTCATTGGCCAGCCCATCGCATCCCCCGTGAGCAGCGACGGCCGCTACGTCGAAATGCTCGTGCCCATGACCCTTTGCACGCTGACCGCGCTGGACAGGGGAGACTGGAAGCGAATCAACGGCGGCTAACGTCTGCCACAGCAATGAACAACCGGAATAGGAGCAGGAAAACGTGGAAACCGAGAATGTGATTGCGCAGACGGGGATGCAGGTTTACGTCGCCTCGCTGATGGCCATGAAAGAGGACATGGCCACTTTCCGCTCAGATCTGGGCGCCGCCTTCGACGCGATTGACGACGCCGGCCTCCTGCGGCTCATCCGGGTCGCCTACCACGACGGCGAGCACGTCACGGACATGACCGGCCGAATCGACGCCTGCCAGTCCGCGATCAAGCGCGCACTGAGCGGTGGTGCTCTCGATTTCGCGCAGCGGCTCGCCGCCATGGAGGAGGGAGCGCCGTGACCGCGAAGAAGGCGCGGCGCAAAGCCGCCAAGGCACCGCCGGAGGCGAAGAACGGGCGCCCGACCAAGTACCGCCCCGAATTCGCCGAGCAGGCTCGCAAGCTGGCCCTGCTGGGCTTCACTGACGAGAAGATGGCCGATTTCTTCGAGGTCGAAGTCCGCACCATTTATCGCTGGAAGGCTGAGCACGCCCAGTTTTGTCAGGCCGTAAAGGCGGGCAAGGACGATGCCGACGCCACGGTCGCCAACACCCTGTATCGGTCGGCGCTCGGGGGCGGCACCGTCACGGAAGTGAAGCAGGAAACCGACGCCGACGGCAAAGTCATCCACCGGAAGACCGTGAAGGAACTCCCCGCCAACGTTACCGCGCAAATTTTCTGGCTGAAGAACCGACAGCCCCAGCAATGGCGGGAGAAGGTCATCGTCGAAGACGCGACGCCGCCGGAAGTGATCGCCGAGACGGCGGCCCGCTTCGACGAAATCATGCGAATTGCACGCGAGCGCCAGCGCACGATTCTGGCGACCCGTGGACTGCTGCAGGAGGGAGAGCAGTGACGGGGAAGACCGCACACGCCCCGCCCCGCTTTCGCGCCTCCGAAAGGCGCCGCATGGCAGCTCTCTGTGCACTGTCCGGCGATGAGGTCATTGGCGCGTCGCTGGCAGATCCGGCGCCGATGCGGATTCGCCGACCCGCGCCGAAGTCCCGAAACCGCCGCAAGAAGCCGTGAGCCATGACCCGCAGAACCCTCAAACCCTAATGGATGGACCAATGACGTCTGAAACGACAACCACCGGCATGCTGCGCGACGCAATCCGTGCACCCTACGTGAAACCCGAGGAGCCGAAGATGCGCGCTCAGGCGCGACAGAATCTCCGTACGGCGGTAGCCGCCTTGAAGGTCGAGATCGCTGCCAGCGCGGTCTACATGGCGCAGCCCCAGAAGAGGCGGATCACTGAACTGGCGAAGACACTGGAGGCGCATATCCAAATGCTGTAGACGCCCGATCTGCAAGCCATGGAAATACCGCTATTGATACCTGAAACAATACCCGTAGGGCGTCGTATCGCAGCCCGCAGCGCTCCATCATGCTCCCCACGCAATCACGCAACCGGGAGCCACCATGATGAACCTTCGCCCGACCCCAGCCGTCGCCCTGTCCAGCCTCTACGTCACCGTGAAAGAATTGTGTGCATCGCAGGATGCTGCGCTCATGCAGATCCTCACCATGGCCAAGCTGGCGCGGAACGGGCTCAACGACGACATTGAAGACGCAGCGGAACATGCCGGACATGTCCTCGACGCAATCATGCGAATCGCTGCGGCAATCATTGCTGACCTCGACGTGGCCCAGAACGAGATTGAAGATGCCCGTCTGCGTGGCGGCGAGACGGGTGACGGTTCGACCCTTGCTTCATCGCCGTTCGCGTCCCCGCAGCCGTTCTGAGGCCGGTAGAATCTTCCATGTCCGGCGGTGCGCGCGAGCTTGCCATCCGCACCTGCAAGTAGTCCATGTCCACCCTCGGGGCTACGCCGGACACCCACGCAACGGCCGCAACTCATGGCCGCTTGCTTTTTTTTGGCACGGTACCGGACTGTTTGGCCGGCACCGAAAACTGGACGACCCAAACCACAAGCAAACGGCTCGGAACTTCCTGGCGACGGCCCTGGACGGCGATCCTCCGGCATAATCTCCCTGGGCTTACTCAGCAGAGGGAAGGGCATGAAGTCGGAAACCTGGACGATCCAACAGGTGTTCCAGGAACGCCGACAGTACAAGGTGCCGTTCTACCAACGCGCATATGTATGGACGCTCAAAGGGCAATGGGAACTGCTCTGGGCGGATATCAAGGACAAGGCCAACGAACGGCTCACTGGGGTCAAGCCTGCACCTCACTTCCTCGGCGCCATTGTTGTTGAACCCCAGGAACGCATTGCGCTGCGCGGCGTCGATACTGCGCACATCATCGACGGCCAACAACGGCTAACAACGCTTCAGTATGTGCTGACCGGCTTTCGCTTAGCAGTGCGGGAACTTGGGATCAAGGAAGTGGACTCGTTCCTATCGTCGGTCTTGGACAATCCCCATCCCGATACGATGGCAAACCCCGATGTTGAAGTGTTCAAGGTGTGGCCGACCTTCAGCGATCAGGCACATTTTACTGCGTCGATGACCTCTGATTCATTGACGCAGTTGAAGCAGCGCTATCCCGATCACTTCACCCAAGCCGGAAACATCCGCAAGATAGGCAGCCTCCACCCTGGCTCCCTGGAAGCCGTCTGGGCCTTCGCTGACTGGGCGAAGGAATGGATACAGGCCAACGGTGCGGCCAGTGCGGAAGCCCTGGTGATGGCCGTGCTTCAAGACCTCAAGGTGGTGCTCATTTCGCTAGAACGGGGCGATGATGCCCAGGTGATTTTCGAGACATTGAACGGACGCGGCGCCGAACTCCACGCGACCGATCTTATCCGCAATCACTTGTTCATGAGCATGGATCCGGCCACCGAAGACCCGGCCCAGCTCTACGAAACGAAGTGGAAGCAGTTTGAATCGCCACAGTGGAAACAAGGCGAAACTCGCGGGCGCATGACCAAGCCACGCCTGGAATGGCTGGTCTACAACTTGATTCGAGCGGAAACCGGACAGGAAGGCGATCTTGCCCGGCTGTATGTCGATTTCAAGGATTATACGAAAACGCTCACGGCCACACGGCAATTGGAAGTGCTGGATACCTATGCCAGCCACTACCTGGACCTGCTGACTAAGAAGGGCGACCGACCCATTGCCGGATTTGGTCGCCGCCTCGCTGCCTATGACGCCACGACGACTCATGCCCTAGCCTTAAAAGTTTCAACGGCCAACCTCGCACCGAGCGACCAAGCTGCGATCTTCAATAGCCTAGTTTCCTACATCGTGCGCCGTCAGGTCTGCGGCCTGACCACGAAGAATTACAACAACACTTTTATGTCGCTACTGCGCCAGTGGTCGAAGGGGGCGCTGACGCATGACGCCTTCAAGGCGCTGCTGGGCGTGTCCCAGGCCGACGCCACCCGTTGGCCAGATGACGCCGAGTTCACACAGGCCCTGGTCCACGCACCGTTGTATCCCGGACGCTTGGACGCGCCGCGTTGCCGTTGGCTGCTAACCGAACTGGAAGGCTATCTGCGCAGCCAGAAGAAGAGCGAGGAACCGCAGGCACCCGACCTCTCGAATCTGGACATCGACCATCTCATGCCTCAGTCGTGGTTTGAGTATTGGCCCCTGCCGAAGGGCGACAAGGGCACGAAGATCGAAGCGGATGCCGCCTACTTGCTGGAGCTCACGGGCGGCACCTTGAGCGACCATCAGGCCGCGATCCGCACCCGCATGAGAACGGTGCCTTCACTGGGCAACCTCACACTCTTGAACTTGAGTGTGAACCGCGAAGCCCAGAACAAGGCTTTCCCAATCAAGCAGAAGCTTTTCATCGAACACACGAACCTTAGCCTGAACACGAAGCTGATTGCCTTGGACTCGTGGGACGAAACCACCATCGCCCAGCGTGGCGCGTTGCTGGCAGACGCGGCGGTGAAGATCTATCCGCGGTGAGTTGAAACCCGCCCCTGTTCGTTCCACATGGCCGTCCCAGTTGCTGCCCCACCCAAAACAGCACGCGGACTGCATGTGTCTCCTGGGCTGGCCTTGGTGAACGCGCACTTGGTACTGCCCATCGACGGCGGCATCGGGTCAGCCTCAAGTGCTCGATCTCGGTCAGCTGATACTCGCCTCACAGGGAGGGGGTGGAGGGGGGTGTATCAACCCATGAGACGCGTATGGTAAAAATGCGTTACCGGCCTGGCCTGTCCATTGTGGACACGCTGGGCCATTGCACGGATGAGAGGCCATGACAGGTGCCAAGAAAAAGCCTGCCGCTGCCCGCCGTGCCCCAGCCATGAGCAAGGGGCATCTGCAGGCGCCCCGGCTGATTAAGAACGAACGCGAATTGGTGGCGCTGTGTTTGGCGCTGCTGGGCCCACGCCCGAAGCTTTCGCCACCCGAGCGGGCGCTCGCCAACGGCGTGCGTCCCTTGGCCGAACGTGCCCTGGTCAAGCGAGCCCGGGACTACATTCGCAAAGGCGCAGACCCCCTCGGTGGGGTTTTCTTGCGCCTGCGCACCCCGGCGGTTCGCCGCGACATGGGGGCGGTCTACACCCCGGACCCCATCATCCAGTCCATGCTCAATTGGTCCGCCGACCAAGGCGTACCGGAGCGGGTGGTAGACCCTGGAGCGGGCTCGGGCCGCTATTTGCTGGCGGCAGCCGAGCGCTTCCCCAACGCCAAGTTGGTCGGAGTGGAGCTGGACCCCCTCGCCGCCCTCATGCTTCGGGCCAACATCGCGGCTCGCGGGCTGACGGCACGCGCCACGGTGGTGGTCGAGGACTTCCGTCTGGCGGAGCTGCCCTCGGTGAAGGGCAAGACCCTTTACCTGGGAAATCCGCCTTACGTGAGGCACCACGACATCGGCGACGACTGGAAGCAGTGGTTTGCCGTGTCCGCCAAGGCGTATGGGGTCAAGGCCAGCAAGCTGGCCGGCCTCCATATCCATTTCTTCCTTCGTGCCCTGCAGCTGGCGAAGCCTGGTGACGTGGGAACGTTCATCACGTCCGCCGAGTGGCTGGACGTGAACTACGGTGCCACGCTCCGGCGCCTGCTGGCCGAGCGCCTGGGTGGCGTGGCTGTCCATGTGCTGGACGCGCGCGCGCGCCCGTTCGAGGACGCTGCCACCACGGCCGCCATCACCTGTTTCCAGGTGGGGGGGCACTCCGACGGCCTTCGAGTCCGCTCGGTGGAAAGCCTGGAAGCACTCAACGGCTTGAGCAAGGGCGACGTGGTGCCGTGGGAGCGCGTCCAAAGCGCGGCCCGCTGGTCACCGCTTTTCCGGCCGGCTCGCCCCATTCCGCAAGGCTACGTGGAGCTGGGCGAACTGTGCCGGGTCCACCGCGGTCAGGTGACCGGCGGGAACAGCGTCTGGATTGCGGGTGAGCACGCCACCGCTCTCCCTGACAGTGTGCTGATGCCCACCATCACCAAGGCGCGCGACCTGCTTTCGGCCGGGGAGCAGCTAAACAGCCCGGAAGCGTTGCGCCGTGTCATCGACATTCCGGCAGACCTGGATGCGCTGAACGACGAAGACAAGCAATCCGTGGAACGCTTCTTGAAGTGGGCCAAGGCCCAGGGAGCGGACGGCTCCTACATCGCGCAGCATCGGCGTGCCTGGTGGGCGGTCGGCCTCAAGGCCCCTGCCCCCATCCTCTCCACCTACATGGCTCGCAGGGCTCCGGCCTTTGTCCGCAACCTGTGCGACGCCCGGCATATCAACGTAGCCCATGGGCTCTACCCCCGCCAAGAACTGCCGGAGGCAACGCTGGACACCTTGGCGGCCTGGTTGCGTTCGAATGTCGTCACCGACGATGGTCGGACCTACGCGGGTGGGCTGACCAAGTTTGAACCGAAGGAACTGGAGCGCGTCTTGGTGCCAAGCCTGGAAACGCTGGCCGGTCAGTGAGACGCGAGGAATGCGCGTGGACCAAGCATTGAGGGACTATCACAAGGACCAGGCGGCCCGCGCCCGTGAAATCTATATCCAGTCGCGTACGTCTTCCACAGACGTTGCCGACTGGAAAGCAGCCGTCCTAGATGCCAGGCGCTCCATCAAGCAAGCCCTTCGTGCTTCGAATTACTTAAGAGACGTCGGGGCCGCGGTCCTTGCTGACAGCGAGCACACGCGCGTATTCCGATACGCCCTGGCACCACCCCTGAGCAAAGACCAGTTCGCCCTCTGCTATCCGATCGCCAAGGGCGTCACCGGAAAGGCGAGGAAGCTGGCGGTGGCCAGCGCTTTTGCGCAGTCCATTCAAGACCGCAGGGACCAAGCCCTTACCCCTTGGCTGTTAGCTGGACGACTGCCTTCCCGGCAGGAGCTGAAGAAGTTTTTTTGGTCGATAGGCCCGCTGCTGGCCCAGCAACAATTCGCTACCGCTCAGCGCAACAGGCTGGCGAGGCTTCAAGAAAGCCAGGTAACGGCCATCCTCGACGCTAGCGGCTGGGTGAAACTGCAATCATCCCTTCTCGATGTAAAGGCCGCTCTTCCGCAACGGCACTACATGCACAAGACCCGCTTCGCCACCAACACGGCCACCCCTCAAGAAGTGGACGTAGCGCTGGGATTGCCTAACACGGTGGTGTTGGCAATGGAGTGTAAGGTTTCGAACGACGAGACCAATTCGGTCAAACGCATTAACGACGTGCTGAAGAAAGCGCACGCATGGAAAGACCACTGGGGTAGCTTCGTCAAAACCGCAGCTGTGCTCCAAGGTGTCATTGCCGCAAAAGACGTTATGCGACTGCTTGATGGCGGCGTCGAAGTCTTCTGGTCCCACGACCTACCTCGGTTTGAGCGCTGGCTCTCCGAGAACGCCTGAACCTTCTGCGTGCTGTGAGCTAAAAAGACATCGCCCCGGCCATCTTGACGGATGACCGGGGCGGCCTACTTTGAAGGGAAGGCCCCTGCGTATTAGGCATGCCGTGTATGGCCGCTTAAGCTGGAAAGCGGCACCTATAAGCCGCTCGCAACCCTATGTATGAAGACTACGAACTGAGCGCGAAGCAAGCCCACGCCGAGCGCCACAACCCCCGACGGCCATGAGTGCTTTTGTCGGAGCTGATGGCGAACTATGCTCTCGGATAGATGCCTCTTCCGAAGTGCGATACGGAATGACCACGGCACCGAAAATCAGTCTCGCCTTGACCTTGGCCTGAGGTGAATGACAGAGCAGTTCTATATGGTCAAGACGGCACTAAATTCGATAGAGATCGCAACATGGACCAAACTGAACTCAATCGTCTTCTGAATCAGATCGATCCTCTGCGTAGTGTGCGCGACATTCTGACTCAGAAGAACGGTATTGCCGCCTCATTGAATGAAGGTAAGCGGTTGCGTGACCTTGCAATGCCCACCCAAGCATTGCAACGCCTGGCCAAGGAGCAGCAAGAGCATTTCGCTTCACTGCTTCGTATCAACAACAGCTTTGCTGACCAGTTCAAACAGATGCAGGTGGTCGCCGATGCAATGCGGCCATCGCGCGTGCTAGGTGAAGCCTTCAACTCATACGCTAAGCGCGCAGCGTCAATGGCGCGCTTAGTAGAAGATATGCACGCGCCTTATGAATCAGTTCGCAAGGTATTGCTGCCTGACCACTTGCGAATAAGCGAGGTAGTTAAGCGCTTCTCGGCCAACACTGTTGCCGAGCAACTAGCGACCTATGTCCTCGATCAAGCCACAATCGACGAACTTTCGCCCGAAGGTCTCGACGAACAGCTGGTCGAGCTGAGCGCCGTTCTCGTGAATGTACGTGCTGCCGAGACCGAAGGCAGCGCCAGGCTAACTTGGGAGCAGTGGCTGGCGCTCGCGACTACGATCATGACCATCTTGATGTTCTGGTATCAATTGCGCGACTCAAAGGCGATGGAAGAGCGCCTTTCTAGAGCGATAACGACGGGCAACTCTCAGATCGAGACCCGTATCGAGACATATTCCCAAACGACGGAGGCAAAACTGGCTGAGCTCACTGCAGCCATCGAGGACCTGAAGCCGAGCAGCCATGCCCCCCCTTCCTCCCAGTACGCCGTCATAGTTGACGTATTACGAATTCGCAAGAAGCCAGAAGGCGAGGAGATCGCGCGCGCTTATGCAAATCAGATCGTCACGGTCACCGGGAAAAAAGGACGCTGGCTTCGAGTTAGATACTACGACTTCCAAGATGCGCGCCTTGTTGAGGGATGGTGTCGAGAGAACCAGCTTCAGCTAATCGAGCGCGTGGACACAAAGTAAGCAATTGTCTCTAAAGAGTGCACTCTGTCGAGGCTGAACAGCAGCCCGAAGGAGGGTCAGCGGAGCCCATGCGGAGGCCAGCCAAGACAATTCGTCGGCGCACACGTTGCTGGCGAGGCCAAAGTGGCTGGATACGCTCGCGGCGGAATCGAGCGTTTGCGCGGCGTGATGTCGGCAGCTTCCTACCCTGTAGCCCGCGCCGACAGGCTGCCGTGGGGCATACCCATGGTCGCTTCGACGGGTACGTTTCGGGTACGCCCTCCGTTCCCCCCCTCCCGTACCCATCCGAGTACCCGTCAAATCCGAGTACGATGCAGGACGCCGGAGGACGGCCAGTGACAAAGCGCCCAAGAAGAAGCCCGGACTTGCCGGGCTCTCGGGGACTCAGGGGACTTCCCGTGATCTGAATGAAGTGGCGGAGCCGGCCGGTAAGCCGGGTTCTGTCGTGGACAGTCATTCCTCTAGGCGCAACGTCACCGTTACGCTCAAGCAACCTACCCGGAGACACTGCGGGCCGCAGCATAGCCTCCCTATTTGGTCTTGCTCCCGGTGGGGTTTGCCGTGCCGGTCCGTTACCGGACTCGCGGTGCGCTCTTACCGCACCATTTCACCCTTGCCACGCATTCCGAAGAACCGTTCGGCGGTATCTTTCTGTTGCACTTTCCGTCGGCTCGCGCCGCCCAGGCGTTACCTGGCACCGTGCCCTGTGGAGCCCGGACTTTCCTCGGCATCCATCGTGACTAGCACGATCGATGACGCGACTGTCTGGCCGGCTCCGCCGACGCGCATTCTACGGCTTCGCCGTCGAATACCCCAATGTCCGCTGTGCACGTCCATACCCCATTCGCGCCAAAGGCGCGAATCGCCCCTGACTCAGGGGGCTGGCCCCGCGCCATGTAGCGCTTTGCGCGGCGCCCCGGTGATTCAAGCCATCAGCGCCGCTGCACCATCGAGGACGTCCATCGGAAGCGGCCCGGACGCCAGGATGAAATCGTTGTAGGCACGCGCGTCGAACCGCGACCCGAGGCGCTGCCGGGTCTTCTCGCGCGTCGCCAGAATCTGCTGCTTGCCGACCATGAAACTGCAGGCCTGCCCCGGGTAGACGCAATAGCGGTCGATTTCACGCTCGGCGGCGTCGCGGAGTTCGCCGGCGTGGGCCACCATCCAGTCGATGGCCTGCTGGCGGGTCCAGCGCGCGTGGTGGATGCCGGTATCGACGACAACACGGCAGGCACGGAACAGCTGCCCCTGCAGATAGCCGATGCGTCCGACGGGATCACCCTCGTAAGCACCGATTTCATCCGCCAGTTGTTCGGCATACAGGGCCCAGCCCTCGGTCCAGGCCGAGAAGCGCACCGACCGCCGGAACAGGGACAGTCCACCTGCATCGCGCAGGACGCTGTCCTGGAAATGGTGCCCGGGTATCCCTTCATGGTGCAGCAGGGTCGGGATACGCCACAGGGCGTTCTCCGCGACCGAGCGCAGGTTGAGGTAGATGATCGAAGGCTGGGCAGAATCGCTGCTGGCGCTGTAGAACGCGCCCGGCGCGCCGTCCTGGATCGCGGGCGAGACGCGCTGCACCTCGACCGGTCGATCCGGAATGACGTGGAAACCACGCGGCAGCAGGCCCTTGATCCGATCCAGGTGTGCGCTGGCGTAGTCGATGATCGCCTGGCGTCCCGCTTCCGTATCCGGCTTGAGGTAGCGCGGGTTGCGATCCAGAGCCGCCATGCGCTCACCCACCGATCCCGCCGTCAGGCCCTCGACACGCAGCAGACGATCGATCTCGGCCGACAGTTCCGCCACCCACGTCAGGCCGAGCTGGTGCAGCTCGCCTGGCGCGTAGCGGGCGGTGGTATTGGAACGCAGCGCCGAGGCGTAGTAAGCCTCGCCATCCGGCTTGGCCCAGATGCCTGCACGATCGTCGGCGCGGGATTGCAAGGCCGCGAGCGCGTTGCTCTGGCGTTGCAGGGCCGGAACGATCCGCCCGACGAAGATCGCCGAGGCGCGGCTGTCCAGATCGGCAATCCCGGCATCGCGCGCACGCGCGAGCGCCGACGTCGTCAGTGCATTGCCGGTCGGCGCGGAATCGCGCAAGGCCGCGAGCTGCTTCAGGGTCTTGGCCAGAATGAAATCGGGGGGGATGACACCCAGGCCTGCGTCGTGGCGGATCTGTTCGGTCTCCTGGTCCAGGGCCACGGCGAACTGGCCCAGCCTGTCCAGATAGCGGTCGGCATCCGCCGCATTCCTCATGGGGGAGCGTCCGCCGATATCCTCCGGCAGCCAGAAGTAGGCGCCGTTCATCTGGCTGACCACATAGGGGCTGGGGCGCAGGTTGATGTCGGAAAAGCCGTAGCGCCCGTACTGGTCCGCCATGGCCTCGTAGACGAAGCGGGCCGTGTCGTAGTCCAGGGCCGCGGCGGCCGAAAGTGCGGCACGGTCGATCCCCTTCAGTTCGTCCAGGCGCCGCGCCGTCGCCTGTCGATGACGCGCGCGTGCGGCCAGCGAATAGTCGGCCAGACGGTCCGGCCCGCCCTCCTCGGCCTTCAGGGACTGGGCATGGCGTTGCAGCAGCTCCGCCAAACGAACGTCCTCGGCGGGCGCATCGCCCGTCGTGCTGGAGACAGGCATCGAACCCGCCCTGCACACGGCCAGGGGCCACGTCACGCCGAGCGCAATGGCGCCGACCAGCAGTTCACGACGACGCATCAGGTGCACCTCCAACGTAAGGCGTCCCGAGCCTCCCATGCCGAGAGGCCGGAACGCAGAATGAGATCACGCAGTTTCCGAACAGTAAGCGCGCCCAAGTCCTACTGTGCCGCCTCGCTCGACATCAGCCAGCGGTCGATCTTGGCTTCCAGCACATCCAGCGGCAGGGCACCGGTGTCCAGTACCTGGTCGTGGAAACGCCGGATGTCGAAAGCCGGACCCAAGCGCTCGGTCGCGCGGCGGCGCAGTTCCTGCAGCTTCAGTTCGCCCACCTTGTAGGCACAGGCCTGGCCCGGATTGGTGATGTAGCGGTCGATCTCGACCGCCACATCGCGCGGGGCCATGGAGGTGTTGGCCAGCATGTAGTCGATCGCGCGTTGACGGTCCCACTGCTGGGCGTGGAGACCGGTGTCGACCACCAGGCGCACGGCGCGCAGCATTTCCATGTCCAGGTGGCCGAACCATTGGTAGGGGTCGGTGAACATGCCCAGTTCCTGGCCCAGGGATTCGGCATACAGGCCCCAGCCCTCGGTGTAGGCGGTGGCCGGCACCTGGCCGAAACGCAACAGCGCCGGCAGGCTCTCGTCCTCCTGTACCAGTGAGATCTGGTAGTGGTGGCCCGGCACGCCTTCGTGCAGTTCCAAGGTCTCCAGGGTCGGGATGGGACGCGTGTTCAACATGGCCATGTTGAAGTACAGGACGCCGGGCTCCGAAGCGTCCGGCGGACCGGCGCGGTAGTAGCCCGTGCCCCGCTGGTCCCCCAGCGCCGGCAGCGGACGCAGCTCGAATTCGGCACGCGGACGACGCGAGAACAGTTGCGGCATCCGCTCCCAGACCTTTTTTTCGATGCGTTCGAAGTGGTCGATCAGGTCTTTCGGCTCGGAATAGTAGAACTGCGGCCCGGTGCGCACGTGTTCGAAGAAGGCCGGCAGATCGCCGTCGAAGCCGGTCGTCTGGCGCGCCTGTTCCATCGCGGCGCGAATCCTGGCGACTTCGGCCACGCCGAGCTGGTGGATCTGCTGCGCGCTCATCCTGGTGGTGGTGTGCTGGACCAGCAGGGACGCATAGACCCGCTCACCGTCCTTCATCGCCCACAGGCCGACACCCTCGGTGGCGACCGGCAGATAGCGTTCGCGCAGGAACGTGCGCCAGCGCTCGTAGGCGGGCGTAGCGCGACCTTCGATGGCCTGGCGATACGCGGCCTCCAGGCGGGTGCGGTCTGCCGTTCCGATGGCGTCGGGGAAACGCGTGACCGGGGAGTAGAAGGGATTCTCCTCGACCGGCAGCTTGAGGAAGGCCTCGACCTGCCCCAGGACGTTGTTCACCACCACCTTGGGCTGGTGATAGCCCCGGGCCATCCCCTGCTCCAGGCGATCGACCGTACTGTCCATGTAGCCGGCGAAGCCCTCCAACTGGGCCAGCCCCCGCTCGTAGTCTTCCACCGTCTTGAAGCGGACGCCCGACAGGTAGTCGGGAAACTCGACGTGCAGGCCGAAGGAGGCGTTCAGCGGCACCAGGTTGCGGATCGCATGGATGCCGTTGTCGATGTCGCCGAGCGCCTGCTCGGCCTGGTAGCGGAACGCGTCGTAGGCAATCTGGTCCTTCTCGGCCAGGGAGGCGCGGTCTATGCCGGCCAGGCCCGACAGTTCGGCACGCTTGTTCGTCGCCAGCTGCCGGGCAAAGGCCTCGCTCTGGGGATCGACGAAAACAGCCCCGGTCGGCGGCAGGCCGCGCTCGGCGAGCCGCAGGGGATGGAGCGCGTCATCGGCCTTCTGGCTCTCTGCCACCAGCACGCCGAAACGCTCCCGGGCGTCCGGCGGGGTCCCCGCGATCGCGGCAGGCGATGCCGCCACGACGACCAGCATTGCGACGGCCGCCATGAGCCGTTCACGCATTCTCATCTTTATCCCCTTTCATGCGAGGCCAGCCAACACGGCTCACTATCGCGCGCCATACAACTCCTTTCTCGGCGCACCGGTGATCTCGGCCGCCAGCTTGGCGGCGAGGGAGGGCGGCAGGTGCTCGTTGAGCAGTGCGTAGACGCGACGGCCCTCCACCAACTGCGCCGTCTCGTCGTCGGCCGCGCCCTGCACCATCACGACGAACTCGCCTTTGCGTTGGTTGTCGTCGGCCTCGACGCGCCCCTGCAGGTCGGCCAGCGTGCCGTCGAGGACGGTTTCGAACAGCTTGGTCAGTTCGCGCGCCAGCACCGCCGGGCGGTCGTCGCCGAACGCGGCCCGCATGTCCGCCAGCGATTCGGCGATGCGGTGCGAGGACTCATAGAAGACCAGGGTGCGGGGTTCGCCCGCGAGCCGCTGCAGCTGCTCGCGCCGCGCGGAGGCCTTGGCCGGCAGGAAGCCTTCGAACGTGAACCGATCACTCGGTAGCCCGGCCACGCTGAGCGCGGCGATGGCGGCGCAGGCGCCCGGCAGCGGACTGACCTTGATCCCGGCCGCGCGCGCCGCGCGCACCAGGCGGAAACCGGGATCGCTGACCAGCGGCGTGCCCGCGTCGCTGACCAGCGCCAGCGATTCGCCGGCCGCCAACCGCTCCACCACGCGCTGCGCCAGCGCATCCTCGTTGTGTTCATGCAGCGCGACCAACGGCGTGGACACACCGAAATGGGCCAGCAGCTGACCGCTGCGCCGTGTGTCCTCGGCGCAGATGGCCGCGACGGAGCGCAGCACCTCCAGGGCACGCGGGGTCAGGTCGCCGAGATTGCCGATGGGGGTGGCGACGATGAACAGGGTTCCGGCGGGCATTCCAGTGAGGCTCCTTGGCTGAGGGTAGAATCGTAGCCGGTTCCCCTGCCTGAACACCGACGATGCCCATGGACCTGCAAGTTGCCCGCACGATTTCCACTCGCGTGCGCCTAGGACGGACCCTCGTCGCGGTGGCATTGGCCCTGGGCCTGGCCAGCTGCGCCACCACCTCCGGCACCGGCCCCGTCACCTCGAGCGCGCGCGTCTCGCCGGCGTTCGCCAACGCTGCCACGCTGGCGCGCCAGGACGGCGGGCTCAGCGGCCAGGCACGCAGCGACAATGCGCGCGAGATCGACCGCCTGCTCGGCACGCTCGACGACGCCACCCTCGCCCGCGATGCCGCATCGCTGCCCGCCGGCGACCCGCTGTACAACTTCGCCGGTCGCGCGCTGCAGCGTCGCGGCCTGCCGCTGCCGCGCCCGTTCGATCGTGGCGCGCAGTGGCATTTCGATGCCGGCAACCGGCCCGCCGCGGATGCGGATGGCTATCGCCCGCCGATGAAGCTGGCCGTGCTGCTGCCGCTCTCGGGCAACCTGGCCACGGCGGCCGCGCCGGTGCGCGACGGCCTGCTCGCCGGCTATTACGGCGAGCGTCGCCGTCGTCCGGACATCCAGTTCTACGACACCACCGGCACCGCCGCCGGTGCGACGGCGGCGTACGCGCGCGCCGCCGCGGAAGGCGCGGACTTCGTGGTCGGTCCGCTGGGTCGCGATGAAGTGAGCGCCCTGTTCCAGCAGCCCGATCTCGCCGTGCCGATGCTGGTGCTCAACCGCGGCACCGTGGCGCCGCCCGACGGCAAGGCCGGTTTCTCGCTCGCGCCGGAAGACGACGGCATCGCCGCCGCCGAGTACGTGCTGGCGCGCGAACGCAAGACCGTCCTGATCATCGAAGGCAGCGACGACAATGGCCGCCGCGCTTCGCAGGCCTTCCGTGAACGCTTCGCCGAACGCGGCGGCAAGGTCGCGCGCGTGATCAGCGTGCCGGAAACGCCGGGCGACCTGTCCTCTCCGCTCGCCGCCGCCGTGCAGGAAGGCGTGGATGCCGTGTTCCTGGCCGTGCGTGGCGGCACCGCGCGCAGCCTGACGCCGCAGCTGGCCCTCGCCGGGCTGGGCGGCAAGACCCGCGTGGGCACGTCGCAGCTGACGTCCGGCACCGGCAAGCCCGAAGACGATGCAGCGCTGGACGGCATCGTCTTCCCGACCGAAACCTGGACCTCGCGCGGCCTTGCCGCGCTGCCGGCCGCCAGTGTTGCCGGCGAGCGCGTGCCGACGGCGCGCGGTCCGGCGGCGCGCCTGTTCGCGTTCGGTTACGACGCCTGGTTGCTGACGGCCTACCTCGAAAAACTCGCGCTCGGCGCCAACACCGAACTCCGCGGCGCGACCGGTCGCCTGCAGCTCGACGGCTTCGGCAACGTCGTGCGCGCGCCGTCGTGGTCCATCTTCAGTGGCGGACAGGCGGTGCCCGTCGCCGATGGCGGCTGATCGCCGCACCGACGGACGCACGGCCGAAGCCGCGGCCCGCACCCTGCTGCTGAAGGCCGGCCTCACCGACATCGCCGCCAACGCGGCGTATCGCGGTGGCGAGATCGACCTGGTGATGCGCGATGGCACCGGCACCGTGGTGTTCGTCGAAGTCCGGTTCCGTCGCTCGCGCGCCTTCGGCGGTGGCGCCGCCTCGGTCGACGCCGGCAAGCGCCGCCGCATCGTGCACGCGGCGCAGCGCTTCCTGCAGGATCATCCTGCCTACGCCCACGCGCCGTGCCGCTTCGACGTCATCGACGCCGACGGCGATCCCGCGGCGCCGCGGCTGGACTGGATCCGCGACGCCTTCCGCGCCGACGACATCTGACGCCTTACAAGCCTGCGGAGAGCGCGAGTTCACGTGCGACTGCGCCTCGTCGCGTGACGCCCGCGTGCGCGGTTTCGCGCAGGCGCACGGCCAAGGCCGCCGCCGCCGCGCGCAGTTCGGGGACCGCCGTGATTTCCCACGATTGCCCGCGCAGCAGCGGCCCGAGGCAGAACAGCCCGCGCACGGTGTCACCGTTGCGATCGCGCACTTGCAGGTCGTCGCCTGCTTCCACGCCCAGCCCGTGCGGATCCGCCGCCAGCAGACCGGCCTCGTACAGGTGCGACACCAGCGGATGGGTGCTGCGCACGATGTCGGTGTCCAGGCCGGTGGCGCGGATGACGTAGTCGTACTGCTCGACATCGACGCGGTCCTGTCCGCGCCCCCGCAGCAGCACTTCCGCACCCTGGGCTCGCAGGCCGGCACGCAGCAGGCGCGCAGGTCGTACCTGCAGCTGGCCGCTGACCTGGAGCGAGGCGAGCGTCTCCGCCACGCGCGGTGCGATGCGATGGCGCGCGGCCTCCCAGTAGGCGCGGACATGGCGCAGGAAGCGTGCGCGTTCCGCGTGCGGCAGGCTGCGCCAGAACGGCTGCGTGTGCGGCCGCAACGCATCCACCGCCGCGCGCCAGTCCGGCGCCACGTGCACCACCGAGCGCACCGCCGACAGCAGCGTGCGCACACTGCGGCCACGCAACGCAAGCTGCACGCTGGGCGGGAGTTCGATCGCGGCGCCCGGCACTTCGGCATGCGCCTGCGGCAGCCGGCCATGACGGGAGATCGCAACGAGCGCGCCGCGATGGCCACGTGCGGCGAGCGTGGCCACCACATCGGCCATCGTCAGGCCCGTGCCGACGATGAGCACGCGCGCTTCGGCGGGGATGCGATCCAGCGCATCGTCCTGCCAGGGCCATCCGATGTAGCGCGCGCTGTGCGCCAGCCGCGGACCGATGCCCGCCAGCCGTTGCGGCGGCAGCGCGCCGACGGCGAGCACCACGCGATCGCTGGCGAAATAACCGCCGTCATCCAGATGCACGCGGAACCCTTCGCCGATGCGACTGACGGCGACGGCCTCTTGCCGTACCAGCGACAGATTCGTCGCCGTTTCGTTGGCTTCGCGCAGGCGCTCGGCCAGATAGTCGCCATACGCCAGGCGCGGCAGGAATTCCTCCTTTCCTCGCGCGCCCAGGCTCAACCAGCGCGCGAAGCCGGCCGCATCGTCCGGGTGCGCGCCGAGCTGGCCCGCGCGCACGTTCAGCAGGTGCTCCGGCCGCGCTTCGCCGTAGGCCACGCCGCGGGCGAACGTCTCGTCCACGCCGACGAGGCAGACGTCCGGTGCGCCCGGCTGCGATGAGGCGAGCAACGTCGCCAGGGTGCTGCCGCTGAAACCCGCTCCCACGATGGTGATGCGCATGAGGTGTCTCCGGTCGATTGGGCCGGGCGATTTCTAACAGGCGATTTCTCGGGGGATGTAAGGAATCGGTTATCGCATCGACGTGGCATCGAGCCGTGCGCCGATGCGCCACGCGCAGACGTTGATTTACCGGGCCTGACGCCCTGCCCGTCACCGTCATGGCCATCCGCCATCAGTACATGCCGCCGTCGCATCAAGGCAGGACGCCACGCGGCGAATCCGTAGAATGCACGCATGGATGCAACGCTGCCCCCTGACCTGCACGCTGCGATGTCGGCCCGCCTCGGCGATGGCTGGCTGACCGGCGAGGCGTGCCGCCCGTTCGGTGGCGACGATTCGCGTCGCTGGGCGATGCCCTCGGCCGTCGCATTGCCCAGCACGCAGGACGATGTCGTCGCGCTCGTACGGGCGTGTCGCGAGCATCGGATGCCGATCGTCGCGCGGGGTGCGGGGACGGGCACGACGGGTGCTGCCGTGCCCACGCAGGGCGGCGTGGTGGTGTCGTTTGCGCGGATGAACCGCATCCTCGAGGTCCGCGCGGCGGACCGGTGCGTGGTGGTGGAGCCGGGCGTCCTCAATGGCGAGCTGCAGCAGGCGTTGATGCCGCACGGCCTCTTCTGGCCACCGGACCCCTCCAGCGCCGACCTCTGCAGCATCGGCGGCAATCTTGCCACCAACGCCGGGGGCCCGCGCGCCGTGAAGTACGGCACCGCGCGCGACAACGTGCTGGGCCTGGTCGCGGTCACCGGTACCGGCGACCTGATCCGATGCGGCGGCGCCTACACCAAGGACGCCACCGGCTACGACCTGACCCACCTCATCGTCGGCAGCGAGGGCACGCTGGCGCTGGTCGTCGAAGCGACCCTGAAGCTGTCGCCGCGCCCACGCGCACAAGCGGGCCTGCGCGTGCTCTACCGCGATGCCGCGACGGCCGCCAGTGCGGTCTCGCGGATCATGGCGCGACCGGCCACGCCGACGATGCTGGAGTTCATGGACCGCAGCGCCATCACGCTGATCCGGCGCAACGGCAGCGACGTTCCCGACGCCGGCGCGATGCTGCTGGTCGAGGCCGATGGCGACGACGACACCCTGCCCTATGCCCTGCAGGCGCTGGCCGAGGCCGCGGAGGGCGAAGGCATGATCGCGCTCGACGTCGCCGCCGACGGCAGTGCGCGCGACCGGCTGTGGTCGGCGCGTCGCGCGTTGTCGCCGGCGCTGCGCACCATCAAGCCGGGCAAGATCAACGAAGACGTGGTGGTGCCGGTGTCGCGCATTCCCGACCTGGTTGCGGCGATGGAGGCGCTTTCCGCCGAGGCATCGCTGCCGATCGTGGTGTTCGGCCACGCCGGCAACGGCAACCTGCACGTCAACATCATGTACGACGACGGCGATGCCGCTGAAACCGCGCGCGCGCACGCCGCCTTGCCGCGCGTCTTCGCCGAGGTGCTTGCCCTGGGCGGCACGCTGTCGGGCGAACACGGCATCGGCCTGAGCAAGCGCGACTTCATGGCCGATGCGTTCTCGCCGGCCACGCTGGCGACGATGCGCGCCATCAAGGCGGCCCTCGACCCGGACGGCATCCTCAATCCGGGCAAGGTGCTGCCGCCCTGACGGCGCGGGGCGAGGTCAGCGCAGCGGCACGCGCAGCCGCGACGGCGCAGCGGCCGGCGACGAGAAAGTCACCGTACCGCCCAGCCCACTGGCTTCCGTGTAACGAGGGTCGTGCGTGTCGATCACCAGCACCAGGCGATGGCCGGCCGGCACGCGCGCCGCGTTGGCTTCCAGCGTCATGTCGAGGGTGCGCGCCTGTCCGGCCACGGCGCCGCGCAGGCTGTAGGGCTTGTGCGTGATCAGCGTGCCGGTGCCCCACGCATCCATGCTGTAGAGATAGGCGAACAGGGTGACGTTGCGCTGGCTGGGCGTGACGGTCACACGCAACGTCGGCGATCCGGCCAGCGTACGCTCGCTCGCCATCGTCGGGCCTACCCACACGCCTGCACCTGCGCGGTTCACCAGCGGCACCGATGCCGTCGTCGGCGCGCCCAGGCCTTGCAGCAGACCACTGAGCAGGACCACACCGGAATCGGCGACCGTCGGAATGCCGGTGGCGATGCGATGGCTCCACCCCGTCGACGTGCCGCCGACCAGCGCGCCTGTGGGCGCGAGCCATCCGCTGGGGGCGGCCAGACCGTATTCGGTGGGCGCCGCCTGCACCGCATTCCAGTCCGCGTACGACAGCCAGCGCCCCTCCCGCGTGGACAACCGTACCGGCGCTTCACCGTCCACGCCGTTGAGCCGACCCTTCAGGTGGCGGTCGAACCAGCGCGTCGCCGCGTCGTACACCTGATTGGGCAGGCCCAGTGCACCGGGCAGCTCCGCGGTGGCGTGGTCGCCCTGGCTGAAGACCAACTGCTTCGGCACGCGCAAGCGGTTATAGAAGTCCACGTACTGGTTGGGCGGGAACAGGCCGTCGTTGAACGCATTGGCCAGCAGTACCGCCGTGCCCTGCCGGTTGAGCGCATCCACTTCATGCACCACGCCGCGCGGGCGCGCCTGCGGCAGGAAGCCCTGTACCGCGCCGTCGAAGTCGCCAAGCACGGCATGCGCCGTGATGCGCGCGAGGTCCGGCCCCGGTCGGCCGGTCGCCACGCCCGCCGCGACCAGCAGGGTGACACCCTGCTCGCTGACGGTCTGGTGCGCGTAGAGCGACGTTTCCAGGTCCGCCCAGCCGCTCAGCGCCGCCACCGCACGGATGCGGGGATCGCGCGCCGCGGCCAGCAGACTGGTGCCTGCGCCGTAGGAGATGCCGGACGCACCGATCGCGTTCGGATTCGCCGGCGTGTGCGCCAGCGCCCAGTCGATGACGGCGCTGACATCCTCGACCGTCGCCGGTCCGGCGATATCGATCTGGCCTGCCGAATCCCAGAAGCCGCGCGAGGTGTAGCTGACAACGACATAGCCGTTCGACGCGAGCTGGCTGGCGCGGCCGACGTATTCCAGGTTGGGCAGCGCCCAGCTGGCCGGCATGACGATCAGCGGGAACGGGCCGTTGCCCTGTCCCTGCGGCACCAGCACCAGCGCGCCGAGCTCGGTGCCGTCCCAACTGCGGATGCGTTCGTAGGTCTTGCTGTAACCGGCGGCCAGGGCCGTCGAAGAGAACACGAGCAACACGACGGCCAGCAGGCCGCGCCAGACGGATCGGTTCATGCAGAGGTTCCTCACAGGCGAAGGCCGGGCCGGGGGGCCTGGCGGGAGAGCGATGCGATGGAACCCGTCGGGGGGAACGAGCGGACCGACCATACCATCAGGTATGGGGGCGGCCACGCTGCGGTGCAGCGCGGCGTGGAGGCTCACTCGAAGTGGTCGTAACCCGTGCGTGGCGGCTGCCAGGCCGTACCGGCGGCATCGACGGCGACCACGGCGGTGCCCGCGGTGATGCGGCCGATGCGGGTGATGCGCAGATCCAGCCGGGAAGCGAGCGACGCGATGCGTTCGCGGTGCGATGCGTCGGCCGTGAAACAGAGCTCGTAATCGTCGCCGCCAGCGGCCTGCAGCGCGGCGCGCGCAACGTCGTCGAACGCGTCGCGCAGTGCCTCCGACGCAGGTAAGGACGGGATTTCGATCCGTGCGCCCACGTCGCTGCGGGCGCAGATATGGCCAAGATCGGCGAGCAGACCGTCGGACACATCGACGCAGGCGCTTGCCAGCGCTGCCAGCGCTGCCAGCGCTCGCCCCGCATGCACGCGCGGCGTGGGGCGATCAAGGCGACGGCGCAGCGGATGCGCAGGTTCACGCTCCAGCAATACGAGCGCACCGGCGGCATCGCCCAGCGTGCCGGTCACCCAGACATCGTCCCCTACCTGCGCGCCATCACGACGCAGCGCGCTGCCGGCATCCACGAAGCCCATGGCCGTCACCGACAGCGACAAGGGACCTCGTGTCGTATCACCGCCTACCAGCGCGATGCCGTGTTCGCCGGCCAGCGCGAGGAAGCCGTCGAGGAACGCGTCGATCCATGTCGCATCGGACTGTGGCAACGACAGCGACAGCGTGCACCAGGCAGGTTCGGCGCCCATCGCCGCGAGGTCGGACAGGTTCACCGCCAGCGCCTTCCAGCCTATATCGGCGGGCGCGGTAACGCGCGGGAAATGCACGCCCTCGTTGAGCGTGTCGGCGGTGACGACCAGGTGCCGGCCCGGAGGCGGCGCCAGCAAGGCGGCGTCATCGCCGATGCCGAGCACGATGTCGTCGCGCGTCCCCACGCGGGCGCGGATACGGGCGATCAGGTCGAATTCGCCGGCGCCCATGGCGTCAGGCCGGCAGGCGGATCACGTCGCGCGCACCGCCGCCCATCGGGTCAGCGCCGCGCCTGCGCCTCGGCCGGGCGCCAGTCGACGGCGGCATGGTCGAGTACGCCGTTGACGTAGGTGTGGCCGTGTTCGGCACCGAAGCGCTTGGTGGTCTCGATGGCCTCGTTGATGACCACGCGGTACGGCACGTCCAGGCGATGGATCAGCTCGTATGCGGCGATGCGCAGCACGGCGCGCTCGATCGGGTCGACTTCTTCGACGGCACGGTCGAGGAAAGGCAGCAGCGCTTCGTCCAGCGAGGCGCGATGCCGCACCACGCCGCGCACCAGGTCCTCGAAGTACTCGAGGTCGGCGATCTCGTGGGCCTGCTCGTGCGCGAACTGCGCGATCACCTGCCCCACTTCGCCGCCGGACATCTGCCACGCGTACACGGCCTGCAAAGCGCGGCGACGCGCGCGCGCGCGGGTGACCGGATCGACGCCGTCCTTGCGGTGGGAATGGGGATGTCGGCTCACGGTGGCTCCTGTGCTGCGTGTTCGTTGCGTACGGATGATCAGGCCAGCTGCGACAGCAGGTGCGCCATCTCGATGGCGGCCAGCGCGGCCTCTTCGCCCTTGTTGCCGTGGCTGCCCCCTGCGCGGGCCTCGGCGTCCTCGATGCGTTCCACCGCCAGCACGCCGTTCAACACCGGCACGCCGGTGTCCAGTTGGACGCGCATCAGGCCTTCCGCGCAGCGGTCGGCGACATGTTCGTAGTGGCGGGTATCGCCGCGGATCACGCAGCCCAGCGCGACGATGGCGGCGTGGCGGTTGCCGGCCGCCAGGCGAGCCGCGGCCACCGGAATTTCCCAGGCACCGGGCACGCGCACCACGTCGACGGCGTCCTCACTCACGCCATTGCCGGCCAGGCTCTGGCGCGCACCGGCCACCAGCACATCGGTGATGCGCGGGTTCCAGCGGCTGGCGATGATCGCGAAGCGGGCGCCTTCGGGCGCGCGCAGATCGCCTTCGTAGTGGGACATGGTGGGTTCCTTGGGGGTGGGAAAGTCTACCAGCCGGGGCGGCCCGGAGGCCGCCCGGCGCGGTCAGGGCTGCACGTACTCGACCACGTCGAGGCCGAAGCCGGCCAGACCGACCTGTCGGCGCGGCGTGCCCAGCACGCGCAGCCGGCCCAGGCCGAGGTCGGCCAGGATCTGCGCACCGGCGCCGTTGCGCCGCCACTGGCCGACGTCCTTGGCGTTGGCGCGCACCTCGGGTTGCTTGCGCAGCCGGGCCAGCAGGGCCTCGGCGTTACGAGGCTCGGACAGCACCACGATCACGCCCTGCCCTTCGGCCGCGATCGCGCGCAGCGCATCGGTAGCGTGGACGCCGAAATCGTCGCGCCGCCAGTGCAACAGGTCGCTCAGCGGGTTCTCCACCTGCACGCGCACCAGCGTGGGCGTGGCCTTGTCCGGCGTGCCGCGCACGAGGGCGAAGTGCAGATCGTGGGCGATGCGGTCGCGATAGGTCACCAACCGGAACGGTCCGAACTCGGTCTCGATGTCGCGCTCGTCGATGCGCTCGACGGTGTGCTCGGTGGCCAGGCGATAGGCGATCAGGTCGGCGATCGAGCCCATCTTCAGCCCGTGCTCGCGCGCGAACACTTCCAACTGCGGGCGGCGCGCCATGGTGCCGTCGGGGTTCAGCACCTCGACCAGCACGCCGGCCGGCTCCAGGCCGGCGAGCAGCGGCAGGTCGCTGGCCGCTTCGGTATGGCCGGCGCGGGTGAGCACGCCGCCGGGCTGGGCGATCAGCGGAAAGATGTGGCCGGGCTGGCTGAGGTCGCTCGGCTTCGCATCCGGCCGCACCGCAGTGCGCACCGTGTGCGCACGGTCGTAGGCGGAAATGCCGGTGGTGACGCCCTCGGCCGCCTCGATGCTGACGGTGAAGTTGGTGTGGAACTGCGCCGTGTTCGTCTGCACCATCGGCGCCAGGCCGAGCTGCGCGCAGCGCTCGCGCGTCAGCGACAGGCAGACCAGGCCGCGCGCATGGGTGACCATGAAGTTGATGTCCGACGGCTTGACCAGCTCGGCGGCCATGATGAGGTCGCCTTCGTTCTCGCGGTCCTCGTCGTCGACGATGACGACCATGCGGCCGTTGCGGATCTCTTCCAGCAGTTCGGGAACGGGGGTGAAATTCATGCGCCGCTCCTTTCGCCCAGCAGGCGCTCGACATAGCGCGCGACCAGGTCGATCTCCAGGTTCACGGCATCGCCCACCACGTTCTGTGAGAAGGCGGTGTGCGAGACGGTGTGCGGAATCAGCGCGACTTCGAAGCCTTCGCCATCCACCTCGTTCACCGTCAGGCTGACGCCGTCCACGCAGATCGAGCCCTTCTTCGCGATGTACTTCAGCAGCGGCGCCGGCGCGGCGAAACGCCAGCGCTGTGCGCGCGCATCCTCGTGGACCGACAGCACGCGGCCGACGCCGTCGACATGACCGCTGACCAGATGGCCGCCGAGGCGATCGGTCGGGCGCATCGCCCGCTCCAGGTTCACCAGCGCGCCCGCGGCCAGGCCACCGAGCGTCGTCAACGCGAGGGTTTCGGTGGACGCATCGGCCTGGAAGCTCGACCCGTCGAACGCGATCACGGTCAGGCACACGCCGTTCACCGCGATGCTCTCGCCGAGCTGGACGGCCTCGAACGGCAGCGTGCCGACGGCGACAGTCAGGCGGACGTCGCCGCCCGCGGGTTCCAGCGCGGCGATGCGGCCGACGCCCTCGATGATGCCGGTGAACATCAGCAGGCCTCCTGGCGGAGGACGGGGAAAGCACGGGGAGTCATGGAAGGCATGGAACGTCTCTCGCGAAAGCAAAGCGGAGACGCCTCCGGGCGCGAAGGCAGCCGCACGACGCCGCGCTTCCGCGCGGTTCGGCGATGCCGTCTTCTTTCATCCGGACTATGACCGTCGGCTCCGGCATCTGACCGGATCTGCTGACCCTTCGGCGACACGTGCGAGGGACGCGCATGCTGCCCAAGGCGCTCGCGGGCTCGTCGCTGGGCGACCTACCGCCGGTGGGGAATCGCACCCCGCCCTGAAGACGTCGTTGGTGGTGCCGGCGAACCGGCCCGCGCATTCTACACCGCGCCCCTTCCGCCGGCCGGCGAACGGAGTGTTCCGCCCGGACTTCAGCCCGCCGGTTTGCGGCGCAGGTGCAGGATCAGCGGCCAGCGCATCGTGCGCAGCCGTTGCGGATCGCCCCAGGCCTCGGCCAGCGCCGGGGTGTGGGCGTAGACCGGGTCTTCGCCGGTGGCCGCCCGGTAACTGCCAGTAGCGGACAGGCTGCCGAAGTAGCCCAGCAGCGTGGGCAGGTTCCATTCGGCGGTGAGCCACAGGCGCGGCGTCGGCAGGGCCTCGAAGGGCCAGACGTAGTCGCCGTAGCCCATGTCCACGTCGGCGCGCTCCGGCGGCCAGTACGGGTCGATGTCGTCGCGGACCTTCTCGGCCACCTCGGCCAGGTCGTCCTCGAAGATGATGTCCTGGTAGGTCCAGGCCGCCAGTACGCCACCGGGCCGCAGGACGCGTTCGCAGGTGGCGAAGAAGCGATAGCGGTCGAACCAGTGCAGCGCCTGCGCCACCGCGACCAGATCCACGCTGGCGTCCGGCAGCGCGGTCGATTCCGCCGGCTCGACGGCCAGGCTGACGTTGCCGCCGGTCTGGCCTTGAGCCCAGTGGCGCTCGATCTGCGCCGCACTGGGATCGGTGGCGTGCACATGGGCGAAGCGCGCGGCCAGACCTCGCGTGGCCTGTCCGCTGCCGGCGCCCGGTTCCCACACGTTCGCACTGGCGCGCACCGCGTCGGCGATCACGTCGTACAACGCATCGGGATACGTGGGGCGGGAGGCGACGTAGACGTCGGCGACCCCGGAAAAATGGTCCTTGAAGGCCACCATGGCGAGCGTCAGCGGGCAGGTTGCAGCAGGAGGCGGTGATCTTCGCCAATCGTGCGGCTGTCCACAATCTCCAGTTTCAGCCGCTCGGCCATGGCCTGGATGCCCAGGCCGCCGAACAGCGGTCGCGCCTGGTCGCCCAGCAGCACCGGCGCGACATACAGCAGCACCTCGTCGGCCAAGCCGGCCGCGAGGAATGCGCCGGCCAGCGTGGCGCCGGCCTCCACGTGGAGCTCGTTCACCCCGCGCTGCGCCAGCAATTCGAGCACGGCTTTCAGGTCGAAATTGCTGCCCGTCGCCGGCGCCACCACGCGCTGCACGTCGGTTTCGCGCGGTGGCTTGGCATCGGCGGTATGCACGTAAAGGGTCGGCGCATCGCCCTGGCGGACATTGCCGCGGGCCACGGTCGCCAGCCCGGGATCCAGGACCACGCGCAACGGCGGCTCGAAGGCGGTGTCATCGCCGAAGCGCACCGTCAACGACGGATCGTCCGCCAGCACGGTGCCGGCCCCGGTCAGGATCGCCCCGGCGCGCGCGCGCCAGCGCATCACGTCGCGGCGCGAGGCCTCGCCGCTGATCCACTTGGAATCGCCATTGGCCATCGCGGTGCGACCGTCCAGGCTGGTGGCCAGCTTGATCCGCACCCACGGGCGCGCGCGCTCGATGCGGGACAGGAATCCACGGTTGAGGCGACGCGCCTGGGCTTCCATCAGCCCCGACTGCACGGCGATGCCCGCCGCACGCAGCCGGTCGAAACCGGCGCCGTCGACCTGCGGGAACGGGTCGCGCATCGCGGCCACGACGCGGCCGACGCCGGCGGCGATGAGCGCATCGGCGCACGGCCCGGTCCGCCCGGTGTGCGCGCAGGGTTCCAGCGTGACATAGGCGATCGCGCCCCGCGCCCGTTCGCCGGCCGCCTGCAGCGCGAAGACTTCCGCATGCGCTTCGCCCGCCTTGCGATGCCACCCCTCGCCGACGATCTCCGTGCCCTGCGCGATCACGCAGCCCACCATCGGGTTCGGACGCGTCGTGTAGGCGCCGCGCTCGGCCAGGCGCAGCGCGCGCGCCATGCACTGGTGGTCGAAGGCGGTGAAGGTCGTCTCGGTCATGCGTCATCCACGCGGTGCGGCGGGGCGCCAGTATGCGCCACGCGCTCGGCGGGCACGATCGACATGATCACCACCGGCGTGCCGTGCAACGTCGTGCGCTCCTCGACGCGCCAGCCGAGCCCCGCGTAAAAGTCCTCGTGCCACAGCGTGAACAACCGCAACACCGCAACGCCTTCGTCGGCCGCATGCGCGACGGCCGCATCGACCAGCACGCGTCCACCGCCGCGACCGCGCGCGTCGGGGCGCATGAACAGACTGCCCAGCCACGGACTGCCGCGGTCCTGCAGCGCAGGCGCGTCCTCGATCAGCAGGCTGACCGATCCCAGCAGGTCCTCGCCGTCCATCAGCAGCAGCGTGGTGGGCAGCGACGTGCGCGTAGCGTGATCGGCCAGCTCGGCCGTCGCCGCTTCCAGCGTCCAGTCGTCGTAGAGCGGGCCCCACTCGGCGTGGTGCCAGGCGGCGAGGTCCGGAATGTACTGCGGGTGCCGGCCGATCGCGTCGATGCGCACGGCTCAGCGCTTCTTGTTCTTGTCCGCGTGCTTGTCGAACGGGACGACGTCACCACCCAGCAGCGACAGCTGCCCGGCGCCGGCAGGCAGGTCGCGCTCCAGCTTCTCGATTTCCTCGCGGAAATCGGCGACATCCTCGAAGCTGCGATAGACCGAGGCGAAGCGCACGTAGCCCACATGGTCAAGCTTGCGCAGCTCGTTCATCACGAACTCGCCGATCTTGCGCGAAGCGATTTCGCGCTCGCCGCTCATGCGGATGCTGTGCACCACGGCGCGCACGGCCGCTTCGATCTGCTCTTCCGATACCGGCCGCTTCTGCAGCGCACGATCGAAACCGGCGCGCAGCTTGCGCGCATCGAACGCGTCGCGACGGCCATCGCCCTTGATGACCGCCGGCAGCTTGATCTCGATGTTCTCCAGCGTCGAGAACCGCTCCCCGCACGCCTCGCATTCGCGACGGCGCCGGATCGTGGCGCCGTCCTCGGACACGCGCGAATCGATCACGCGGGTGTCGGTGTGCTGGCAGAAGGGGCAGTGCATCGTCGTCGGTCAGCCGTAGACCGGGTACTTCCGGCACTGCGCGGTGACGTTGTCGCGCACCTTGGCCAGCACCGCTTCGTCGCCCGGGGCGTCGAGCACGTCGCAGATCCAGTTGGCCAGGTCGATGCAGTCCTGCTCGCCATAGCCGCGCGTGGTCACCGCCGGCGTGCCGATGCGCAGGCCCGAGGTCACGAAGGGCTTGCGCGGGTCGTTCGGCACCGAGTTCTTGTTGACGGTGATGTGCGCCTTGCCCAGCGCTTCTTCCGCGTCCTTGCCGCTGACGTCCTTGCCGATCATGTCGACCAGCATCAGGTGGTTCTCGGTGCCGCCGGAAACGATCTTGTAGCCGCGCGCGATGATCGTCTTCGCCATCGCCTGCGCGTTCTTCACCACCTGCGCCTGGTAGGCCTTGAATTCCGGCTCCAGCGCTTCCTTGAAGGCGACGGCCTTGGCCGCGATGACGTGCATCAGCGGGCCGCCCTGGATGCCCGGGAAGACGATGCTCTGCAGCTTCTTCTCGATCTCTTCGCCCGCGCCCTTGGCCACGATGATGCCGCCGCGCGGGCCGCGCAGCGTCTTGTGGGTGGTCGAGGTGACCACGTGGGCGTGCGGCAGCGGGTTCGGGTAGACGCCGGCGGCAACGAGGCCGGCCACGTGCGCCATGTCGACGAACAGGTAGGCACCGACCTTGTCGGCGATGGCGCGGAAGCGCGCCCAGTCCACCACCTGCGAGTAGGCGGAGAAGCCGGCCACGACCATCTTCGGCTTGTGCTCCAGCGCCAGCTTCTCGACTTCGTCGTAGTCGATGAGGCCCTTGTCGTTCACGCCGTACTGGACGGCGTTGAAGATCTTGCCGGACGCGTTGACCTTGGCGCCGTGGGTCAGGTGGCCGCCGTGGGCCAGGCTCATGCCCAGGATGGTGTCGCCGGGGTTCAGCAGGGCGAAGTAGACGGCCTGGTTGGCCTGCGAGCCGGAGTGCGGCTGCACGTTGGCGTAGTCGGCGCCGAACAGCTGCTTGACGCGGTCGATCGCCAGTTGCTCGGCGATGTCCACGTATTCGCAACCGCCGTAGTAGCGCTTGTGCGGATAACCCTCGGCGTACTTGTTGGTCAGCACGCTGCCCTGGGCCTCCAGGACGCGGGGGCTGGCGTAGTTCTCGCTGGCGATCAGCTCGACGTGATCCTCCTGCCGGCGCGCCTCGTGGGCGATGGCCTGGGCCAGTTCGGGATCGTAGGTTTCGATGCGGGCGTCGCGCGGGAACATCGGGTCTCCGGGGCAAGGGCGGGCGGGGTTTCCGATTGTAGCCCGCCAGGGGGCCAGCCACGACCCGCCCCCCGGAAAAGGAAAAGCGCGCCGGAGCGCGCTTTTCCCGTGTCCCGAGGGGGTCCGGATCAATGGTGCAGCAGCAGGTCCGCGATGATGCCGGTGGCGATGGCCACCATCAGCATGTTGCCGCGGTCGTCCCGCACCCAGTGGTAGCCGCGGGGCGGACGGCGCAGATCGTAGTAATCGTAGTCGTTCACCACGTAGACCGGGCCGCGGTAGTAGTCGCGGTAGCGCTGGCCCTTGGCCCAACGGTGCGGCGGAGGGGCCGGACGGTAGACCACGCGCGGCGGCGCGTAGTAGCGGCGGTCGTCGTAGCGACGGTCGTCGTAGCGACGGTCGTAGCGGTCGTCGTAACGGCGGCCCTCGCGATAACCGGCGCGGTAGGCATGGCGCTGGTCGCGGCGGTCGTCGCGGCGATCATGGCGATCGTCCCGGCGGTCATCGCGCCAGTCGCGGTCGTAGTGCTGGCGGCCACGGTCACGGCCGCGGTCGTCATCGCGCGCCAGCGCCGGGGCGGTGGTGGCGATCGCCAGCACGGCGATGGCCAGGCCCTGGAAGAATCGACGGCTGTTCATGGCAACTCCGTTGTTAGGGGTACGTGAGGCCATCATGCGCATTTCGTCTGAACCGCTTCCCGCTGGAAAGCGGTTACGGGACAACAGTCCCAAAACGCTGGGAAGCCGTTCAGCCAGCGGCTCCGACGGCCTGAACGGCTATACTGGGCACCTTCCCCATGTTCACCTGTTCGCCTGCCGGTCTCCGGTCGGGTGACGGGCCCTGCGTACCGGAGCCTGCATGTCCTCGCAATACATCTACACCATGAACCGGGTCAGCAAGGTGGTCCCGCCCAAGCGGCAGATCATCAAGGACATCTCGCTGTCCTTCTATCCGGGCGCGAAGATCGGTCTGCTGGGTCTCAACGGCGCCGGCAAGTCCACCGTGCTGAAGATCATGGCCGGCGTGGACAAGGACTTCGAAGGCGAGGCCCGTCCGCAGCCCGGCATCAAGGTCGGCTATCTGGCGCAGGAGCCGGAACTGAATCCCGAGCACACCGTCCGCCAGGCCGTCGAGGAAGGCGTGGGCGACGTGCTGCAGGCCCAGGCCGCGCTGGAAGCCGTGTATGCCGCTTACGCAGAAGAAGGCGCCGACTTCGACGCCCTCGCCAAGGAACAGGAGCGCTTGGAAGCGATCCTCGCCGCCGGTGACGCACACACCCTGGAAAACCAGCTGGATGTGGCCGCCGACGCGCTGCGCCTGCCGCCGTGGGACGCGATCGTCGGCAAGCTGTCCGGCGGCGAGAAGCGCCGCGTGGCGCTGTGCCGCCTGCTGCTGCAGAAACCCGACATGCTGCTGCTCGACGAACCGACCAACCACCTCGACGCCGAGTCCGTCGAGTGGCTGGAACAGTTCCTTGCCCGCTACACCGGCACCGTGGTGGCCGTCACCCACGACCGCTACTTCCTCGACAACGCCGCCGAGTGGATCCTCGAGCTCGACCGCGGCCGCGGCATTCCGTGGAAGGGCAACTACACCGACTGGCTGGTGCAGAAGGACGAGCGCCTGAAGCAGGAAGACAACCAGGAAAAGGCCCGCCAGAAGGCGATCCAGAAAGAACTGGAGTGGTCGCGCCAGAACGCCAAGGGCGGCCGTTCGAAGGGCAAGGCCCGTCTGGCCCGCCTGGAAGAACTGCAGTCGGTCGACTACCAGCGCCGCAACGAGACGAACGAGATCTTCATCCCGCCGGGTGAGCGCCTGGGCAACTCGGTGATCGAGTTCAAGAACGTCTCGAAGAAGTTCGGCGATCGCCTGCTGATCGACAACCTGAGCTTCCTCGTTCCCGGCGGCGCCATCGTCGGCATCATCGGCCCGAACGGCGCCGGCAAGTCGACGCTGTTCAAGATGATCACCGGGCAGGAGAAGCCGGACTCCGGCACGATCACCACCGGCCCGACGGTGCAGCTGGCCTACGTCGACCAGAGCCGCGACAAGCTGGAAGGCAACCACAACGTCTTCCAGGAAATTTCCGGCGGCCTGGACATCCTCAACATCAACGGCGTGGAGATCCAGTCGCGCGCCTACATCGGCCGCTTCAACTTCAAGGGCCAGGACCAGCAGAAGATGGTCGGCTCGCTGTCGGGCGGTGAACGCGGCCGCCTGCACATGGCCAAGACGCTGCTGCAGGGCGGCAACGTGCTGCTGCTCGACGAACCGTCGAACGACCTCGACATCGAAACGCTGCGTGCGCTGGAAGACGCGCTGCTGGAGTTCCCCGGCAACACGTTCGTCATTTCGCACGACCGCTGGTTCCTGGACCGCATCGCCACGCACATCCTCGCCTTCGAAGGCGATTCGCACGTGGAGTTCTTCCAGGGCAACTACCGCGAGTACGAGGAAGACAAGAAGCGTCGCCTGGGCGAAGAAGGTGCACGCCCGCACCGTTTGCGGTTCAAGGCGCTGAAGTAAGCCACCCGAGGCTTGCTGGGCATCCCAACAATAAAAGCCGGCGAAAGCCGGCTTTTATTGTTCGCGCGCAGATGGATCAATGGGTCATCGCGACGAATACGTAAGCAGCGGCCAGGGTGATCAGGCCCTGCACCAGCATGAAGCCCCCCAAGCCCACCAACGTACGCAACGCGGTGGTCCAGACCGAGTGGTTGCGGAACAACTGGACGAGCGAGAACACGGCGTAGAGGGACGCCACCGCGACGGACCATTCCTGGGCATGCGGCACCCACTTCCGCACGAGGATGGCCAGCGCCATGAAGACGAATGTCTGTACCGTCAGGAAGGCGGTCACCACGAGCCATTCAGGGTAGTTGAGGCCCCTGCCGCGGAACGCGAGCCAGAACGCAGCGGCCTCGAATGGCAGGAGGAAGAGGGTGACGGCGGTGAGGTGGACGTTGATCCAATCCTTCACCATGTTGAAGGTGCCCATCGCGACAGCGGGATCGACGCCCGAGCCCGGCTGCGTGGCGCCCGATTCCGAAAAACCTGCCTGCATCGCGGAGCCCAGCAGGTCGCCACCCAGCAGATACTTGCCGAGCAGCACGACAGCGGCGGCCGAGATCATCAGCAGCAGCAAGGGCTTCACCTGGTTCGCACGCCGCCCTTCCAGGTAGCTGCGGATCAGATGCCCGGGCCGCAGCATCAGCTCCTTGAGCGAGTACAGGATCCCTCGATCCATGTGGAGCACGCTGTGCTCCAGCTCATGGCCGAGGAAATGCCAGTCGATGCGGTGCACCGGCGTGGGCTGGCCGCAGGCGGGACAGAATTTCTGGTCGGAACCGGCGACCGCTCGGCCGCAGTTGATGCAGGTACTCGCGTCGCCCATCTCGGTCCCCTGTCCGTGGTCGGCGGATTCTAGGGAAGCGCCGAACGAACGTCCAACCCGCGAGTCCATCTCGCCCCATCGAGGGGAAAACATGCACCGTCGCGGTGCCGGTTAAAGCGCTGGACGGACCCGCCGATAGCGCTCCAATGACGGCCATGCGCACGCGCATGGACACCCCTCTACGCAAGGAGCCCCATGAACGCACGCGCCGCCGACCCCACCGACGACGCCGGCATCGACGACCACATCCAGTCCGTCTCGGGACTGTCGGACGCGCTGCTCAAGCAACTGCGGCAATCGCTGCAGAAGATCGACGAGATCAACCGCATCACCCGCATCATCTCGATGAACGCCCGCATCGAGGCCGTGCGCATCGGCACCGCGGGACGCAGCTTCGGCGTGATCGCCGAAGAGATGGACACGCTCTCGCGCCGGGTCAGCGACACCGCGCAGGAGATCGACCGCATGGCCGGCCGTACCAGCACCGACCTGCGCGAACGGCTGGAGCAGCTGCAGACCGATGTGCGCCGCACGCGCCTGACCGATCTGGCGCTGGCCAACATCGACCTGATCGACCGCAACCTCTACGAACGCAGCTGCGACGTGCGCTGGTGGGCGACCGACGCGGCCGTGGTCGCCGCCGCGCAGGACCCGCAGCCTTCGACGCTCGCCCATGCCAGCCAGCGGTTGGGGCAGATCCTGGATTCGTACACGGTGTACTTCGACCTGGTGCTCGCCGACCTGCAGGGCCAGGTGATCGCCAACGGGCGTCCGCGGCAGTACCGCTCCAAGGGCCAATCGGTGGCGCAGCAGGACTGGTTCCAGTCGGCGATGGCCACGCAGAGCGGCGAGGCCTTCGGCTTCCAGTCCATGCACGCGAGTGCGCTGGCCGGGGGCGAACGCGTGCTCGTCTACTCCTGCACGGTGCGCGAAGGCGGGCGCGTGCAGGGACGGCCGCTGGGCGTGCTCGGCATCGTGTTCCGCTGGGACGCACTGGCGCAGACCATCGTCGAGCACACGCCGCTGTCCGATGCCGAATGGCGCCGCAGCCGGGTCTGCATCGTCGATGGCCAGGGTCGCGTGCTGGCCGACACGCCGTCAGGCGATGCCACGGCGCGCCTGGACTTCCCGGGCCGCGCGAGCCTGTTCGCCGAACCGCGCGCCGCCACCGAGTTGGTCATCGACGGCCGTCCCCACTGCATAGCGCAGGCGGCCTCGCCCGGCTACGAGACCTACCGGACCGGCTGGCACTGCGTGATCCTGCAAGGCACCGGCTAGGCCGGCGCAGGGCTCAGGCGAGCCACACCTCGCCATCGCGGACCTGCACCGCGATGGCATGCAGCGCGTCGCCGCGGCACGGTCCGGCGACGCAGTCGCCACGCTGCAGTTCGAACGAGGCGCCGTGCGCAGCGCAGACCAGGTGGCCTTCCTTGCTCTTCAGGAACTGCCCCGGCGCCCAGTCCAGCCGGCGGCCCGCGTGCGGGCAGACATTGAGCCAGGCCCGGACCGCATCGCCATCGCGATGGAGGATCAAGGATTCCGCATCGTCGCCGATCACGGCCTCAACTTCGGCGAAACCGCCTTCCACGATGTCATTCAGTGCGGTCAGTCGCATACGGCTTAACGAAGTTCTCACACGGTCATATAACGGTCATCCGATACTGCGTGTACCGGCCCCCGCCGCATTCTGTCACGACGCAACGCCATGCACGCACGCCCCTTCCCGTTCAACGCCTTCCGTAACGCCTTCGCGCCCCGCAAGCCGCGTCATCCGCTGCTGCGCCTGGGCATCGGCCTGGTGGGCCTGGCCTTGCTGGCGGTGCTGGTGTTCTTCAGCGTGTTCGTCGGCGCGGCGATGATCGCCGGCGGCCTGCTCTACAAGCTGCTGCGCCAGCGCGGCAAGCCGGTGGCGCGCGACCGCGCGATGGAAGGCGAATACCAGGTGGTCAGCAAGGCAGCCCTGCCGCTGCCGCGTTAAGCGCGCCAACGCGGGACATCGTTCCCGCCTACACTCTGCGGCCTCCCGATACAGTGGATCGCCGCCATGGCCGACATCATCCCCACCCCGCCCGTGCCGCGCGTTCCCGTGCGCGGTGGCGGCACCTTCCCGGTGCGCCGCATCTTCTGTGTGGGCCGCAACTTCGCCGACCATGCGCGTGAGATGGGCGCGGCCGCACCGGCGTCGAAGGCCGAGCGAGGCGTGCCGGTGTTCTTCCACAAGCCGGCCGATGCGATCGTCACCAACGATGCGGATGTGCCTTACCCGCCCGGCACGAACGACCTGCACCACGAGGTAGAGCTGGTCGCGGCCCTGGGCGTCGATGCGCCCGTCGGTGAGCTGTCGCGCGAAGCCGCCGAGGCCCTGGTCGTCGCCTATGGCGTGGGCCTGGACCTGACCCGCCGCGACCTGCAGGGCGCCGCAAAAGCCAAAGGCCTGCCGTGGGACACCGGCAAGGGCTTCGATCATTCGGCGCCGATCAGCGAGCTGGTCGCCGCGGCGGACGTGGGCGCGCTCGACACCCGCACGCTGACCCTGCGCGTGAACGGCGATGTCCGCCAGCACGGCGCGCTGCACGACCTGATCTGGGACGTGCCCGACATCCTGCATGAACTGTCGAAGCTCTACGCACTGAAGGCCGGCGACCTGGTCTTCATGGGCACGCCTGCCGGCGTCGCGGCGCTGGTGCCGGGCGACGCGTTCGTCGCCTCGCTCGATGGCGTGGTGGAACTGCGCGGACGCATCACCGGCTAACCCTGCCTTGCGTCGTCGACGCACGGCGCTATAGTCCACGGCACAGGCGTGTCGGCGCCGTTCACGGAGATCCCTCGATGGGCATGGTCAGCGAGTTCAAGGAATTCATCGCACGCGGCAACGTGGTCGACCTCGCCGTCGGCGTGGTGATCGGCGCAGCCTTCGGCAAGATCGTCACCACCCTGGTGGACAAGATCATCATGCCGCCGATCGGGTTGCTGGTCGGTGGCGTGGATTTCTCGAAGTGGGCGTGGACGCTGAAGGAAGCCACGGTCGATGCCGCAGGCAAGGAGATTCCCGCCGTCGTGATCGGCATCGGCGAATTCCTCAACACGGTGATCCAGTTCGTCATCGTCGCCTTCGCGATCTTCCTGCTGGTCAAGGCGGTCAACCGCCTGCACCGCAAGCCCGAGGCCGCGCCCGCCGCGCCGCCGGAAGACGTGCTGCTGCTCCGCGAGATCCGCGACGCGCTGAAGAAGTAGCGATACGCGGCGTTCCGGATCGGCAACGCCGTCGACGGAAACACGGGGCCACGGGCTGCTAAGCTCGTGGCCTTCGTTTTTCCGGGACTTTCCATGCGTCTTGCTCCGCTGCTGCTCGCCCTGGCCGTCGCCACACCCGCTTTCGCCGCCTCCCGCGAAACCCGCATCCCCGATGCCTCGCTCGCCACCGCTGCGCAGCTGCGCGAGCAGGCCCTCGCCGACCGCACCGGCTGGAACGTCGTCGAATCGCTGACCACCGAAGTGGGCCCGCGCCTGGCCGGCAGCGAGGCCGATGCCAAGGCGGTGGCGTGGGCGCAGGCGAAGTTCAAGGCGCTGGGTTTCGACAAGGTCTGGATCGAGCCGGTGACGTTCCCGAAGTGGGAGCGCCGCAGCGAGCGCGCATCCGTCGTCGGCGCGCATGCGCAGCCGCTGACCGTCACCGCGTTGGGCGGCAGCCCCGCAGGCACGGTGGAGGCGGAGATCGTCCGCTTCGCCGACCTCGCTGCGCTGGACGCGGCGCCGGAGGGTTCGCTGGCCGGCAAGATCGCCTTCGTCGATTACCCGATGAAGGCCGCGCGCGATGGCAGCGATTACCGCAATGGCGGCGCGATCCGCTCCAAGGGCCCGTCGGCCGCCATCCGCAAGGGCGCGATCGCGTTCCTGATGCGCTCCGCTGGCACCGACAACCACCGCGTCGCGCACACCGGCATCACCCGTTTCGACGAAGGCCTGACGCCCGTGCCGTCGGCCTCGCTGACCATTCCCGACGCCGACCAGCTGACGCGCCTGCTGCAGCGTGGACCCGTGCGCGTGTCGCTCGCGCTGGAGTGCGGTTGGGACGGGGAATACACCTCGCACAACGTGATCGGCGAGATCACCGGGCGCAGCCTGCCGAAGGAGGTCGTGGTGATCGGCGGCCACCTGGATTCCTGGGATCTGGGTACCGGCGCGATCGACGACGGCGCCGGCGTCGCCATCACCATGGCCGCCGGCCACCTGATCGGCCAGTTGAAGCAGGCGCCCAAGCGCACGATCCGGGTGATCGCCTTCGCCAATGAGGAGCAGGGCCTGTACGGCGGCAAGGCGTACGCGGAGAAGCACCTGGGCGACATCACCCGCCACCAGATCGGCGCGGAGAGCGACTTCGGCGCGGGTCGCATCTATGCGTTCGACACCGGCGCGCCCGAACACGCACGCAAGGCCACCGAACAGATCGCGCAGGCGCTGGCGCCGCTGGGCATCGAGTACGCGCCCGGCAAGGGCAGCGCGGGCCCGGACATCAGCCCGTTCGCCGCCAAAGGCATGGCGTGGGCGTGGCTGGCGCAGGACGGCAGCGACTACTTCGACCTGCACCACAACGCCGACGACACGCTGGACAAGATCGACCCGGCCGCACTGGCGCAGAACGTGGCCGCGTACACGGTGTTCGCCTATCTCGCTGCCGAAGCAGACGGCAATTTCGGCAGCCAGCTCAAGGAATGACGGCGTAGAGCCAAGCTTGCCCGGCTGAGAGATGTCGAGAAGACCAGCGGAGCGAGCTCCGCTCTACAAAGGCAGAAGAGCAGCGGAGCGAGCTCCGCTCTACGCGCGCTGCTTCCACTGCGCCAGGAAGACTGCCGTCGCCGCCGCGACATTGAGGCTCTCGACGGCGCCGCTGCCGGGAATCGACAGGCGCGCATCGCAGGCTTCGGCAAGGCGTGCGTCCATGCCCTCGCCTTCCGCACCCATCACGTAGACGAGGCGTCGCGGCAGTTTCGCCGCGAAGAGATCGTCGCCGCCGCGCACCACGGTGGCGGCCAGCGAGAATCCTGCATTCCGCAACTGGGCGGCCGCATTGTCGGTCTGCCCCATGCGCACCAGCGGCACCTGCTCGGCGCCGCCCTCGGCCACGCGCGCGGCCGCGCCGGAGAGCGCCAGGGTCGAATCGCGCGGCAGCAGGATGCCGGCCACCCCGAAATGCGCGGCCGAGCGCAGGATCGCGCCGAAGTTGTGCGGATTCCCTACACCATCGAGCCACAGCGCCGCGACGGGCTGGCCGTCGGGCAGCGTGCGCAGCCAGTCGCCCATCGATGCCGGCTCCCGCTTCACGACGTCCGCCACCACGCCTTCGTGGTGCGTGCTGCCGGCCAGCCGGTCGAGATCGCCCTCTTCCACCACGCGATAGCCCACGCGCTGCTTCACGCACCAGGCCAGCAGGGGCTTCAACGCGTGGATGCGCGACTCCAGCAGGTAGAGCTTGCGGATCGCCTCGGGCCGTCGGTCGAACACGGCCTGCACGGCGTTCAGCCCATACAGGCGCAGCTCGCTGCGCGGCGCAGCGGGAGGTGCAGGCGCCCGAGGTTCGGTAGCGCGAGGCGCTTGCGGGCCATCGGCACGCGGAGGACGGCCGGCAGGCCGCTTGTCCCAGGGGCCGGTCATCTCATGCCCGCCTGATCGATGCTGTATCCATGCGGGGATTCTTCCACGATCGCGCCGGCCTGCGAAGCGCCGTCGCGCCCTAGACGACGAACAGGCGACCGAACAGCCTCAGATCGTGGAAGCCATCGGGCTTCTGCAGGGCGGAGCGCCGGACGCCTTCCTCCGTGAACCCGTTCTTCTCCAGCACCCGCGCCGAGGCCGGATTGACGTCGAGTACGTTCGCCTCGATCCGGCGCAGCGCGAGCACGGGCACGACCCAGTCGATGTAGGCGGCGACCACGCGCGTCATGTGGCCGCGGCCCCAGTGCCGCCGACCGAGCCAGTAGCCCAGTTCCGCGCCGTGCGCCCGTTCGCCGGCCTGCGGACGCACCGCGATGCCGCCGCAGGCCTCGCCCTCCATCTCGATGGCGAAGACCGGATGGCGGAAATCCACGACGCGGCCTGCCAGGAAGGCTTCGCCGTCGGCGCGGGTGTAGGGATGCGGGAAACGTTCGCTCAGGCCGCGCGGCACCTGCGGATCGTCGGCATGCCGCAGCAACGCGTCGAGATCGTCCTGCCGCCAGGCGCGCAGCAGGAACCCCTCGCCGTCGATGCGCACACCGTCGAACGGGCGATCAGCCATGGCCACCGACGGAGGGGGTTTCCGCTTCCAGCTTGCTCAACTCGTGCGCGACCGCTTCCGGCGAGCGCGTGAACGGGGCCAGCAGCGCGTAGAACGCCGGCACCACGTACAGCGAGAGCAGCGTGGAGAAGGTCACGCCGAAGATCACCACGATGCCGATGGTGGCGCGGCTGGCCGAACCCGGTCCGCCGGCGAGCACCAGCGGCACCGCGCCGACGACGGTGGCGACCGAGGTCATCAGGATCGGGCGCAGGCGCACGCGGGCGGATTCTGCGATGGCTTGGGCCACGCTGGCGCCGTCGTCGCGCAGCTGGTTGGCGAACTCCACGATCAGGATGCCGTTCTTCGCCGCCAGGCCGATCAGCATCACGATGCCGATCTGGCTGAAGAGGTTCAGGGTGCCGCCGGTGACCCACAGGCCGATCAGCGCACCCAGCACCGCCAGCGGCACGGTCAGCATGATGACCAGCGGATGGACGAAGCTCTCGAACTGGGCGGCCAGCACCAGGTAGACGATCAGCAGCGCCAGGGTGAAGGTCAGGAGGATCGCGCCGCCGGCTTCCTGGTACTCGCGCGATTCGCCCTTCCAGTCGATCTGCGCGTAGTCGGGCAGCTCTTCGTCCACCGCCTGCCGCGTCCATTCCAGCGCCTCGCCCATCGTGTAGCCCGGCGCGAGGCCGGCGCTGATGGTGATCGCGCGCAGGCGGTTGAAGCGGTTGAAGGTGCCGGGCTCGGCGATCTCGCTCAGGGTGACCAGGTTGGACAGCGGGATCAGCGCACCGTCGCTGCCGCGCACGTAGGTCTGCGCGAGGTCTTCGGTGTTGGCGCGCTTCTCGCGGCCGGCCTGCAGCATGACATCGTACTCCTCGCCGTTGTCCACGTACGTGGTCACCTGGCGCGAGCCCATCATCGTTTCCAGCGTGCGGCCGATCTCCTGCACCGACACACCAAGGTCGGCGGCGCGGTCGCGGTCGATGTTCACCCGCATCTGCGGACGCGTTTCCTTGTAGTCCGAATCCGGATCCTGGATGCCGGGATTGGATTCCATCCGCTGCAGGATGCGGTCGCGCCACTGCGCCAGTTCGGCGTAGTCGGGGCCGCCCAGCACCAGCTGGTAGCGCTGGCCGCGGCTGCCGACCAGGCCGCCGGCCACATTGGCGCGCGCCTGCACGCCGGGCAACTTGGAGAGTTCGGCGCGCAGGCCGTTGACGACATCGTCGGTGGTGGCTTTGCGCTCGTGCCAGTCCTGCAGGAACACGACGACCTGGCCGGTATGCATGTCCTCGCTGCCGCCAAAGCCGCGCGGCACGCGCGAGTTGGCGCGCTCGATCGGTTTGTCGCCGCCGACCTGGCCCATCACGATGCGCTCGACCTGCTGCATCTGGTTGACCATGTAGTCGAAGCCGGCGCCTTCCGGCCCGTCGACCATCACGAAGAAGCGGCCACGATCTTCCGACGGCGCCAGTTCGCTGGGCACGCGCAGGCCGAGCACAACGATGGCCACGCCGCACAGCGCCATCGCCAGCAGCACCAGGCCGAGGATGCGCTTGCCGCTCATCGCCACCAGGCGCTCGACGTGCCGCCCGTAGCCATCGCTGACGCGGCTGAGCGTGCGGTTGGTCCAGGCGTTCAGTCCACGCGGTTCGGTGTGGGGGCGCACCAGCTTGGACGACATCATCGGCGTCAGCGTCAGGGCGACGAACGCCGAGATCGCCACCGCCGCCGCCAGCGCCACCGACAGCTCGCGGAACAGGCGGCCGGTGTTGCCTTCCATGAAGCCCACCGGCAGGAACACCGCCACCAGCACGGCGGTGGTCGCGATCACCGCGAACGCGACCTGGGTGGTGCCGCGGCGCGCCGCGACCAGTGCCGGTTCGCCCAGGTCGGCGCGGCGCTGCACGTTTTCCAGCACCACGATGGCGTCGTCCACCACCAGGCCGATGCAGAGCACCAGCGCGAGCAGGGTCAGCAGGTTGATCGAGAAGCCGAACGCGTACAGCGCGATGAACGCGGAGATCAGGCACACCGGCACCGTCACCGCCGGGATCAGCGCGGCGCGCAGGCTGCCGAGGAACAGCCAGATGACCAGGAACACCAGCACCATCGCCTCGGCCAGCGTCCAGTACACGCGCTCGATGGAGGCTTCGATGAAGGTGGTGCTGTCGAAGGCGACGAAGATCTCGGTGTCCTTGGGCAGCGTCTGCTGGATCACCTCGGCTTCGGCGCGCGCGGCGCGGGCCACGTCCAACGCGTTCGCCGTGGATGTACGCACGATGCCCAGGCCGACGTTCGGGACCGCATTGCTGCGCAGGTAGGAGCGGCGCTCTTCCGCGCCCAGTTCCACCTGCGCCACGTCGCCGAGGCGCACCACGTAGCCGTCGGCACCCTTGCGCAGCGGCAGCTGCGCGAACTGTTCCGGACGCTGGTAGCCGCGCTCGACGCGCAGGGTGAAGTCGCGCGTCTGCGACTCGATCCGGCCCGCCGGCAACTCGACGTTCTGTGCGCGCAGCGCGGTCTCGACGTCGCTGGTGGTGACGCCACGCGCCGCCATCGCCTCGCGGTCCAGCCAGATGCGCATCGCATAGCGCTGGCCGCCGCCCAGCTGCACGCGCGCCACGCCATCGAGGGCGGACAGCCGATCCAGCACGTAGCGGTCGGCGTAGTCGGTCAGCTCCATCGTGTCCATCGCGGTGGAACGCATGTTCAACCAGATGATGACGTCGGCGTCGGCCTCGACCTTGGAGATCTGCGGCGGATCGGCTTCTTCCGGCAGGCGATTCATCACCCGGCTGACGCGGTCGCGCACGTCGTTGGCCGCCGCTTCGATGTCGCGGCTGAGGTTGAACTCGATGGTGACGTCGGCGCGGCCGTTGCGGCTGCTGGACTGGATGGTCTTGATGCCTTCGATGCCGGACAGGCCGTCCTCGAGGATCTGGGTGATGCGCGTCTCGACCACGGCGGCCGAGGCGCCCGGGTAGTTCACTTCCACCGAGACGATCGGCGGGTCGATGTTGGGCAGCTCGCGCAAGGTCAGGCGCAGGAACGACATCACGCCCAGCACGACCAGCAGCAGGCTGACCACCACCGCGAAGACGGGGCGCTTGATCGACAGGTCGGAGAGCTTCATGGCGCTCAGCCCTGGCCGTCGGCGGCGGGCGCGTCCTGCTTCGCCGGCGCGGCGGGCGCGGCATCGGCGACCTTCACGCCGGGACGCAGCTTGCCGGTGCCGTCGATGACGATGCGATCGCCCGCGGCCACGCCCTTCACGATTTCGACCCGGCCATCGCGACGCACGCCGGCGGCGACCGACGCCTGCTCGACGCTGCCGTCGGCCTTCACCCGGTACACGAACGAATCACGTCCCACCTGCACCACCGCGATCTCCGGGATCACCAGCGCCTGGCGCTCGGGACGGAACAGGCGCACGTCGAGCAGCATGCCCGGGCGCAGCTTGCGGCCGTCGTTGGGGAATACGGCGCGCACGGTGACCGCGCGGGTGGCCGGATCGATGCGCGCATCGACGGTCTCGACCTTGCCTTCGAAGGTTTCGCCCGGGAACGCCGTCGCGGTGGCGGTGACGGCATGGCCGCCCTCCACCGAGGCCAGGGCCGCTTCCGGCACCTGGAAGTCCACGTACATGCGCGAGACGTCGTCGAGCGTGGCGATGGTGCTGTTGGCGGTGATCAGCGAACCGGGGCTGACCTGACGGATGCCGAGTACGCCGGCGAACGGCGCACGCACGCTGCGATCGCCGATGTCGGCGCGGGCCTGGCGCACGCGCGCGGCGGCGGCATCGCGCAACGCCAGCTGGGTGTCCAGCTGCGAACGCGCGATCAGCTGCTGGTCGGCGAGTTCCTTCTGCCGGCGGTACAGGCGCTCTGCTTCGGCGAAGGTCGCCTCGGCCTGGACCAACGCAGCCTGCGCCGCGTCGCCCTTCAGGGTGACCAGCTTCTGGCCCGCGGCGACCTGCTGGCCGCTTTCGAAATGCACGTCCTGGACGATCTCGCTGACCTTCGCGGTCAGGGTGACGGACTCACGTGCCTTGGCGGTGCCCAGCGCCTGCAGCGTGTCGCTCCACGCCGATGGCTGCACCACCGCGGTGGTGACCGGAATCGGACGCTCCGCCGCGTTGCCGTTCGCCTTCGCCTGCGGCTCCGACCCGCCGCAGGCGGCGAGCAGCAGGAGCGGCAGGACGCCCGCAAGGCGGAGGGTTCCGGATCGGCTGAGCATGGATCATCCCGTAATCTTCGTTATCCACGCAGTTTAGCGAGCCTGCGTGACATACGCTGCGGTGGATGCGGCGGTTCGTGCCTGAAACGCGCCGAAGGGCGCGCGGTGGACACAGCCGACCATGACCAATGACCCTTGCGGCGACCGCCCGTCAGTCGAGGCCGAGATGGGCCAGGACCTGCAGGGCCAGCGCCTCCGGATCGCCCGCGCCCGCGTCCAGATGAAGCTCCGGCTGCTCCGGCGCTTCGTACGGGGAATCGATGCCGGTGAAGTTGGGGATCAGGCCGGCACGCGCCTTCTTGTACAGCCCCTTCACGTCGCGCGCTTCGGCCACGGCCAACGGCACATCGACGAACACTTCGACGAACTCGCCGTCGTCGAAACGTGCGCGCGCCATCCGGCGCTCGGCACGGAAGGGCGAGATGAAGCTGACCAGCACGATCAGGCCGGCGTCGGCCATCAGCCTGGCCACTTCCGCCACGCGGCGGATGTTCTCCACGCGATCCTCGTCGGTGAAGCCCAAGTCGCGGTTCAGCCCGTGGCGCACGTTGTCGCCGTCCAGCAGGAAGCTGTGGTAACCCAGCGCATGCAGGCGCTTGTCCACCAGGTTGGCGATCGTCGACTTGCCCGCACCGGACAGGCCGGTGAACCAGAGCACCTTCGGCGCCTGTCCCTTCTGCCGCGCGCGCGCCGCCTTGTCCACGTCCACGTGCTGCCAGTGCACGTTGCCCGCGCGTCGCAGGGCGAAGTCCAGCGTGCCGGCACCGGCGGTCGCGTTGTCGTAGCGGTCGATCAGGATGAAACCGCCCAGCGCGCGATTACGCGCATAGGCCTCGAACGCGATCGGCTCGTCCAGGCTGAGGTTGCAGTAGCCCACTTCGTTGAGCTCCAGCCGCTTGGCGGCCAGGTGCTCCTGCGTGTTCACGTCGATGCGGTGCTTGATCTCGGTGACCGTGGCCGACACCGTGCGTGCGCCGATCTTCAGCCAGTACGGCCGGCCCGGCAGCAGCGGCGCGTCGGACATCCACAGCAGGTGGGCGGCGAACTGGTCGGCGACTTCGGGCGGATCGCCGGCGGCGGCGATCACGTCGCCGCGGCTGATGTCGATTTCGTCGGCCAGGGTCAGCGTGACCGCCTGGCCGGCCGAAGCGGACGCGACCTCCCCATCGGCATCGAGCACCTGCGCCACGCGCGTGCGGCGCGATGACGGCAGCACGACCACCTCGTCGCCCGGCTTGACCACACCGGCCGCGATCGTGCCGGCGTAGCCGCGGAAGTTCTGGTGGGGACGATTCACCCATTGCACCGGCAGGCGCAGGCCGGCGCCACCGTCCAGCGCGTCGATCTGCACGCGCTCCAGGTGTTCGAGCAACGCGGGACCCTCGTACCAGGGCGTGCGCGCCGACCGCGACGACAGGTTGTCGCCCTCCAGCGCCGACAGTGGGATGCAGGTGACCTCGTCGATACCCAGGCGCTGCGCCAGCGCGCGGTAGTCGGCGGCAATGCGCGCGAACACGGCCGGGTCGAAGTCGACCAGGTCCATCTTGTTCACTGCGAGCACGACGTGGCGGATGCCGAGCAGCGACACGATGTAGCTGTGCCGGTGGGTCTGGGTCAGCAGGCCCTTGCGTGCATCCACCAGCACCACGGCCAGGTCCGCGGTGGACGCGCCGGTGGCCATGTTGCGCGTGTACTGCTCGTGGCCGGGGCAGTCGGCGACGATGAACTTCCGCTGGTCGGTGTCGAAGTAACGGTAGGCCACGTCGATGGTGATGCCCTGCTCGCGCTCGGCGGCCAGGCCGTCCAGCAGCAGCGCATAGTCGATGCGTTCGCCCTGGGTGCCGTGCTTGCGGCTGTCCTTCTCCAGCGCAGCCAGCTGGTCGTCGAACAGGCGCTTGCTGTCGTACAGCAGGCGGCCGATCAGCGTGCTCTTGCCGTCGTCCACACTGCCGCAGGTGATGAAGCGCAGCAGCGGCTTGGCTTCGTGCTGCTTGAGGTAGGACGCGATGTCGGTGGCGGCGCTGCTAGAAGGCGTGCTCATCAGAAGTAGCCCTCCAGCTTCTTCTTCTCCATCGACGCCCCGGGGTCGTGGTCGATCACCCGGCCCTGCCGTTCGGAACTGGTGGTCACCAGCATCTCGGCGATGATCTTCTCCAGCGAATCGGCGTCGGACTCGATCGCGCCGGTCAGCGGATAGCAGCCCAGCGTGCGGAAGCGCACGCGGCGCTGCTGGGGCACTTCGCCCTCGCGCAGCGGGAGGCGTTCGTCATCCACCATCAGCAGGGCGCCGTCGCGCTCGACCACCGGCCGCTCGGCGGCGAAGTACAGCGGCACCACCGGGATGTGCTCGCGGTAGATGTAGAGCCAGATGTCCAGCTCGGTCCAGTTCGACAGCGGGAACACCCGCACGCTCTCGCCGGTATTGATGCGCGCGTTGTAGAGGTTCCACAGTTCGGGACGCTGGTTCTTCGGGTCCCAGCGGTGCTTGTCGTTGCGGAACGAGAACACGCGCTCCTTGGCGCGCGACTTTTCCTCGTCGCGACGGGCGCCGCCGATGGCCGCGTCGAACTTGTAGTGGTCCAGCGCCTGCTTCAGGCCCTGGGTCTTCATCACGTCGGTGTGGACGGTGGCGCCGTGGCTGATCGGGCCGATGTCGCGGGCGATGCCGTCCGGGTTGATGTGCACGCGCAGGTCCACGCCGGTCTCGGCGGCGCGGCGGTCGCGGAAGGCGATCATCTCGCGGAACTTCCAGCGCGTGTCCACGTGCAGCAGCGGGATCGGCGGCCGGGCCGGGGCGAACGCCTTCAGCAGCAGGTGCAGCAGCACCGAGCTGTCCTTGCCCACCGAGTACAGCAGCACCGGGTTGCGGAACTCGGCGGCGACCTCCCTCAGGATGTGGATGCTTTCCGCTTCCAGGCGGTCGAGGTGGGACAGGCGGTGTACGGCGGTCATCGAGGGGCGCGGCAGGGGTGGAATCCGGACGCGCTAGCCTAGCAGGGCTTCGCCATGGGACCGGGAGGGCGGCCAGTATTCGGCCGCGGGCTCATGCCGGCGAAATAAGCGGGGGACATAAGCCCATAACCATGCGTCCTTTCAGCCCGCGGCAACGGCTTCCTAACATCGACCGTCCCAGTCGCGCCCGTGGGCCCTGCCGATGTCCGCCACCCAGCCTGTCCTCGCCCCCATCCCCCTCGCGGAGGAACGGCGGGCGCTGCTGGCCCAAGCGGTGGCCGGCCTGGATGGCGCCAGCCTGTGGTGGATCTCCGGGTATGCCGCCGGCCTGGCCCAGGCCCAGCTGGTCCCTCAAGTCCTCGCTGCGCATCCGCAAGCCCTGGCGGTCGTGCCCGCCGCGACGCCGCAGACCGCCCAGCGCCTGACCATCGTCTATGGCAGCCAGACCGGCAACGCGCGCCGGGCCGCCGAAGCCCTCGCCCACGACGCCGAGGCCGCCGGCCTGGTCGTGCGGCTGCTGCGCGCCGACGCCTACCCGCAGCGCGAGCTGGCGGCCGAACGCCTCCTCTATATCGTGATCAGTACCCAGGGCGAAGGCGATCCCCCGGACGACAGCATCGGCCTGGTCGAGTTCCTGCGCGGCAAGCGTGCGCCCAAGCTGCCCGAACTGAAGTTCGCGGTGCTGGGCCTGGGCGATTCGAGCTATGCCGACTTCTGCGGCATCGCCCAGCGCCTCGACACGCGCCTGGCCGAGCTCGGCGGCAGCCGGGTGCTGCCGGCCGGCCTGGCCGACCTGGACATCGATACCGTCGCCACGCCCTGGCGCGCACAGGCCCTCAGCCAGGCCCGCGAGCTGTTGAAGGCGCCGGCAGCCGCCGCGCCGCTGGCCACGGTCACCCCGCTGCGTCCGTCGGGCCAACCCGCGTGGTCGCATGAACATCCGTTCCCGGCCGAGCTGCTGCTCAACCAGCGCATCAGCGGCCGTGACTTCAAGGGCCCGCGCTTCGGCCAGCACGGCACCGCCGACAAGGACGTGCGCCATGTCGAGCTGTCGCTGGAAGGCAGCGGCCTGCATTACGAGCCCGGCGATGCGCTGGGCGTGCGCCACCGCAATCCGGTCGCGCTGGTCGAAGGCGTGCTTGATGCGCTGCGCCTGGACGGCGAGACCGCGGTCAGCGACGGCGGCGATACGCTGCCGCTGCGTGAGTGGCTGGCCGCGCGCCGCGAACTGACCCGCCTGTCGCGGCCGTTCCTGGCCACGCACGCCGCGCACGCGCAGGCGGACGACCTGAACGCCCTGCTCGGCCCGGCGAATGCGCCGTCGCTGGCGCAGCTGTTCGGCAGCCACCAGATCATCGACGTACTGCGCCGCTGGCCTGCCGGCTGGAGCGCGCAGGAACTGGTCGCCGCCCTGCGCCCTCTCGCGCCGCGCCTGTATTCCATCGCCTCCAGCCGCAAGCGCGTGGGCGAGGAAGCGCACCTGACCGTGGACGTGCTCGGCTACCAGGCCTTCGGCCACGCCCACGGCGGCGCCGCCAGCGGCTTCCTGTCCACGTTGGACGAAGGCGACCAGGTGCCGGTGTATGTCGAGGCCAATGAACGCTTCCGCGTGCCGGCCGACGGCAGCCGCGACATCCTGATGATCGGCCCGGGCACCGGCGTGGCGCCGTTCCGCGGCTTCGTGCAGGAGCGCGCCGAGACCGGCGCGCGCGGCCGCAACTGGCTGTTCTTCGGCGCCCCGCACTTCAACCACGGCTTCTTCTACCAGAGCGAATGGCAGGACGCTCTGCGCAGCGGCGAACTGCATCGCCTGGACCTGGCCTTCTCGCGCGACCAGGCCCGCAAGATCTACGTGCAGGACCGCCTGCGGGAGCGCGGCCGCGAGGTCTACGCCTGGCTGCAGAACGGCGCGCACCTGTACGTCTGCGGCGCCATCGCCATGGGCAAGGACGTGCATGCCGCGCTGCAGGCCATCGTGGCCGAGCACGGCGGACTGGATGAGGAATCGGCGCGCGAGTACCTGGTGCAGCTGCAGACGGAGGGACGCTATAGCCGCGATGTGTATTGAGTCCCGCGCGGTTGTGGGAGCGACGTGAGTCGCGATCCCAGGACTCCGGACGAAGCCATCGCGACTCACGTCGCTCCCACACCCAGGACCATCGCCATGAGCAGCCACTCCGTCGAAGACATCAAATCCGAGAGCCACCGCCTGCGCGGCAGCCTGCTCGACAGCCTGGCCGATCCGGTCACCGGCGCGCTGCGCGAATCGGACCAGACCCTGATCAAGTACCACGGCAGCTACCAGCAGGACGACCGCGACCTGCGCGACGAGCGTCGCCGGCAGAAGCTGGAGCCGGCGTACCAGTTCATGATCCGCACGCGCACGCCCGGTGGCGTGGTCACGCCCGAGCAATGGCTGAAGCTGGACGCCATCGCCACGCAGTACGCCAACCACTCGCTGCGCATCACCACCCGCCAGGCGTTCCAGTACCACGGCGTGATCAAGCGCGAACTGAAGGCCACGATGCAGGCCATCAACGCGGCGCTGATCGATACCCTGGCGGCGTGCGGCGATGTCAACCGCAACGTGCTGGTCGCCGCTAATCCGCTGGAATCACGCGCGCACGCCGAGGTGCAGGCCTGGGCGACGAAGCTCTCCGAGCACCTGCTCCCGAACACCCGCGCCTACTACGAGATCTGGCTGGACGAAGAGCGCGTGGCCGGCAGCGGCGAGGAAGAGGAGCCCATCTACGGCGCGACCTACCTGCCGCGCAAGTTCAAGATCGGTTTCGCCGTCCCGCCGGTCAACGACGTGGACGTGTTCGCCAACGACCTGGGCTTCATCGCGGTCCTCGAGGACGGCGTGCTGGCCGGCTTCAATCTGGTGATCGGCGGCGGCATGGGTTCCACCCACGGCGATGCCGAAACCTACCCGCGCGTCGGCAACGTGGCCGGCTTCATCACGCCCGAGCAGTTGCTCGACGTCGCCACGGCCGTGGTCACCACCCAGCGCGACCTCGGCAACCGCGAGCAGCGCAAGCGCGCGCGCTTCAAGTACACGATCGACGACCACGGCCTCGACACCGTCGTCGGCGAAATCGAGCGCCGCAGCGGCGTGACGCTGCAACCCGTGCGCGCGTTCCGCTTCGACCACAACGGCGATCGCTACGGCTGGGTGGAGGGCGAGGACGGGCGCTGGCACCTCACCCTGCACCTGTTCGCCGGCCGCATCGCCGACACCGCGCATGCCACCCACCTGACCGGCTTGCGCGAGATCGCCAACGTGCACCGCGGTGAGTTCCGGATGACGCCCAACCAGAACCTGGTGATCGCCGGCGTGCCCGCAGGCGAACGCGAGCGCATCGACGCGCTGGTGAAGACGCACGGGCTCGACGACGGCCAGCGCCTGGGCACGGCCCTGCAGCGCGCGGCGGTAGCCTGCGTGTCGCTGCCGACCTGCGGCCTGGCGATGGCGGAAGCCGAACGCTACCTGCCCGACTTCACCGACCGCCTGCAGCCGCTGCTGGAGAAGCACGGCCTGCGCGATGCGCCGATCCTGCTGCGCATTTCGGGCTGCCCGAACGGCTGCTCGCGCCCCTACCTCGCCGAGATCGCCCTCGTCGGCAAGGCGCCCGGCCGCTACAACCTGATGCTCGGCGGCGACGCGCGCGGCCAGCGCCTCAATACGCTGTACCGCGAGAACATCGACGAGGCGGCCATCCTCGACGTCCTCGACGGGCTCTTCGCGCGCTATGCCGGCGAGCGCCACGCCGACGAAGGCTTCGGCGACTTCCTGCACCGCAGTGGCGTCGTCGCCCTGCCGTCGTATCCCACCCACCGACAGATCGCACTGGACCTGCACGCATGAGCGCCCCCGCCCTTTCCCTGGACACCGACCAGATCGCGGAGCACAACGCCTGGCTGGAAACGCAGACCGCCGAACAGCGCGTGGCGTGGGCGCTCCGTCACGGACCTGCGGAGGCCGCGATGTCCTCCAGCTTCGGCGCGCAGGCGGCCGTACTGCTGCACATGGTCTCGCAGCAGAAGCCGGACGTGCCGGTGGTGCTGATCGACACCGGCTACCTGTTCCCGGAAACCTACCGCTTCGCCGACGAACTGGTGGAACGGCTCAAGCTCAACCTGCAGGTCTTCCGGCCGCTGGTCAGCCGCGCCTGGATGGAGGCCCGCCACGGACGCCTGTGGGAACAGGGCCTGGTCGGCATCGAGCAGTACAACAGCCTGCGCAAGGTGGAGCCGATGAAGCGCGCCCTGAGTGAACTGGGCGTGGGCACCTGGTTCACCGGCCTGCGCCGCACCCAGTCCACCAGCCGGGCGAATGCCCCGGTGCTGCAGCAGCGCGAGGCGCGCTGGAAGATCAATCCCATCGTCGACTGGACCGACCGCGACGTCTGGCAGTACATGAAGCAGCACGACCTGCCCTACCACCCGCTGTGGGAGCAGGGCTACGTCTCGATCGGCGACTTCCACACCACGCGCCGCTGGGAACCCGGGATGCGCGAGGAAGACACCCGCTTCAACGGTCTGAAGCGCGAATGCGGCATCCACGTCGAGGTCTGACGCCCGCCCGCCCCGGGGCCTGACGTTCGCGCCGGGCCAGCCCGGTTTCATCGCCGGATCGCCGGCTCCGTCGCGGCCCCCCTTCCCTCCGCAGGCCGCCCCGTTATCCTCCACGGCACTCCCCAAGCCGTGGTGCCCGACGTGTTCCCCAGCCTGCTCCTGATCATCCGCATCCTCATCGCCTGGTTCGTCGCGATCCTGATGGCGGGCTTGGTGTGGAACGGCCTGTTCGACCACACGTTCCTGTCCGGCACCGCCAGCTGGCTGTTCAACCTGGCCGCGACGCTGGTGATGATCTCGGTGCTGATCGGCCTGATCAGCCACCTGCGTCGGATCTGGCTGATCACCGGCCGCCTGGACAGCGCCACGCTGTCGAGCCGCCAGCGCCGGCAGATCGAAGTGCCACTGGACACCGCCGCGGCGTTCGCGCTGACCGAAGGCGCACTGCGCGAACTGCCCCGCGCCGAAGACGTCGAGAGCGCGCCCGACAGCCTGCAGGTGCGGGTCAAGGTGCGCCGCGCGGACAGCTTCGACGGCCCCAGCCAGCCTTCGCGCTTCAACATCATGGCCCGCTTCGCGGTGAAGCGCGATCTCGTGCAGGCCACCGTCACGCCCGGCAACGGCACCAGCAGCATCACCCTGATGGTCGGCCCCGAAGCGAGCGCATGGCTGGACCTGTTCGTGCTCGACGATGGCGTCAACGTGGAGAACGCCGAGGCCGTGACCCGCGCCATCACCCGCCGCGTCGCCGACCAGCGCCGGCAGGAGCAGGCCGACGTCGTGAAGACCGTCAGCGAGAAGGAGCTGACCGTGGCGCGCCTGAACCTGCTCAACGCGCAGGTCGAGCCGCACTTCCTCTACAACACGCTGGCCAGCGCGCAGGTGCTGACCCGCACCGATCCGCCGCGCGCCGACATCATGCTCGGCCACCTGATCCAGTACCTGCGCAGCTCGCTGCCGCGCACCGACGACGCGCTGTCCACCCTGGGCGAGGAACTGGAACTCACCCAAGCCTACCTGGAGATCCTGAAGATCCGCATGGGCTCGCGGCTCAACCTGCAGGTCGAGGTGCCGGAGGCGCTGAAATCCGTGCCGATGCCGTCGATGATGCTGCAGACGCTGGTCGAGAACGCGATCAAGCACGGCCTCGAACCCAAGACCGGCGGCGGCACGATCTGGATCCTCGCCCGCAAGCACGACGACCACGCCACGCTCACCGTCGCCGACGACGGCCAGGGTTTCGGCGGCCAGAGCACCGGCACCGGCATCGGCCTGAAGAACCTGCGCGAGCGCCTGCGCCTGACGTTCGGCAACGACGCCTCGTTCGCCATCGTCTCCAACTTCCCCAGTGGCGTCGCCGCCACGCTGACGCTGCCGCTGGACGGCAAGGCAGGTGCCGCATGAACTTCCGGGGCGTGATCGCCGAAGACGAGGAGCTGCTGCGCACCGCCCTGTCCTCGCTGCTGAAGGAGGCCTGGCCGCAGCTGGAGATCGTGGCCGAATGCGAGGACGGCGCCAGTGCGCTGGAATCGATCGCCGAGATGCAGCCGGACGTGGCCTTCCTCGACATCCGCATGCCCGGCCTGACGGGCATCGAGGTCGCCCGCGGCCTGGCCGATGCCAGCCCGCGCACGCAGGTGGTGTTCGTCACCGCGTACGACCAGTACGCCATCGACGCGTTCGAACAAGGCGCGATCGATTACCTGCTGAAGCCGATCACCCGCGAACGGTTGCTGGCCACCGTGCAGCGCATCCAGGCACGCGCGGCGGCGGGGCATCCGGATGGCGCCACCCTGGACGCGTTGCTGCGCCATCTGTCGGCGCGCCAGGCCGCACCGTCCAAGCCGCCGCTGGTGTGGATCACCGCCAGCGCGGGCAAGGACACCAAGCTGATCATGGTGGACGACGTGGCCTACTTCCAGGCCGACAACAAGTACACCACGGTGATGACGGCCGAAGGCGAATCGCTGTTGCGCACGCCGCTGCGCGAACTGCTGGATTCGCTGGACGCCACCACCTTCAAGCAGATCCACCGCTCCACCATCGTCAACATGAAGGCCGTGGCCTCGGTCAGCCGCGACGACACCGGCCGCGGCCGGCTGAAGCTGAAGACCCGTCCGGAGACGCTGACCGTCAGTCAGCCCTTCATGAGCCTGTTCCGCAACATGTAGCGCCGACGTAAACCCTGCCGCCCCGTGCGGCATCCAACGTGGCATCACCGGCATGGCGCCTGCGCGCCGTGGTGGGCATGCCCTTGCCGAATGGAAACCGAGGAACCGCCATGCGCATCATCACGTCCCTGATGTCCTGCCTGCTGGCCCTGGCAGGATGCAACGAGAAATCCAGCGTCACCACCATCCACCACAGCAGCGCGAACGGCGTGGATACGCTCTTCAGCAAGACCACGCAGCGCGATGGCGTGGCGACGTTCGAGTGCTTCGCCAGCGAGAGCGGGCAGTGTCACTACCGCGTCTACACCGAACGCTGCCCCGCGCCCGCCGCGGACGAGAACCCCGCTGCCTGCGCGCGTACGCCGCTGGAGGATTTCACGCTCGCCCCGGGCAAGACGCATGAGATCCGTGGACTGCCGGCGGGGTACCGCGAATGCGTCGGCACCCTGGCGAATGCCGGCTGCGGGTAACGAAAGCGGCGTCAGCCGCCGCAGTGCGCGCCTTCCAGCGACTTGCCGCCGCAGGCCAGGCATTTGCGGTACTTCTGCCGCTGCCGGTTGTAGCGCACGCGCGACATCATGCCGCCGCAGGCGCAGCGCAGCTCCCGGCCGCGCGCCCAGCGGTAGAGCCGCCAGGTCGAATGCAGCGCCCAGGCCGTGCCCAGCAGGATGGCGAGCAGGAACGCGAGTGAGGCCAGCCGCTGCGGGGTGATGTCGCCCAACGCACGCCCGCTGCGGGTGACCGCTTCGGCCGTGGCGAGGCCGCCCACGGCGATCACCGCCGCCGGCACGTACATGCGCACGACCATCTTCGAAATGCGGTTCATGGGTAGCGACACGTGCCCGGGAAGATGCCGCCAGCGTCGCCCGACGCCCGGCCTCCGTCAATCACGCCAACGGGGGAGCGCGGGGCCTAGCTGGTGATGGTCTGGGTCAGCGCCTGCCAGGTCGGCGGCTCGGGCCAATCGGGATCCTGGTTGCCGTCGATCACCCGGCGCAGGTCGCGGCGATCGATCTGGGGTGCCAGCGCGCGCACCAGGTCCAGCGCGTAGTCGCGCAGCACGCGTTCGCGCGGCAGCACCGCCCAGGCGATGCACTCCTTCACTTCCGCCGGCGCCGCCCACGCGCGCAGGTCGGTGTCCGCCGCGCTCACCGCCATCTCCGCCAGCAGGCCCACGCCGAGACCGGCACGCACGTAGGTCTTGATCAGGTCCGCGTCGAGCGCCGTGAGGGCGATGTTCGGTTCCAGCCCGACCTTGGCGAAGGCGCGCTGCAGCGACGAGCCGGGACGGGTCGAAGACTCGTAACTGATCAGCGGCTGGCCGGCGAGATCAGCCATGCCCGGCACGCCGCCGGCCTGTTCCAGCGCATGCCCGCGCGGCACCAGCACCAGGCGACGCCACCGGTACAGCGGCACGGCGATGCCGGCCTGCGGCTGGTCGCCCGCGGTGCTGACCACCGCCATGTCCGCGTCGCCCTGGGTCAGCAGGTCGAGCGCGGTGCTTTCCGGCGCCTGCTGCAGGTGGACGCTGACCTGCGGATAGTCGCGCTTGATCTGGGCGATGGCCGGCGGCAACACGAAGCGCGCCTGGGTGTGCGTGGTCACCAGCACCAGCTGGCCCTGGCTCTCGCGGCGCTGGTTGGCGGCGTAGGTACGGATGTTGTTGGCTTCGGCCAGCACCAGGCGCGAGCGCTCGATCACTTCCTGGCCGGCCGGGGTGATGCTTTCCAGGCTGCGGCCCTTGCGGACGAACAGCAGGAAACCGAGTTCGTCCTCCAGCTGCTTGAGCTGCTTGGACAGGCCCGGCTGGGTGGCATGCACGCGCGCCGCCGCCAGCGTGATGTTCAGGTCGGCATCGGCGATCGCCACCAGGTAGCGGAGTTGGGTCAGCGTCATCGGCGTGGGGAGCGTGAAGGGCCCACCGGAGGGGGCCTTGGAATGTAGAGGATTTCGTCGGACCGTAGCCGGCACTGCTTATAACTGCAAGGCATATGGTTTTGGTGGGATGTCATTTCCGGCGGCTATGACCGGGCAGTACGGTCATCAGCCCGCCCCTGCCCGCCGACCCCGTGAGCGCTCCGCTGTTTCCCCTGTTCGCCGATCTGCAAGGCCGCCGGGTACTGGTCGTGGGCGGCGGCGCGGTCGCCGAGCGCAAGACCGACGCCCTGCTCCGCACCGGCGCACGGCCCCGGGTGGTGGCGCCGACCCTGACCGCATCGCTGACCGCCTGGCACGCCGCAGGGAGGATCGACTGGCTGGAAGGTGTGTTCGAACCCGCGCACGTGGACGATGCCTGGCTGGTGGTCGCCGCCACCGGCGACCGCACCGTCAATCGCGCCATCGCCACGGCCGCCGAAGCGCGTCGCGTGCTGGCCAATGTGGTCGACGACGCCGCACTGTCCAGCTTCCAGGTGCCGGCCATCGTGGAACGCGGGGCGCTGCAGGTCGCGATTTCCAGCGGCGGCGGCGCGCCGATGCTGGCACGGCACCTGCGCCGCCAGTTGGAGACCCTGCTGGACGATTCGTGGGCCTCGCTCGCCGAGTTGTTCACGCGCCAGCGCCAGCGCATCCGCCAGCGCTTCCCGCGACCGGCCGAACGCCGCCGCTTCTTCGAGAAGATCCTCGCCGGTCCGTTGCCGCGGCTGTTCCGCCAGCAGTTGCATGGGCAGGCCGAACAGCAGTTCCTCGCCGCGCTGGATGACGCCTCGCCGTCGTCCCGCACCGGCAACGTCGCGGTGGTCGGCGCCGGCCCCGGCGATGCGGGCCTGCTCACGCTCAATGCGTTGCGCGCGATGAACGAAGCCGACGTCGTCCTGCACGACCGCCTCGTCAGCGAGGACGTGCTGCGCCTCGGCCGTCGCGACGCGACCTACATCGAAGTCGGCAAGTCGGCGACGGGACAAAGCACGCGACAGGAGGACATCCACGCGCTGATGCTCGAGCACGCGCGCGCCGGACGCCGCGTGGTGCGATTGAAGGGCGGCGATCCGTTCGTGTTCGGGCGCGGCGGCGAAGAGCTGGAGTTCCTGCGCGCGCACGGCATTCCGTACGAGGTCGTGCCCGGCATCACCGCCGCCATCGCCTGCGCGGCCTATGCCGGCATTCCGCTGACGCATCGCGACCATGCGCAAGCGGTGCGCCTGGTCACCGCGCACTGCAAGGATTCGCTGGACACGCTCGACTGGGCCGCGCTGGCGCAGGAGCGACAGACGCTGGCCGTCTACATGGGCGTGGCCGGGCTGGAAGGCCTGCGCGAGCGCCTGCTGGCGCACGGGCGCGCACCGACCACGCCGTTCGCCATCATCGAAAACGGCTCGCGCCGCGAGCAACGCGTGCTGAACGGCACCCTGGCCGATCTGCCGGAAACCGCGCGTTCTCATCAGGTGCGCTCGCCCGCCCTGCTGATCCTGGGCGAAGTGGCCGCGCTGGCGGGCACGCTGCACTGGTTCGGGCAGCCGCCGCTCGGCACGGTCCACCCCACACATTCCCGCAACCTTCCGGCGCCCACACTGCAGGCCGCCTGACCGCCACCCCCTGGAGATTCCATGGCCATCTACGACAGCATCCTGGACACCGTCGGTCGCACCCCGGTCGTCAAACTTCACCGCATCGCGCCGGAGCACGTCACCCTCTACGCCAAGGTGGAATCGTTCAATCCCGGCGGCTCGGTGAAGGACCGCCTGGCGCTGGCGATCATCCTCGATGCCGAAGCCAAGGGCCTGCTGAAGCCCGGCGACACCATCATCGAGGCGACCTCCGGCAACACCGGCGTGGCGCTCGCCCTGGTCGCCGCGGCGCGCGGCTACAAGTTCGTCGCGGTCATGGTGGAGACCTTCTCCATCGAACGCCGCAAGCTGATGCGCGCGTACGGCGCCAAGGTCATCCTGACGCCGGCCGCCGAGCGCGGCAGCGGCATGGTGCGGCGCGCGGAAGAACTGGCGAAGAAGCACGGCTGGTTCCTCGCCCGCCAGTTCGCCAATCCGGCCAACCCGGCCTACCACCGGCAGACGACGGCGGCGGAGATCCTGCGCGATTTCGCCGGCCTGCGGCTGGACCACTTCGTCACCGGCTGGGGCACGGGCGGCACGCTGACCGGCGTGGGCGAAGTGCTCAAGGTCGCGCGTCCGGAAGTGCGCATCACCGCCTCCGAACCGGCAGGCGCATCGCTGCTGCTGGGCAAGGAGTGGCAGCCGCACAAGATCCAGGGCTGGACGCCGGATTTCGTGCCGGAGGTGCTCAACCGCGAGGTCGCCGACGAGATCCTGCCGGTCACCGACGTGGACGCCATCGCCACCGCGCGCCGTCTCGCCGCCGAGGAAGGCATCTTCGTCGGCATCTCCGCCGGCGCCACGGTCGCGGCCGCGTTGCAGGTCGCGCAGAAGGCCAAGCCCGGCGATGTGCTGCTGGCGGTGTTGCCGGATACCGGCGAGCGCTACTTCTCCACGCCCCTGTTCGAAGGCGTCAACGAAGGCTCCGACGACGAGTGGCTGGCGTCGCTGGGCGACGCTGCGCTGCCGTAAGCCCAGCGCGCCCACTGGCTCGCTCGCTCCTCTGTAGGAGCGACGCAAGTCGCGACTGGGGACCGTGATCGCAGGGAAACATGCGGAAAGCCCGCGTGTTTTCCGCGGCGCGCCTTTCCCCGGCACCAATGTCTCCGATGGCGTGCGGTCGCGACTGATGTCGCTCCTACACCACGCGCATCAGAGCTCGTAGAGCTCCAACGGCAGGTCGTCCGGATCGGCGAAGAAGGTGAAGCGGTGCCCGGTGTACTCGTCCACGCGCACCGGTTCGGTCGTCACGCCGTGCGTCTGCAGGTGCGCGATGGCGGCATCGATATCGGCCACGCGCAGGGCCAGGTGGCGCAGGCCGCAGGCTTCCGGGCGCGACACGCGCGGCGGCGGCGACGGGAACGAGAACAGCTCAAGCTGGGTGCCATCGGGCAACGCCAGGTCGAGCTTCCAGGAGTCGCGTTCGGCACGGAAGTGCTCGGCGACGACGCGCAACCCCAGCACCTCGGTGTAGAAGCGCTTCGATCGCGCGTAGTCCGAGGCGATGATCGCGACGTGGTGCAGGCCTTCGATCCGCATGTCAGTGCGCCGCGGCCGCGTCGGCACCGGCGTTGCCGCCCGACGGCGCCTTGCCGCCGCGCATCAGCAGCACCAGCGGCATCGACACCAGCGTAAGCAGCATCATCAGCTTGAAGTCGTTGAGGTAGCCGATCGCCGCTGCCTGCCGGTTGACCTCCGCATTGAGCAGGGCCAGGCCGGTGGCCGTGGACGGATCCATCGCCGCGGGCAGCAGCGTGGTCTCCGCACCGAAGGCCGGGATGCGCGCACCGATCTCCGCGTGGTTCACCTGCAGCGCGCGCGACAGCATCGTCATCACCACCGAAATGCCCACCGAGGAACCGATGTTGCGCACCAGGCTGAAGAGGCCGGCGGCTTCGGTGCGCTGGTGCGGTTCCAGCGTCGCGTAGGCCACTGTCGAGATCGGCACGAACACCAGGCCCAGGCCCATGCCCTGCACCACGCCCAGCCAGACGATCGAATGCATGGAGGCGTTCGGGCCGAACTGGGTCATGCCGTGCAGCGAGATCACCATCAGGGCCATGCCGACCAGGATCGGCCATCGCGCGTCGATGCGGCCCAGCAGGCGGCCGACGATCATCATGCTGAACATCGTGCCCACACCGCGCGGCGCCAGCACCAGGCCGATGGTCAGCACCGGATAGTTCATCAGCGAGCTGAGGTAGGGCGGCAGCAGCGCGAGCGTGGCGAACAACACGATACCGACGACGAAGATCAGCGCGCAGCCGACGGCGAAGTTCGCGTTCTTCAACAGGCCCAGGTCGAGCAGCGCGTGATCGCGCTTGCGCCACCACCACAGGCCGTAGGTGTACAGGGCGAGGAAGGCGATCGCCGCCTCGACCTGGATCTCCAGGCTGCCGAACCAGTCTTCGCTCTGCCCGCGGTCGAGGAAAAGCTGCAGCGCGCCGATGCCCAACGCGAGCAGCGCGAGACCGAAGCCATCCAGCGGCCGTTCGTGCGGCACGTCCTTTTTGACGCTGGCCATGATGCCCACCAGCGCCAGGATGCCGATCGGCAGGTTGATCAGGAACACCCAGTGCCAGCTGTAGTTCTGGGTCAGGAAGCCGCCCAGCGGCGGCCCGAGGATGGGACCGACCATGATGCCCATGCCCCACATCGCCATCGCGGCGCCGTGCTTTTCTTTCGGGAAGGCGTCGAGCAGCAGCGACTGCGAGATCGGCACCAGCGATGCGCCGAACACGCCCTGCAGGATGCGGAACGCGACCATCTCACCGATGCCGGTGGCGATGCCGCACAGCAGCGAAGCGACGGTGAAACCACTCACCGCGATGATCAGCAAACGGCGGCGGCCGAGGCGGCCGGCGAGCCAGCCCGTGACCGGCGTCAGGATCGCCGCGGCGACGATGTAACTGGTCAGCACCCACGACACCTGGTCCTGGGTGGCCGACAGCGAGCCCTGCATGTCCGGCAGCGCGACGTTGGCGATGGTGGTGTCCAGCGCCTGCATCAGCGTGGCCAGCATCACCGAGCCGACCAGCAGCGTGCGCTTGCCGGTGTCGTCCTGCGCGGGTGCAGCGGGAGCGGCGGTTGTGCTCATGGGAAATTCCGGAAGTGATCGGCGTGCGCGCGGCACGACGATCCAGAGGTCACCCGGGGCGCGGCGTCAGCGGGGCCGGGCCCCACCACAGTGCCCTCGCCCGCATCCGCGCACGCCCGGGATGACATGGAAACAGGGACTCAGCGTGCGGCGGTGGCGCGGCTGGAGGCCGTGCCGCCATCGCGCAGTTCGACATGCACGTCGGCGCTCATGCCGGCGCGCAGCTGCGGCGCATCCGCGGCGGCGCTGTCGATTTCCAGGCGCACCGGGATGCGCTGGACGATCTTCACCCAGTTGCCGGTCGCGTTCTGCGGCGGCAGCACGCTGAACTCGGCACCGGAGGCCGGCGCGATGGAGGCCACGTGCGCCTTCCACTTCACGCCCGGATAGCTGTCGACCTCGATGATCGCCGCCTGGCCGACCTTCATCTTCTCCAGCTCGGTTTCCTTGAAGTTGGCTTCCACCCAGATCGGCGACGTGGCGACCAGCGGCATCGCGGTCTGGCCGACGTTGATGTATTCGCCCACCTGCAGGTCGTGCAGGCCGACGATGCCGTCGACCGGCGCACGCACCTCGGCGTGGTCCAGGTCCAGTCGGGCCTTGGCCAGCATCGCCGCGGCGGCGCGATACTCGGGCAGTTCCTGCGTCGGCGTGCCCGGGCTGCCGCTCAGCGACGCGGTGGCTTCGGACTGGCTGGCGATCGCGTCGGCCAGGTCGGTGCGCGCTTCGGCGACGGCGTGGCGCGCGTCGTCCAGCATCTTGCGCGACACCAGCTGCTGGCTGGCGAGCTGCTGCATGCGCTGCAGGTCGCGCTGCGCCCAGGTCAGCGTTTCGCGCGCGGCCTGGATCGAGGTGCCGGTGCCCACCACCTTGGCGCGACTGGCGTTGGCGGAGTTGGCCATGCGCGCGACCAGCGCTTCGTTCTGCGCGACGGCGATCGTCAGCGGATCGGCGTCGATGCGGAACAGCAGGTCGCCCTTCTTCACCGGCTGGTTCTGCTGCACGGCGACTTCGACCACGCGTCCGCCGACCTGCGGCGCGATCAGGATGCGCTCGGCCTTGATGTAGGCGTTGTCGGTGCTGACCTCGCGGCCGGAGGCGACGTACTCCCAGCCGAAGAAGCCGGCGACGGCGAGCGGGCCGGCCACCCACAGCCACAGGGGCACGCGGCGGCGCTTGGGAGCGGGAGCTTTTGCCGCGTTCTCGGCGGCTTCGTTGATCTTGCTGGTCATGGTGGGGGTCAGCTCTTGCGGAGGGAGGACTCGCCGCGGCTGGCGCGGTCGAGCTGGGAGAGGTTTTCGCGGATCTGGCCGAGCACCTTCAGCGCGGTGGCCAGTTCGTCCGCCTCGATGCCGGCCAGGCAGTCCTCGCGGACCGACACGGCGACGGCTTCGATGTCATGCATCACCGCTTCCGAGGGGGGCAGCAGGTGCAGCCGCCACACGCGGCGGTCATCGGGGTCGCTGCGGCGTTCGACGAAGCCGGCCTTCTGCAGGCGGTCGATGACGCGCCCGACCGCGATCGGCTCCATGTCGAGCAGGTCCGCCAGTTCGGACTGGGTGATGCCTTCGCTCTGGTGGATGCGCTTGAGCGCGCGCCACTGCACGCGGGTCAGGCCCAGGTGCGAGGCGCGCCGGTCGAACACGCGGCCGAACAGCCGGCTGAGGTCCGCGATCAGGTATCCGATGGTGCTGTTGCCGGCAGGGGTCTTCATGGCTGCCTATGATATAGATGCTTAGGCAATAATGTTCAAGGCAGTGGTATTCCGTTCAGGTTGGAGCCGGCGGATCCCTTGTGCGGCAAGGCCCAGGCCTGCCGTATCCTGAACGGATGCGCCCCTCTACCCTCGCCCTGCTCGGTTCCAACCTGCTGACCTTGGTCCTGGCCCTGGTCTTCGACTGGGAGACCGGCTGGCTCGTCTGGCCGTACTGGATCCAGAGCGTGGTGATCGGCTGGTACGCCCGCAAACGGATGCTGGCCCTGCGCGACTTCACCACCGAGGGCTTCACCTCCGGCGGTCAGCGCGTCAGCGAGGACGAGGCCGGCAAGCGCTCCACGGCCAGTTTCTTCTCCCTGCACTACGGCTTCTTCCACGCCGTGTACTTCGTGTTCCTGTGCGTGCACCACACCGTGGCCAACCCGCGCGACATCGTCTTGCTGGTGCTGTGCGGCCTGTCGTTCGTCTATTCGCAGCGGCAGACCTATGCCGTGCAGCACGCCGCCGACATCGACGGCAAACCCAGCCTGGGCGCGCTGATGTTCCTGCCCTACCTGCGCGTGATCCCGATGCACCTGATCATCCTGGCCAGTGCCGCACTGGGCAGCGGCGTGCTGATGACGCTGTGCTTCACCGCACTGAAGACCGCTTCCGACCTGACGATGGATTACGCCGACCGCCGGATGGCGGAGAACGCGGCGAAACGGGCTCGCGCGAGCGCCTAACGAAAAACGCCGGCTTGCGCCGGCGTTTCCTGGATCACGGACGGCCCTGAGGGCCGTCACCGCTGAGCGCAGGCGCTCAGCCTTCCCACTTGCCCAGCGCGGCCAGGCCATTTTCCTTCGCGCGCTCGTACACCACGGCCTGGGCCTTGGCGAAGTTGCCCTTCAGGTCCTGCGACCACAGCTTCAGCGCGGCCTGCTGCATGGCGCGGCCGTAGGAGAAGCTGAGCGGCCACGGCAGGCTGCCGAGCTGGTTCATCGCATTGAGGTGGGCGGTGGACTGCTCGTCGGTCTGGCCGCCGGACAGGAACACGATGCCCGGCAGGATCGCCGGCACGGTGCTCTTCAGGCACATCACGGTGGACTCGGCCACTTCGTCGACGTCGGCCTGCTCATCGCTGTCCTTGCCGGCGATGACCATCGAGGCCTTCAGGATGGTGCCTTCCAGCAGCACGTTCTGCTCGTACAGCGCGCCGAACAGCGAACGCAGCACGGCTTCGGTCACTTCGTAGCAGACTTCGATGTTGTGGTCGCCGTCCATCAGCACTTCCGGCTCCACCATCGGCACCAGGCCGCATTCCTGGCACAGCGCGGCATAACGGGCCAGCGCATGGGCGTTGGCTTCGATGCAGGTGCCGGACGGGATGTCTTCGCCGATGGTGATCACCGCGCGCCACTTGGCGAAGCGGGCACCCAGCTTGTAGTACTCCTTCAGGCGGTCGCGCAGGCCGTCCAGGCCTTCGGTGACCACTTCGCCGGGGCAGCCGGCCAGGGCGTGCGTGCCCTTGTCCACCTTGATGCCCGGGATGATGCCGTGCTCGCTCATGTACTTGGCGAACGGCACGCCGTCCTTGGTGGACTGGCGGATCGTTTCGTCGTACAGGATGGCGCCGGAGATGTAATCGGACAGCTTGGGCGTGGTGAGCAGCAGCTCGCGGTAGGCGCGGCGGTTCTCTTCCGTGTTCTCGATGCCCACGCCCTGGAACCGCTTGGCGATGGTGGTGGTGGACTCGTCGATCGCGATGATGCCCTTGCCCGCGGCCACCATGGCCTGGGCGGTTTCGGCAAGCTGTTCGATGCTCATGGGGTTCCTGGGGAAGCGGCGGGAAAGATACCAATTGTAGCCCGCGCCGCGCCGGCAGCGGGCAACCCTGATGATGAACGCGCCGCGGCGCGCCCGGATCCGGACGCGGCGGGAATCCCGGAAACCGGTTACAGCTCGCCCAGTCCCTCGGCCTTGCCGCGCTCGCCCATCTGCAGCAGGCGCAGCGTGTTGGTGGCGCCGTGCTGCTCCATGTGGTCGCCGCTGGTGAAGATCACGCGGTCGCCCTCGGCCAGCAGCGTGCGGTCGTGCAGCACGCGCATCGCATCGCGCGCGGCTTCGCGCGGCGCCAGGCCGCGGCTGTCGAACGCGATCGGAAACACATCGCGGATCATCGCCATCTTGCGGCGGGCGCCGTCGTGGCGCGAGAACGCGTAGATCGGCGCGCTGGAGCGGAAGCGCGACAGGAAGCGCGCGGTGCCGCCGGATTCGGTCATCGCCACGATCGCACGCACGCCGATGTGCTCGGATAGGAACATCGTCGCCATCGCGATCGCCTGGTCGGCGCGCTCGAGATTGCGCGGCGCCTTCTCGAAATCGGTGTCCATCTCGAACTGCTTCTCGGCGCCCAGGCAAATGCGCGCCATCGCCTCCACCGCGCGCACCGGATAGCTGCCGGCGGCGGTTTCGGCGGAGAGCATCACCGCGTCGGTGCCGTCGATGACGGCATTCGCCACGTCCAGCACTTCGGCGCGCGTCGGGATCGGGCTGTCCACCATCGACTGCAGCATCTGGGTGGCGGTGATCACCACTTTGTTCTGCGCCAGCGACTCGCGGATGATCTTCTTCTGCAGGCCCGGCAGCTCGGCATCGCCGATCTCCACGCCGAGGTCGCCGCGCGCCACCATCACCACGTCGCTGGCATCGACGATCTCGGTCAGGTTCTCGATGGCTTCGGTGCGCTCGATCTTCGACACCAGTGCGGCATCGCAACCGTGCTGGCGCGCGATGCGGCGGGCCTCGTTCATGTCTTCGGCGTTGCGGCAGAACGACACGGCGATGAAATCCACGCCGATGTTCTCGGCCACGTACGCGATCAGTTCGCGGTCGCGCTCGGTCAGCGCGCCCAGCGACAGGCCGCCGCCCTGCTTGTTCAGGCCCTTGCGGTCGGACAGCACGCCGTCGTTGAGCACCGTGCAGACGATGCGCTCGCCGTCGACCTGCACCACCTGCAGCTGCATCAGGCCGTCGTCGAGCAGCAGCACATCGTCCGCCGCCACGTCGCCCGGCAGGCCCAGGTAGCTGACGCCGACCTGGTGGATGTCGCCCGGAGGCGCGTCCGCGTTGGCGACCAGATCGAAGCGGTCGCCTTTCTTCAGCACGATCTTGCCTTCGGAGAAGCGCTCGATGCGGATCTTCGGGCCCGGCAGATCGGCGAGGATGCCGACTTCGGCGCCCACACGCTGCGCGGCGAGGCGCACGGCGGCGGCGCGCTTGGCCTGGCCCGAGGGATCGCCATGCGAGAAGTTCAGGCGCACCACGTTCACGCCGGCGCGGAACAGCTCCTCGAGCACGCCGGGCGGGTCCGTCGCCGGTCCGAGGGTGGCGAGGATCTTGGTGCGGCGCTGGCGTTCGGTCATGGTGCGGATTCCCTGTAATCGCACAAACGCTACCACAGCGATTGAACGCCGCAACGACCGATGATCTTCATGCTTGCATGCTGTCCCGGGACAGCCTCGCGCATGCCTGCCCGGGATCATGGAAACCGCTGTTTTCAAGCGCTTTCACGCGATTCCGCAGGATCGCGCGACTGGTATTTTTTTGGTCTGAGCATCGGGCCACGATGCTGCGCACGCACACCCGACTGCGCAAACGCAACGGATGAAACGCGCGTTTGATCGTAACGTTTCAGCCGAACAACGGTGCCAGTTGCCCAGGCGCTTTCACGAGATGATCCGCGCCCGCATCGCGCAATTCCTGTTCTCCGCCGAAGCCCCACAACACGCCGACGTTGCGCATGCCGTGGTGGCGCGCGCCTTCGATATCCATGCGGCGGTCGCCGATCATCCAGCAGGCGTCCGGCGTGAGCGCGAGCCGCCGCAGGGCTTCTGCGATCAGGTCCGCCTTGTGGCTAAGACGGCCATCGGCCGTCGCGCCGATGATGTTCTCGAAGCGGTGCCCGAACGGCAGGTGCGCGAGGATCTTGCGCGCGTGCGGCTCGTTCTTCGCGGTGACCACGGCGAGCCGATGCCCGTCCGCATGCAGGGCCTCGATCGCGTCGCCGATGCCGGCATAGACCTGGTGCTCCAGCCAGCCATGCGACTCGAAGCGCTCGAGATAGAGCTCGACCGCCGCCTCCACACGTGCCGGATCGCCCAGCAGCGGCATGAAGCTCGTACGCAGCGACGGGCCGATCCAACCGCGCAGTTCGGCCTCCGTCGGCACCGGATGATCGAGCTGCGTCAGCGCGTGCGCGACGCAGCGGGTGATGCCGATGGCGGAATCGATCAACGTGCCGTCGAGATCGAAGAACAGCGTGGGACGGCTCACGCGCCGCGCGCCTCCAGGGCGGCGACGGCAGGCAGCGTCTTGCCTTCCAGGAACTCGAGGAACGCGCCGCCACCGGTGGAGATGTAGCTGACGTCGTCGGCGATGCCGTACTTGTCGACCGCGGCCAGCGTGTCGCCGCCACCGGCGATGGAGAAGGCCGGCGACTGCGCGATCGCGCGCGCCAGCGTCTCGGTGCCCTTGCCGAAGGCGTCGAATTCGAACACGCCGACCGGGCCGTTCCACACCACGGTGCCGGCGGACTTGATCAACTCGGCATAGCGCTGCGCAGTGGTCGGACCGATGTCGAGGATCAGGTCATCCGCGCCGACCGCATCGACGGCCTTGACGGTCGCCGGCGCATCGGCCGCGAAGGCCGTGGCCACCACCACGTCGTCGGGCAGCGGGATCTCGGCGCCACGGGCCTTGGCGTCGGCGTCGATCTTCTTCGCCGTCTCGATGAGGTCGGCCTCGTACAGCGACTTGCCCACCGTGTGCCCTTCGGCGGCGATGAACGTGTTGGCGATGCCGCCACCGACGATCAGCTGGTCGACCTTGCCGACCAGGCTGGTCAGCAGTTCGAGCTTGGTGGACACCTTGCTGCCGGCGACGATGGCCAGCAGCGGGCGCGCGGGGCTGGCCAGCGCCTTGTCCAGCGCATCCAGTTCCGCCATCAGCAGCGGGCCGCCCGCCGCCACGGCCGCGAAGCGGATCACGCCGTGCGTGGAAGCCTGCGCGCGGTGCGCCGTGCCGAATGCGTCCATGACGAACACATCGCACAGCGCGGCGTACTTCTTCGACAGGGCCTCGTCGTCCTTGCCCTCACCGACGTTCATGCGGCAGTTCTCGAGCAGGACGATCTGGCCCGGCTGCACGTCCACGCCGTCGACCCAGTCCTTCACCAGCGGCACGTCCACGCCCAGCAGTTCGGTCAGGCGCGCAGCGACCGGCGCCAGCGAATCGGCCTCGCTCCACACGCCTTCCTTCGGCCGGCCCAGGTGCGAGGTAACCATCACCGCCGCACCCTTCTGCAAGGCCAGCTTCAGCGTGGGCAGCGACGCGGTGATGCGCTGTTCGGAGGTGATGCGGCCGGCGTCGATCGGCACGTTGAGATCCTGGCGGATCAGCACGCGCTTGCCGGTCAGGTCGAGGTCGGTCATGCGGACGATGGGCATCGGGGGAGTCCTGGGCAGCCGGAAAGACGCCTATTGTCCCGGCTGCGCACCGACGCCGCAAACCCGCGGGCGATCTACTCCGCGGGACGCTTGCGCAACAGGCTGAAGGCGAAGGCGACGACCAGGGCCGCACCGAGCAGCAACAGGCCCCACAGCAACCAGGCCTTCCAGTCGCGCTGCGGCGGCGGCGGCACCAGCGCCGCATCGCCGGCGAAGGCGGCGGCGGGCGACAGATAGGCCGGTGCAGGTTGCCAGTCCTGGCCGCGATCGCGGCGCAGCGCATCCACCAGTTCCGGCATCGGCACGGCCGCACGGCGCGCCGACGCACTGCCCGCCACCAGGGCGTACGGCGGCGTGCCCTGCGCCAGGAACACCATCACCTCCGGCCGGTAGCCCACCCGCAGGGTCGGGGACTGTTCGGGCAAGGGGCCCCGGCTGCGCAGCCGCCAGTAGCGGTCGCGCACCGGCCCGCTCGACAGCGGCTGCTCGGGCGAAGCACTGGGGCGGTCGCCATCCACGCGATACGCCACCCACGGGCCCGCGCGCAGCCGCCATGGCGCATCGTCCGCATCGCGGCTTTCCAGCGTCCATTCGCCCACGGCGAAATCGTCCATCGCCAGGTCCGCGAGCGCGACCGGATAACGCCCGTCGCTCTGGTAAACGTAACCGTCGACGCCCTGCTCGCTGACGCGACGGCCGCGCAGGTCCGACCACGCCACCGTTTCCTGCATGCGCGCGGCGTCCAGCCGCACGCGCACTTCGCGGATCGGCAGCGCGTCGGCGGCATCCAGGGGCACGAAGCGCACATAGCGGTAGCCGCCGCGGATCGGCGCTTCGGCGCGCACGAGGCGCTGTCCACCCCGCTGCAGTTCCACCAGGGTCACGCGGTCCTGCAGCACATCCCAGGCTTGCAGGTCCTGGCTGCCCTCGATGCGGAAGGCGGCTTCGCGCGAAGCACCCGGCTCCCAGCTGATCTCCAGCGCCTCGGGATCGTCGCGGATACCGCTCAGGTCCACCAGGAAAGCCCGGCCATGGCCGTCCACGGTGGCCGACGCGCCGCCATCGGCGTCGATCCGCACGATGCGCCCGTTGTCGCCGAACTGCGCCGATACCCGCGAGGGCCCCACCGTGCCGGCAGCCGCACCCGGCAGCGGGAACCACGGCACCACGACGCGACGCGCCGGCAGCGCCGTGGGTTGTTCGGGACCGAACAACGCGGCGGCGACCGGCTTGCCTTGCGCATCCAGCACGTCGACATCGCGCAGGTCGGGCCACGCGGTGGTGGCGTAAACGGTGCGATCGAGCTCGACGCGGTAGGCGCCCGCGCGTTCGGCCGACAGGGCCAGCGGCCAACGCTTCGCGTACGCGGCGTTCGTCGGCGCCTGCGCGAGCGCCGCAGGCGAGGCCGTCAGCAATGCCAAAGCAAGCAGCAACGTCCTCATGCGGTGGCCTCCTTCGTGTCGGCGCGACGCGGCGGCGCCGGCGCCAGGTAACCCACCACCGTGCAGAGCAGGCCGTAGGCGATGAACGAACCGATGCCCAGCAGGTTGCCCAGGTGCTGGCGATCCACCGTCATCAATTTCACCAACACCACGCCCATGAGCACGGCGCCACCCAGCCACAGCATGCGCTGGCCACGACGTGAACCGATCACCCAGCCCAGCACGCCCAACACGCTCCACACTACCGTCAGGCTGGTCTGCGCGAGGCTGCCCGATAGCAGCGCGCCATCCCACGGCACGCCGCCCCAGTGATGCACGGCATGCAGCACGACCGAGGTGACCCAGACGAAGGCCGCCGCGGACAGCAGCACGATCTGCGCGGGCGCCATGCTGCGGTCTTCCGGCATCCACCAGCGCAGCAGCAAGACGAGCACCGCGAGCTGCGCGAGTTCCAGCGGATTCACCACCGGGATCCACGGCAACGGCGTGGCATCGCCGGCGACGAACAGCGAACCCACCCACCACAGCGCGAGCACGGAGAACAGCACGCCGAGCAGCGGCGTGCGCCAGCCGTCGAAACGCTCGCCCAGCGGTGCCGCCAGCCAGGTCCAGCGGAACAGCGCCAGGGCGACGACCACCAGCCACGGCAGCGCGATCAAACCGGCCGTCCAGCCCTGGCCCATGCCCTCCAGCCAGTCGGGCAGCCATGCGAACAGCAGGCTTGCCACCAGCGGCCACACCAGCCACCACACGAACTGCGCCGCACCGGCGAGGCGATGCTCGCTGTCGCGCAGGCACAGCAGACTGCGCACGCCCAGCACCGCATAAGCCAGCCAGGCCCATGCGCCGTTGCCTGCGAAGGGCTGCTGGTGCACATCGGCCTGCCACAGCGCCAGCGGCACCGCAGAGGCCAAGGCCGCCAGCGTCGTCCAAGCCAGTCCACCCGAAGGACGACGACGATGCACTTCGGCCGCCAGCCATCCGCTCAGCGCCACGAAGGCGAGCATCGCGTCGGGCTCGTCCCGATGGCCCAGGTACCGGCTGATCTCCAGCGTGCCGTTGCCCAGCCACCAGGCCAGGCCCCACAGGTAGTACAGGCCCGCGAGGGCGCCCTGCCGACCGCGGTAGCTCCACGCGCTGGCAAAACCGGCGATCGCGATCAGCAGCGCGCTCATGAAGGGCGCATTGGCGAACATCGGCGCGCCCGGCACGTCGAACGCATTGCCCGACGTCCACGCATCGGCACGCGCGATGAAGAACGCACATGCCGCGGCCAGCTGCAGGCCCGCGCCGGTGAACTGCGGCAGCAGGCGCGACTGGCGCAGGCCCAGCCACACCAGCGCCGCGCCTTCGAGCGCGAACACGCACGCGGTGGCCTGCGCCGACAACGCCAGCGGCACGGCCAGCGTGGCGAAGCCCACGGCGAGCAGCGCATAGGACTGCGCGAGCACGTCGTATCCGTCGCGACGACGCAGCAGCCCTGCCAGCCCCGCGTACAGCACGCCCAGCCCCAGCGCGCAGAACGCCAACGGCAGGCGGCTGTCTTCGAACGTGCCGCCCTGCATCAGGCCGGCCTGCAGCGAGAACGCCACCAGCGGCATGCCGAACACCAGGCAGCCATCGATGAAGTCGCGGCGGCTGGCCGGCTGGCGACGCGCGAACAGCAGCGGGATCAGCAGGTAGAAGACGAAGAACAGCGCCAGGAACGGCTGCGTGGTGCCGTACTTCTCCGGCGCGTAGTCGAACAGGCCCCACGCGGTGCCGATGCCGAAGGTGAAGGCGAACCCGAGCAGGTTGAGCAAGCGCCAGGACTTGTACCAGGCGATCCCGACGATGGCCGCGTTGAGCACCGCGTAGTACGAGAACAGCGCCACGTGGTTGCCGCTGCCGGTCGACAGCCAGATCGGCGCGAGGAAACCGGCCAGCAGCGCGAACACCGCCAGCGACTTCGCATCCTGCAGCACGGCCAGCATGCCCGCGCCTGCAACGAGCGCGATGCTCAGCGCGAAGGCCGCGCCGACCGGCATCAGACCGAAGATCTTGAAGGCGGCGAACACCACCAGCAGCAGCACGCCGATGGCACCGCCCTGCAGGCTGAGCGCGAAGACGCGGTTGCTCTCGCGCTTGCGCCAGGCGAACACCAGCGCACCCAGGGCAGCGGCGGCGACACCGGCCAGGCGCAGCTCCGGCGGCAGGGTGAACCAGCCTTGGTCGGCGCCGTACTTCAGCAGCGCGGCGACGCCGGAGAACAGCACCAGCACGCCGATCTTCACCGGCACATTGCCGACGGTGAACCAGCGCTGCACCGCGCGGAGGGCGACTTCCAGCAGGCCAGGCGTGGCGGGACGTGCAGGCGGCGCGGGGCGCGGCGGCAGCGGTTGCGGCAGCGGTTGCGGCGGCGGACGCGGCGCCTCCGGCGCGGGAGGAATCGGCGGCGGACCGGCCGTGCGGCTCGCTGCCGCAGCGGCGGGTGCGGGCGTCGCGCGCGGCGGCGGCGTGGGCGCGGCGTCGCGCATCAGGTCCGCCAGCGTGGGGCCTTCCTCGACCGGCGGCGCGGCGGGCGTCGCCGTCGCCACGCTCGCGGGTGGCGCCGCGGCTTCGGCGGCCCGTGCCGCGCGCAACTGCGCGATCTGCGCTTCCAGCGTCGTCACCCGGCGCTTCAGGCCGCTGACCGACACCAGCGCGATGATGAGCAGGACGGGCATGGCCAGTACGGCCAGCCCCACCAGGACCAACAACCCGACCACGTCATCCATTCCCCGACCTCGCCTGTGCGTGTTTCCGGTGCAAGGACGCGGAATGCCGCATCCTCCGGCCGTCCATGCAGCCGCGTCCGCAGCCTCGGGCATGGCCCGGGGATTTGCAAGATTCCGATCCGCGGGTGGTAGCGGACGGCGCATCGGGTATCACCTGGCGATACCCGGAAACGATACGGGCGCCCTGGAGGCGCCCGTATCGGGTCATGCGGCCGCCGCCCGGGCCGCGCTTCGGCTTACTTGCCGGCGACGACGCGGACCATTTCCAGGCACTTGTTGGAGTAGCCCCACTCGTTGTCGTACCAGGCCACCAGCTTGACGAAGGTGGGGTCCAGCGCGATGCCGGCCTCGGCGTCGAAGATCGAGGTGCGGGTGTCGCCGCGGAAGTCGGTGGCGACCACCTTGTCTTCGGTGTAGCCGAGGATGCCCTTCAGCGCGCCCTGGCTCTGCGCCTTCATCTCGGCCTTGATCTCTTCGTACGTGGCCGGGTTCTCCAGCTCGGCGGTCAGGTCGACCACGGACACGTCGCTGGTCGGCACGCGGAACGACATGCCGGTGAGCTTCTTGTTGAGCGAGGGGATCACCACGCCGACGGCCTTCGCCGCGCCGGTGCTGGACGGGATGATGTTCTCGAGGATGCCGCGGCCGCCGCGCCAGTCCTTGTTGCTCGGGCCGTCGACGGTCTTCTGCGTCGCGGTCGCCGCGTGCACGGTGGTCATCAGGCCGCGCTTGATGCCCCACTTGTCGTGCAGCACCTTGGCGATCGGCGCCAGGCAGTTGGTCGTGCACGAGGCGTTGGAGATGATCGCCTCGCCGTTGTAGGTCTTGTCGTTCACGCCGTAGACGAACATCGGCGTGTCGTCCTTCGAAGGCGCCGACAGGATGACCTTCTTCGCGCCGGCATCGAGGTGCTTCTGCGCCGTGGCCTTGTCGAGGAACAGACCGGTGGACTCGATGACGACGTCGGCGCCGACTTCGTCCCACTTCAGGTTGGCCGGGTCGCGCTCCTGGGTGAGGCGGATCTTCTTGCCGTTGACGAACAGCGCGCCGCCTTCGACCTTCACGTCGCCGTCGAAGCGGCCGTGCACGGAGTCGTACTGCAGCATGTACGCCAGGTAGTCCGGTTCCAGCAGATCGTTGATGGCGACGATCTCGATGTCGTTGCCGAAGTTCTGCACGGCGGAACGCAGCACGTTGCGTCCGATGCGGCCGAAGCCGTTGATACCCACCTTGATCGACATTGCTCAGGACTCCTGCGGCCGCGCCCGGCGCGGCGGGGTTGACGGGGGCCGTCATTCTATCAGGCCACCCCGCCCGCACGCCGTGGCGGGCATTGATCAGGATCAAGGCGGCGCCGGATACGCGGGCGGAGACTGGCCCCACATTCCAACGAGCGTCACCACCATGAAGAAGACCCTGATCCCGATTGCCATCGCCCTCGCCCTCGGCGCCGCCGTGCCCGCCTTCGCCCAGTCCAAGGGCGACTGGACCCTGGGCGTCGGCGCGCACCAGGTGAACCCGAAGTCCGACAACGGCACGCTGGCAGGCGGCACGCTGCCGCTGGACATCGACAGCGACGTCAAGCCGACCATCACCTTCGAGTACTTCCTGCGCGACAACCTGGGCCTGGAAGTGCTGGCCGCGCTGCCCTTCAAGCACGATATCGCCGTCGACGGCGTCGGCACCGTGGGCAGCACCAAGCACCTGCCGCCGACCGTCTCGCTGCAGTACCACTTCAACAGCAAGGGCAAGGTCTCGCCGTTCCTCGGCGCCGGCCTGAACTACACCACGTTCTTCAGCGAGGACACGAAAGGCGCGCTGGAAGGCACCAAGCTGAAGCTCGATGACTCGTGGGGCCTGGCCGCGCACGTCGGCATGGACATCAAGGTCAGCGAGCGTGGCGCGGTGCGCGTGGACGCCCGCTGGATCGACATCGATACCGACGTCAAGGTCGACGGCGCCAAGCTGGGCACCGCGAACATCGACCCGCTGGTGTACGGCGTGGCTTATGTAGTGAAGTTCTGAGCCACGCTCAGCACGCAACGCGCAATGGGGACGGCCCGTGTCGGTTAAAGTACCGGCATGGTCCGTCCCCTTCTTCTTGCCGCCACCCTCGTCGTCTTCCTCGCCGGCGTCCTCGTGTCCGCACCCGCGTGGGCGTGGGGCCCGATGGGCCATCGCCTGGTCGCGCAGCTCGCGTGGGACGACCTGACGCCGGCGGCGCGACGCCAGGCCGAAGCGCTGCTGAAAGGCGAACCGGACCCCACCCTGGCCGGCATCGCCAGCTGGGCGGACGATCTGCGCGACAGCGATCCCGTGCTCGGCAAGAAGACCGCGCGCTGGCACTTCGTCAACATCGGCGAACACGATTGCGCCTACGAACAGGTGCGCGACTGCCCCGGCGGCAACTGCGTGGTGGAAGCGATCAGGACGCAGGCCGCAATCCTGGCCGACCCGGGTCGCACGCGCACCGAACGGCTGCAGGCGTTGAAATTCGTCGTCCACTTCGTCGGCGATGTGCACCAGCCGCTGCACGCCGGTTACGGCCGCGACAAGGGCGGCAACGACGTGCAGATCAACTTCAACGAACGCGGCACCAACCTGCACACGCTGTGGGACAGCCGCATGCTGCTGTCCACCGGACGCAGCGAAGCCGACTACCTGCGCCGGCTGCGTGCGCTGCCGCGCCCGAAACTCGGCGCGGTCATGCTGCCGCCACCCTCGGCGGACTGGGCCGAGCGGTCGTGCCGCGTCGTGACCCGACCCGACTTCTACCCGCGCCGCACCAAGCTGGCGCAGAGTTACGTGGACCAGCACCTGCCCATCGTGGAGCGCCAGCTGCGCGCCGGTGGCGTGGCCCTGGCCGCGGTGTTGAACCAGGCACTCGATACCCACTGATCCACCCACGGGAGCATCCCATGAGGCATCGGTTCCGTACGTCCGCGCTGATCCTGTGCTGTTTGGGCGTGCCGCTCGCATCGGCCTTCGCGCAATCGCATGCGGCGCATGCGCCCGCCTCACCGGTGCCTGACCGCATGGAACTGGCATGGAGCCCGGCGCTGATCGATGGCCTGCCGCGCCACGATGTCAGCATCGACGTGCACGGTACGCCGCTGCGCTGCGAGGGCGTCGCCCTGGTGGACCTGCTGCGGCGCGCCGGCGCGATGCCTGCGGAACCGCTGCGCGGCGCGCACCTTGCGCGCCGGGTGGACGTGATGTCGAGCGACGGCTATCGCGTGGTGTTCTCGCTGGGCGAACTGGATCGCTCGCTCGGCAAGCAGGCGGTGTACGTGGCCGACCGCTGCAACGGCCAACCGCTGGACGCCCGCGAGGGGCCCGCACGCCTGCTCGTCCCCGGCGACAGCCGGCCGGCGCGCAGCGCACGCCAGATCAAGACGTTCGTCATCGAGTAGTGTCCCTTCCCCCAAGGAGTGCCTGCATGAACCTGTCTCCGCTCCGCTCGCCGTTCGCCGTCCTCGTGCTGCTCGCATCGCTGCTGGTGCCGGGCGTCGCACGGGCGCAGGACAATACCGGCCTCACCGTCTTCGCCGCCGCCAGCCTGAAGGAATCGCTGGATGAGGCTGCCGCGGCCTACCAGAAGCAGACCGGCGTGCCGGTGCGCGTCTCGTATGCCGCGAGCTCGGCGCTGGCGCGCCAGATCGAACAGGGTGCGCCGGCCGACGTGTTCTTCTCCGCCGACCTCGAGTGGATGGACTACCTGCAGCAGCGCGACAAGCTCGACGTCGCCACCCGCCGCTCGCTGCTGGGCAACCAGTTGGTGCTCGTCGCACCGAAGGCGAGCAAGGCGCGCGTCGACCTGAAGCGGCCCGCGACCTTCCTCGCCGCACTCGGCGACGGCCGCCTGGCGGTCGGCCAGACGCAGACCGTGCCGGCCGGCAAGTACGCCAAGGCGTCGCTGGAATCGCTGTCGCTGTGGAACGGCGTCAAGGCACGGCTCGCCGAATCGGAGAGCGTGCGCGCGGCGCTGATGCTGGTGGCACGCGGCGAGACTCCGCTGGGCATCGTGTACGCCTCCGACGCGAAGGCGGAGCCGGCGGTGCGCGTGGTGGCCACCTTCGCCGAAGACACCCATCCACCCATCGTCTATCCCGTGGCGGCGCTGCGTGGACCGCGCTCCCCACAGGCCACGGCGTTCGTGCAATGGCTGGCGTCGCCCGCCGCCGATGCGATCTTCCAGCGCCGTGGCTTCGCGGTAAAGAACTGACCCGCACGTGTTCGACGCGTTCTCGCCGGAAGAACTCACCGCCATCCGCCTCAGCCTGAAGGTGGCGCTGGTGGCGGCGCTGGCCAGCCTGCCGTTCGGCGTGCTCGTCGGCTGGCTGCTGGCACGCACGCGCTTCCCCGGCAAAGCGCTGCTGGACGCCGTGGTGCACCTGCCGCTGGTGCTGCCGCCGGTGGTGATGGGGTATGCGCTGCTGGTCACGCTGGGCGCGCAGGGCAGCGTGGGCGGTTTCCTGAAGGAGCACCTAGGCATCGTGTTCGCGTTCCGCTGGACCGGCGCCGCGCTGGCCTGCGCGGTGATGGGATTCCCGCTGATGGTGCGCGCGATCCGCCTGTCGCTCGAAGCCACCGATCGTCGTCTGGAACAAGCCGCCTCAACGCTGGGGGCGGGCCCTTGGCGCGTGTTCTTTACCGTCACGCTGCCGCTCGCATGGCCCGGACTGGTCGCCGGCAGTTTGCTCGCCTTCGCCAAGGCGCTCGGCGAGTTCGGCGCCACGATCACCTTCGTGTCCAACATCCCCGGCGAGACGCAGACGCTGTCGTCCGCGATCTACGGCCTGATGCAGGTGCCCGGCGGCGAAGCCGGCATCTGGCGGCTGGCCGCGGTGGCCGTGGCGATCTCGCTGGCCGCGCTGCTGTTCTCCGAATGGCTGGTGCGCCGCCACTACACGCGCCAGGACGAGGACGTCTGATGCTGCACCTGGACATCGAACTGCGGCGCGGCCACTTCCACCGCCATGTGCGGATCGACGACGACGCCCGCGTAATCGCGCTGGTGGGGCCCTCGGGCGCAGGCAAGACATCCGTCCTCAACGCCATCGCCGGACTGGTGACGCCGGTCGCCGGCCGCATCGACGTCGACGGCCACTGCCTGTTCGACAGCGCGCGCCGTATCGATGTGCCCGTGCACCAGCGCCGCATCGGCTACGTCTTCCAGGATGCGCGGCTGTTCCCGCACCTGGACGTGCGCCGCAACCTGCTTTACGGACGCCATGGCGGACGCGGGGCGCCGCGCTTCGGTTTCGACGCGGTCGTGGAGCTGCTCGGCATCGGGCCGCTGCTCGGCCGCCGCACGCGCAACCTCTCCGGCGGCGAAGCGCAACGCGTGGCGATCGGCCGCGCCCTGCTGGCGCAACCGTCGCTGCTGCTGTTCGACGAGCCGCTGTCGTCGCTGGACCAAGCGCGTCGAGAGGAACTGATCCCGTACCTGCAGCGCGTGCGCGACGAGATCCGCCTGCCCATCGTCTATGTCAGTCACCATCCGGACGAAGTGCGCCGGGTGGCCGACTCCACACATACCCTCGACTGACGCGCCCGTATCCTGCGGCGACGCCATCGGAGCCGTCCGCATGAAGCCACCGAAACGCTGGAAGTCACTGCCCGTGGAGCAGACGCGCCGCTACCTGGAACCGGGCCCCGTGGTCCTGCTCAGCACGGCGCACCGCGGCGAACGCGCGATCATGACGCTGGGCTGGCACATGATGCTGGGCTACGACCTGGTGGGCACCTATATCTGGCAGGCCAACCGGAGCCACGCACTGGCCCGTGCCAGCCGCCAGTGCGTCATCAACCTGCCGACCGAAGACCTGCTGGATACCGTCGTGCGCATCGGCAACTGCAGCAGCACGGAACAGGACAAGTTCGAGCGCTTCGATCTCAGCGCCCTGCCCGCGCGCGAGGTGGATGCGCCGCGCATCGCCGAATGCCACGCGCAGTTCGAATGCCGGCTGCACGAAACCCGGATCACCGCCGACTACCCGCTGTTCGTGTGGCGCGTCGTGGCGGCCCACATCGCGCCCTCGCCGCGCGTGCCCCGCACGGTGCACTACCGGGGCGACGGCCGCTTCATGGTCGCCGGCCGCGAGGTGTCCCGACGCCGCCTGTTCCGGCCGGACATGCTGGAGCAATAGGCATCAGCGCTTGGCGGTGGCCACGCGCTGCCGGCCCTCGCGGATCTCGAAGGTGAACGCATAGGCTAGGGACACCGGCACGATGCGCGCCTGGACGCGTTCGCCGGCGCACCCGTAGCCGTTCCAGTCACGATCGCGGCTCACGGCGTCCGGATAGTCGCAGAACATCGCGGGCTCGAATGACCATCCGGCCACCGCGGCGAGCGCCGCGTCGCGCAACAGCGGTTGCGCGGCGCCATCCGCGCAGCCTGGCTGCCTCAGTGGCGCGACCTCCGTCGCCTTGCCCGTGTCATCCACCACGAAGGCCACGCACAGCGTGAACGCCGGCAGTTCGCGCGGCATGCCCGCCGAAGGAAATGCGGGGCCGGCCGTATCGATGGGCACCGGGTAGACGAAGGCTTGGTGGGCCGCCATGTCGTACCGACCCGCCGCTTCGGGCATCAACAAGCGTTGATCGATGCTGTCGATGCGATGCGCGCAGCCGCTGGCCAGGTACATCGCCATGGCGCAGGCGAGGAATCGCATCACTGACTCTTGGCGATGCGCTGCCCGCAGGACACCTTGCGTGGGTCGTCTCCATCGACCTTCATCTCATCGCAATCCAGCGTCCTGAGCGAGGTCGACTGCGTGATGTCGAGCGTGCTCCACGCCGTACGCGGATCGGTATCCGGCGATCCTTCGCCGCTGCCGTCCGGATCGCCCTTGACGTCGTAGCGGATCGGCACGCGTACCCAGCCTTCGCCGCGCACGCCGTTCTCCGTCGGCGGCTCGAAGGTCCATTGCCGGGCCGCCGCGAGCGAGGCCTCGTCGAACAGGCCGGCGGGTTCGGACGATTCCACGATCGCCTCGCGGACGCGGCCATCCGGGCCCACCCGCAACTTCAGCACCACCAGGCCGCTCTGGCCGTGCGCCTTCGCGTCCTCCGGATATGCCGGCGCGGGCTGCTTCGGCACGCTCGCCGCGTCCGGCCCGGGCGCGCCATCGTGCTGGCTGACGACCATCGACAGCGCGAACGTCGAACTGCCATCCGGCGGCGTCACCTCGATGCGCATCGCCTGGTCCAGCGCGCCGATCAGGATCGGCTTGGAGACGGGCTTGCCGTCCACGCTGATGTCGCCGCTGAGTTTCACCTGGCCGCGCTGCTCCGCCGGATCGACGGTCAGTTCGATCCGCCAGGCGCGCCCGGCCTTCGTCGTCGACGCGAAACCCACCTTGCGGCCCGGCCAATCGCGCAAGGCGACGTCCTGGCGCTCGCCGTCGACCTCGAGCGTCGCGCCGATGCGGTAGTGGAAATCGTGTGCCGCCTGCGCCTGCGCGGCGGGTTGCGCGGCCCAGGCGGCGATAGCGGAGCCCGCGACCGTCAGCATGACCAGGGTGGCCGCCGCGAACCGGCGGGTGCGACTGCGCAAAGGGTGCTTCAGCATGGCGATCCTCTCCTTGAGCGGGTGGTGGTGCGTCCAATGGCAGCCCACGGGCAGCGGGATGCCGGCCAGATGCGCCTTCAGCATCGCTTCGCCATAGCGGCGGCGTTCGCCGGGATGACGCGCGATGACGGCGGCATCGCAGGCGAACTCCTGGTCCAGGCGATGCAGTCGCGACGCCAGGTGCATCAGCGGGTTGAACCAGAACAGGCTGCGCAGCAGCGCGGCGGCCAGATTGCCGAGCAGGTCGCCGCGACGGATGTGCAGGCGTTCGTGGCACAGCACCAGCGCACGTTCGGCGTCCGTGTAGCGATGATCGAAGTCCGCCGGCAGCAGGATCCGGGGCCGCAGCACCCCGTAAGCCGCCGGTAGACCGGCGCTTGCGCTCGCGCGCATCACGCCCGGCGTTGCCTCCGTCACCGGTCCCACGGCACGGAGGAAGCGCCGCTGTTGCACGGCCAACCGCACGACCATGAAGACGACACCCGTGCCCCACAGCGCAAGCAGCCACGCCGGCAGCACGGACCACGACACGTTCGCTTCGATCACGGCAGCCGACGTCGGCTGCAGCACGGCGACCTGCGGCAGCGCCCAGTGCGTCTCGGCCTGGCGGGCCGGCAGCAGGATCGCCACGCAGGCCATCGGCACGCTGACCCACAGCGCGTGCGCCGCGGTGGCACCGAAGTGGCGACGCAGCGGAATGCGCAGCGCCATGACCAGCAGGATCGCCAGCGTGCTGGCGGTCGTCGCTTCCAGTAATGACACCAGCAGGTCATTCGCCATCGTCGAGCTCCGCGATCAGGCGCTTCAGGTCGGCGATGTCGGCCGGCGAAAGCTTGCGTTGCTCGCTGAAGTGCGCGACCAGCGGCGCCACGCGCCCACCGAACACCCGGTCCACCAAGCCGGTGCTCTGCTCGGCCAGCCAGGCCTCACGCGCCAGCACCGGCGAGTAGAGATAACGACGCCCCTCCTTCTGCGCGCGGATCGCGCCCTTGTTGAGCAGGCGATTGAGCAGGGTCTTCACGGTCGGCTCGGCCCATTCGGCCCGACCCGCCAGGGCCGCGACCACGTCTTCCGCGCTGGCGGGATGGCGCTGCCACAGCACGTCCATCACCACGGCTTCCGCTTCGCTGATCGACATGCGTTTACATCCGTAATTTTTATTGATTACGCCCGTAAACGGACTCCCTGTCAAGCCCTGTCCGATACGCGTTCGTCGGCGGATCACCTCCGGTCGCCTAAGCTGCGCACCATGACCCCTCGCCATCTGACCGATCTCGACGAAGCCGTCGACCTGATCCTGGCCCACACCTACGGGCCGCTGCGCATCGGCGCGCCGCTCGGCATCGGCAAGCCGCACCGGCTCCTCAATGCGTTGTACGCGCGGGGCGCGCGCGATCCGTCGCGGCCGTGGTCGCTGTACACCGCGCTTTCGCTGGACCCGCCATCGGGCGGACAGGGGCTGGAAGGGCGCTTCGTGAAGCCGTTCGCCACCCGCCACTTCGGCGACGACTTCCCGCGCCTGGACTACGTGCAGGCGATGAAGCGCGACGCGCTGCCCGCACACATGGAAGTGGAGGAGTTCTACATGCAGGGCGGCGCGCTGCTGCGCTCGACGACCGCGCAGCGGCTGTACGCCAGCCTCAATTACACGCATGTCGCCCGGGCGCTCGCCGACCGCGCGCTCAACGTCATCGTGCAGAAGGTCGCGCGCGAGCCCGGCGGCACGCGCCTGTCGTTCTCCTGCAACAACGACCTCACCCAGGACGCCGTCGACGCCATCGTCGCGCGCGGGTTGGCGCGCCCGCTGCTGGTGGCGGAAATCGACCCGCAGCTGCCGTGGATCGGCGGCACCGCGGCGATGGACGAGGCGTACTTCGATATCGTGATCGCCCCACCGGGCCCGTACCCGCACCTGTTCGGCCTGCCGCGCCAGCCGGTATCGGATGCCGAATACGCGATCGGCCTGTACGCCAGCGCGCTGGTGCGCGATGGCGGCACCCTGCAGATCGGCATCGGCGCGCTCGCCGATGCGCTGTGCCATGCGCTGGTCCTGCGCCATACCGACAATGCGACCTACCGGCGCATCCTGTCGGCCCTCGACCCCACGCTGGAGCAGCACCCGGCCGTGCTCGCGAGCGGTGGCCTGGACCCGTTCGCCATCGGTCTGTACGGGTGCAGCGAGATGGTCAACGAAGGCTTCAAGCGGCTGGTCGAGACCGGCGTGATCCGGCGCAAGGTGGTGGACGATGAAGCACTGATGCGGCGGATCGCCGACGGCTCCGCCAACCTCGGCGACCAAGCCCGGCTCGAACGCGACGGCGAATACCTGCACGGCGCGTTCTATCTGGGCTCGCCGGCGTTCTACCAATGGCTGCGCGAGTTGCCGGACGATCAGCGCCGCGCCATCGGCATGCGCCGGATCAGCCTGATCAACGAGCTCCAGCGCGATCACGAACCACTGGCACGACTGCAACGCCACGACGCGCGCTTCTTCAACTCCTGCATGATGGCCACCGCGCTGGGCGCGGCGGTGTCCGACGGGCTCGAGGACGGCCGCGTCGTTTCCGGCGTCGGCGGCCAGTACAACTTCGTCGACATGTCCAACGCGCTGGACAACGCGCGCAGCGCGCTGATGTTCCGCGCCGTGCGCGACGACGCGGGCAAGGTCGCCTCCAACGTGCGCTGGAACTACGGCCACACCACCATTCCCCGCCACCTGCGCGACCTGTACGTAAACGAGTACGGCATTGCCGATCTGCGCGGGAAGAACGACGAGGACTGCGTCATCGCGATGGGCGGCATCACCGATGCGCGTTTCCAGCAGGCGCTGGTGGAACGGGCGCAGCGCGAAGGCAAGCTGCGCGACGGCTTCCACGCACCGGGCCACTGGATCGACAACACGCCCGTGCACCTGTCGGCGCGGCTGCGCGCATTCCGCCGCGATGGCAAGCTACCGGACTATCCGCTGGGCAGCGACTTCACCGAGGTGGAACAGCGCATCGTCAAGGCGCTGGGTTGGCTGAAGGCGAACACCGCCACGCCGTGGAAGAAGCTCTCCACCGTGGCCAAGGCCCTCGTCGCGACGGTGGACGATGGCGACGCGATGACCCGCATGGCGCTGTCGGCGCCGGCGACGCTGGGCGAACGCCTCGAGGCGAAACTGCTGTCGCTCGGCTTGCGCGAGACCCGGTAAACGCCGGGCAAGAAAAAAGCCGGGCATGCCCGGCTTTTTTCGTCCTCGTGGAACGAGTGCTCAGAGCGACTTCGCGGCCTCGACCACCGCCTCGGTGGTGATGCCGAAGTGCTTGTACAGCGCATCGGCCGGCGCGGAGGCGCCGAACGTGGTCATGCCGATGACGGCACCGTCCAGGCCCACGTACTTGCGCCAGAAGTCCGCGATCGCCGCTTCGACGGCGACGCGCTTGCGCACGGCCTTGGGCAGCACGGATTCGCGGTAGGCGGCGTCCTGGCGGTCGAATACGTCGGTCGACGGCATCGACACCACGCGCGTCTTCAGCCCCTGCGCGTCCAGCGTGGCCTTGGCCTGCGTGGCCAGGCCGACTTCCGAGCCGGTGGCGATCAGGATCACGTCCGGCGTGCCGTCGGCATCGGCCAGCACGTAACCGCCGCGCGCGATGTCGCCCACCTGCGCGTTCGAGCGCGGCTGGTGCGGCAGGTTCTGGCGCGAGAACACCAGGCAGCTCGGGCCGTCCTGGCGGACGATGGCCTGCTTCCACGCCACCGCCGACTCCACTGCGTCGCAAGGGCGCCACACGTCGTTGTTCGGGATGTAGCGCAGCGAGGCGAGGTGCTCGACCGGCTGGTGGGTCGGGCCGTCCTCGCCCAGGCCGATGGAGTCGTGCGTGTACACGTGGATGGCGTGCGCCGGAATCAGCGCGCTCATGCGCACGCCGTTGCGCGCATAGTCGCTGAACACCAGGAAGGTCGCGTCGAACGGCACGAAGCCGCCGTGCAGCGCCAGACCATTCGCGATCGCGGTCATGCCGAACTCGCGCACGCCGTAGTACACGTAGTTCGCGTTCGGATCGGTGGTGGAGACCGACTTGCTGGCCTTCCACAGCGTGAGGTTGGAATGCGCCAGGTCGGCCGAACCACCGACCAGTTCCGGCAGCAACGGCGCGAAGGCTTCGATGGCGTTCTGCGAGGCCTTGCGCGAGGCGATCACCGGGCCTTCGGCCTGCACCTTGGCGATGTAGGCATCGGCCTGTGCGACGAAGTCGGCGGGCAAGTCGCCGGAGGCACGACGCTTCAGTTCGGCGGCCTGCTCGGGATACTGCGCGGCATAGGCGTCGAAAAGCACGTTCCAGTCGGCTTCCATCGCCTTGCCGGCCTCGACCTTGTTCCAGCCGGCGTAGAGGTCGGCTGGGATCTCGAACGGACCGTACGGCCATTCCAGCGCGGCGCGCGTGGCTTCCAGTTCGTCCTTGCCCAGCGGGGCGCCGTGGCTGGATTCCTTGCCCGCCTTGTTCGGCGAACCGAAGCCGATCGTGGTGCGGCAGCAGATCAGGGTCGGCTTGTCGGCGGTCTTCAGGGCAGTGTCGATGGCGGTCTTGATCTCGACCGGATCATGGCCGTTGACGTTGCGGACCACCTGCCAGCCGTAGGCCTCGAAGCGCGCCGGGGTGTCGTCGGTGAACCAGCCGTCGGTGTTGCCATCGATGGAGATCTTGTTGTCGTCCCAGAAGCACACCAGCTTGCCCAGGCCCCAGGTGCCGGCGAGCGACGCGGCCTCGTGCGAGACGCCTTCCATCAGGCAGCCGTCGCCCATGAACACGAAGGTGCGGTGATCGATGAGGTCGTGACCTTCGCGGTTGAAGCGCTGCGCCAACAGCTTCTCGGCCAGCGCGAAACCGACCGCGTTGGCGAAGCCCTGGCCGAGCGGGCCGGTCGTGGTCTCCACGCCCGGGGTCTCGTGGCGTTCCGGATGGCCGGCGGTCTTGCTGTGCAGCTGGCGGAAGTTCTTCAGTTCCTGCAGCGGCAGGTCGTAGCCGGCCAGGTGCAGCAACGCGTACTGCAGCATCGAACCGTGGCCGTTGGACAGGATGAAGCGGTCGCGGTTGAACCAGTGCGGGTTCGACGGGCTGTGGCGGTAGTAGTCGTTCCACAGCACTTCGGCGATGTCGGCCATGCCCATGGGCATGCCGGGATGGCCGGAATTGGCGGCCTGCACCGCGTCGGCGGCGAGGAAACGGATGGCGTTGGCGAGCTGGCGGCGGGTGGGCGTCGTCATGGGAGTCGGAACAGAGGGGGCGGCGCCCGGCGGGCTGCGGGCCGCCCATTGTCCCACCCCCCGCCCGCCCTGTCGCGGTTGCGGCGTGCTTTTCGGGGTGCTAGCCCGGCTGGCCCGGCACGTTCACGTCGGTGCGTTCGCCCTTGGCCACCAGCGAGGCCAGGGTCAGGTCTCCGGTGACATTCAGCGTGGTCCGGCACATGTCGAGGAAGTGGTTTACGCCCAGGATCAGGCCGATACCGATGGGGTTCACGCCCACCATCGCGCAGATCAGCGCGACCACCGGCAGCGAGCCGGACGGCACGCCGGCCGTGCCGATGCCGCCCAGGATGCACACCAGCATCACCATGAACTGCTGGCCCAGCGACAGGTCCACGCCGAAGAACTGGGCCAGGAAGATCACCGTCACGCCCTCGAACAGCGCCGTGCCGTTCTGGTTGGCGGTGGCACCCACGGTCAGCACGAAGCGCGACACGGTGCGCGGCAGGCCGAGCTTCTCGTCGGCCACGCGCAGCGCGGTGGGCAGTGTCGCGTTGCTCGACGCGGTGGAGAACGCCATCACCATCGCTTCCTGCGCCCCACGGAAGAACTTCAGCGGCGAGTAGCCGGCCATTTTCAAGGCGACCGAATAGCTGACCAGCAGGTGCAACGCGAGCGCCAGCACCACCACGAACACGTACTGGCCCAGCCGCACCAGCAGGTCGAAGCCGAAGATCGCGGCCAGGTTGAACATGAAGCACGCGACCGCATACGGCGCCAGGCGGATCACCAGGCCGATCAGCGTCATCGAGATCTCGAACACGCCCTCGATGCCGCGCTTCAGGATGCCGGTGTTTTCCGATGGCGTGAGCACCAGGCCGACGCCGAACATCACCGCGAAGAACATCAGCGACAGGATGGCGGCATTGCTCGAGGCGGCGCCGATCACGTTGTCCGGCACGATCGACAGCAGCATGTCCATGCCGGTCGGCTGGCTGCCGACGCTGGCGACGATCTCCTTCGTTCGTTCGGCGTTCTCGGCGATCAGCTGCTGCGCCAGCGCGGGATCGACGCCGACGCCGGGCTTGAACAGGTTGACCAGCACCAGGCCGAGGAGCACGGCCACCGCCGACAGCAGGACGGTGTAGGCCAGCGTCTTCCAGCCGATGCGACCCAGCGCCCGGATATCACCCATCTCGGCGATGCCGCAGACCAGCGCGGAGAACAGCAGCGGCACGATCAGCATGAAGATCAGGTTGAGGAAGATCTTGCTGAAGGGCGTGGTGACGTACTTCGTGACGTCCTGCACCCAGCCCGCGTCGCCCTGGCCGGTGGCGTGCACGATGAGCCCGACGATCAGGCCGATGCCGAAGCCGATGGCCATCTTCCAGTGCAGAGGCAGCTTGGCGCGGGTGGCGGGCACGGCGTCGGTCATCGGCGGGTCCTGCAAAGGCAAAGGCGGGAGCTTAGCAAACCGGCCCATGTCGCCCGTCGATACGCGACGTGCGGGGCCCGACCTGCGGCGATGGCATCGTCGCCATCGCCAGGAAGATGACGAACGTCGGCTCGGTTTCCCTTACCGCGGATACAGCGGAGGGAGGGTTTCGTCCACGGCGGCACGCGCTTCGGTGTGCCATCGGGGTCCGCCACGGAAGGCTTCTCGCAACGCCGCCCGCGCCTGCGCGGCGTCGCCTCCGGCCCACCGGGCGCGACGCAGCAGATCGACGGCACCGCGTTGGGCGGACGATGCGAGCCGGCGGTGCAGGTCGTCGAGGTCCACGGCCTTCGGCCGGGCCATGCCGCGCAGCACGTCCTCGATGTCGTCGAGATCGCCCGCGTCCAGCACGCGTTTGAGGTCGGCCGCGGTGTGCGTGGCCGGCGGCAGCGCCGACGCCGTGCCGGCATCATCACGACCGCGTGCACGCTCGGTCGATGCGGCCGATCCGTGACGCGTCAGGCCCCACAGCAGCGTGGCCAGCCACAACACCGCGAAGCCGGCGGCGAGCCACGGCCACAGATGGGCAGGCAGCCGTCGTTCGCTTTCGAGCAGGATGTCGTCGGTCCCGGCAGCCGATGCGGCCACGCCCGACGACGCGCCTGCGACAGGTGGGGATGATGGTGCGCCGGTTCCGACCACGACGGGCAGGCTCAGGTCGGGAAGCGTCGCGCGCCGCGACGCGCCCGCGCGCACGTCCCACCACGCCATCGCAGCGCCCGGGATCGCCAGCGTGCCCGCCTGCGACGGCACGATCGAATAGCGGCGGGTCAGCGTGACCTGCGGGGTGCCACCGACGAAACGTTCGTCGTACTGCGGCGGCTCCGCGAACACCTGCGCGCCCGGAATCGAGGGGGCGGGAAGTTCCGGCAACTGCGATTGGGTCGCGCCGACGACGGTCGTCTCGATGCTGAGCGTGGCCGCCTCGCCGGTGCGCAACTGCTGCGGAACGGCGGTGTAGCGCAAGCGCAGATCGCGCACGGGCAGCCACGGTTGTGGTGCGCCCGCCGGTTGCGCGCGGACCTGCAATGCGCGTGGCGCGCCCGTGATGTTCACCTCGCGACTGTTGCCGCCGAGCAGGTCGTCCATCCAGCCACCGGCGCCGCGCCCCTCGAAGCGGGCACCCGGCAGGGTCAGCGTGCCGCTGCGCTCGGGGACCAGCAGGAAGCGGCGCTCGGCCGTGCTGTAGCGACGCCCGTCGATCTCGCGACTGGATTGCACGATCTCGCCCACGCGCTGCAGCAGCGCGCCGTCGGGCGGATCCAGGTCGAGCTGCCCCGATACCAGCGGCGTCGCGTAGTACAGGCGCACGGTGACGCCGACGGATTGCTGCACATAAGGGCTGGCATCGTCGACTTCGGTCTCGACGAACACCAGGCCATTGGACGCGGCACGCGCCGTGGCGGTCGCACTGACCTCCAGCACCAGCGGCGCCGTGCGTTCGTTGCCGACCTGCAGCGCGGGAATCGCCAGCGTGCCGGCGCGGCGCGGCCGAAGGGTCAGCGAGAACGTGGTGCTGGTGCTCATGCGCCCGTTCACCAGCCGCACGCTGCGGCTGTCGGACTGTCCCTCCACTTCGAAATCACGCATCAGCGGCGTGAGGTCGGGCGTAGCGGACACGGCATCCGTCTCCACGTTGAGCGTGACCGCCTGGCCGAGCGCGACCTGGGTCTGCTCCAGCCACGCCCGCGGCGCCGCGAGCGTCGACAGCGGCCAGATCAGCAGGGCCAACAGGATCCAGATACGGCGCTTCATCGTCCTTCCTTCTGCCGGCGCTCGTATTCGAGCCGGAACTTCGCCTTGAGCAGCGAGCCGGGTTCGTCCGGCACGCGACGCAGCCACGCATCGACCGCCTGCCGGCGCTCGCGCTGCTCGGCGGTCTCGGCCTGCGTCGCGGCGGCGTCCTTCGACGCCGGTTGGGTGCGCGACCCCTTCTGTTCGCCCACGGCGGCGCGCATGCGTTCGCGCTGGGCGGCATCGGCCGCGGCTTGCGCCGCAGGATCGGGCGATGCCTTCGGCGGCGTGCGCGGCGGCTGTGCGTCCTTCCCCGCCTGCGCCTGGCCCGGCTTGCCCGAGGGCGGCGTCGATGCGCTTTGCGAAGAAGGAGACGCCGGCTGCGGCTGGCCCGCTTTCTTCCCTTCGGAAGGATCGCCCTTCGCGCCCGAGGATGCCTGATCGCCGCTGCCCTGTTGACCGGGCTTGCCCTGCCCGTCACCCGGCGAAGGCGGTCGCTTGCGGGCCGCATCCACCGCGGCACGGTTCGCGACCGCATCGGCCATGCCCGGCTGCAGCCGCAGCGCGCGGTCGTAAGCGGCGACCGCATCGTCGTAGCGCTGCTGCTTCGCCAAGGCATTGCCCAGGTTGTACTGGCCCTCGGCCGTGTCGATGCCGTTGAACGCCTGTTCGGCCGTCGGGTAGTCGCCCTGGCGATAGGCGTCGGCGCCCTTTTCGAGGCGCGCATGCGTGGCCTGGTCGCCGCGCTGCCACCAGTCGATGCCGGCGGCCTGCGCAGGCGATGCCATCGGCAGCCACAAGGCGCCGACGAGGATCAGCGCGGCGCCGCGCCGGAACCACAACAATGCCAGCGCCATCAGCGGGATCAGCAGCCAGTAGCCTTCGTCGCGCCACGCCTTGCCGCCACCGGGTGTCGCCGACGCACCCACGGTCTCCAGCGCCGGCGATGCCACGCCAAGCGCAGCGAGATCGCCGTTGTCGGGGGTTGCCGGTTCGTAGCGCCCGCCGCCGGCCGCGGCCATTGCACGCAGCGATGAGGCGTCCAGCGCCGCATGGCCGATGGTGCCGTCGTTGCTGCGATACGCCGCACCTGCGGCCGTGCCCAGGCCGAGCACGGACACCAGGTAGCCTTGTGCGCGCGCCTCGGCGGCGGCGTTTGCAGCGCCGTCACCGGCCTGATCGGTGAGTACGAGGATGTCGCCGTTGCGGAAATCTGCCTGCGCCAATAGGCGCGCTGCCGAGGCGATGCCGCGATCGGCGCGCTGGCCGTCCACCGGCATGATCTCCGGCGACAGCTCGTCGAGGTAGAGGCGGATGTTGGCCGCGTCGTCGGTCATCGGCGCGACCGTGAACGCATCGTCCGCGACGGCGACCAACGCGACCGGACTGCCGGCGCGCGCGTCGAGCAGGCGCGCCAGCTTCGCCCGCGCCTGCAGGAGTCGCGACGGTGGCAGGTCCGACGTCGTGATCCGGCTGGAAAGATCCAGCACCACCACCAGCGGTCGCTGGGCCTGCCACAGCGGCTGGTCGCCCTGCCGCCAGCTCGGCCCGGCGAGCGCGAGCACCGCGAGCGCGTACGCCAACGCGGCCACGATCATCCCCGCGCGCGCCGCACCACCGCCCCGCACCAGCAGATGCTGCAACAGATGCGCGTCCACATGGCCCTGCCACGCGTTCAGGCGGTGCCGCTGCACACGCCACCACCAGGCCAGCAGCGGCAGCGCGAGCAAGGCCCACAGCCAGTGCGGGCGCAGAAAATGCAGCGCGTTCCAGAAGGCGCTCATGCGCGCCTCCGCGGCCACGCGAACGCGAGCAGCGCGAAACCGAGTGCCGCCGCCAAGGGCCACTGATAGCGCTCGATGCGCGGACGCACGGCCTTGCCCGCCTGCTGGACCGGCTCCAACCGGTCCAGTTCGGCGTAGATGCCTGCCAATTCGTTGGTGTCGCGCGCACGGTAAAAGCGTCCACCGGTCTGCGCGGCGACATCGCGCAGGGTCGCTTCGTCGATGTCTTCCGGCGAGCTGGCGGGCATAGGCAGCGGAATGCCGAACAGGCTCATCCCGCCGTCGCTGCCGAAGGCGATGGTATGGATGCGCACGCGCTCCTCCTTCGCCAGCTCCGCCGCTTTCTGTGGGGTCAGCACACCGGCGGAATTCACGCCATCGGTCAGCAGGATCAGGACACGCTGGCCGTCCTCCTGCGTGCGCAGGCGGCGCACGGCGAGTGCGATGGCATCGCCGATCGCGGTCTCCCGACCCGCCAAACCGGCCACGGCGTCGCGCAACTGCTCGCGCACGGTCTGCAGGTCACGCGTCAGCGGCGTCATCGCATAGGCACGCTGGCCGAACACCAGAAGGCCGACGCGATCACCGTCGCGACGGTCGAGGAAGTCGGCGAGCACGGCTTTCGCCGCGGTCAGGCGATCGACGACCGTGCCGCCCAATTCCATGTCGGGCTCGGTCATGCTCCCCGAGAGGTCGACCGCAAGCATCAGGTCGCGCCCACTCACCGGCGGCGTCACCGCGTCGCCGAATTGCTGGGGACGCGCGACGGCCGCACACAACAGGAACCACACCAGCCACGCCAATGCCGCGCCGCGTCCGTGCAACCCTCGCCCACCCTGTGCGGCGATCGCCTGCACGGCACTGCCGTACGGCACCTTGAGGGCATCCGACTGCGCGCGTCGCGGAGGCAATGCCCAACGCACCAGCCAGGGCAGCGGAAATACCAGCCATGCCCAGGGCCAGGCGAACCCGGCGTAGCCGTCCTGGAGCAACTGCAGCGTCGGCAGCGAAACGCTCATCGCTTCGCGGCCATCAACTCGAGGAAACGCACCCGCGCCACCGCGAGCGCCGCGGCCAGCTCGGCAGGCGCGACATCGCGACGGTAGCCACCGTCGAGCAGCACCCGCCCGGGGCCTTCGCTGAAGGTGCGCCCCTGCTTGCCATCGAGGAACTGCAACCACGCCTCGCCCTCGAGGCGGTCAGCGGCGGGCGACACGCGTCGCGCGGCCCGGCGCAGCAGCTCCGAGACGGCAGCGACCTGTTCGGCCGACGTCCTCCCCTGCGGCACCGCGTCGAACCATCGCTGCCAGCGCTGGCGGCGCCGATGCCGGTGCCAGCGCCATGCGCCGACGCCCAGCAGCACCAGCACGAGACCGGCCGCGACCAGCCACCAGCCCGCCGCGGGCGGCCACCATGACGGTGCCGGCGGCACGTGCACATCGCGGAGGACCAGCGTATCCGGCGCCACGCTCAGGCCACCTGCGGCTGCGCGCGGCCGAGCGCCACCAACCAGGCATCGCTGGCGGCCTCGGTGGACAACGTGTGCACCTGCACGCCGCGCGAGGGCAGGCGATCCAGCGCGCGTTCCAGCGGCGCCTGGAATTCGCTTCGCCACGCATCGCGCTGCGCCTGGCTGGCAAGATCCAGTTCGATCCGTCGGTCACCCGTGGCGAACGGCAGCGGGCGCGAAGGCGGGTCCGTCTCCAGCGGGTCGGTCAGCAGGAGCACCACCACATCGTGATGTGCGGCCAGGGCGGTCCAGCGCGTGTCCGGGATGCTCGCTACGCTGTGGGGATCCGCCAGGACCAGCAGGCGCGAGCCCGGACGAAGCAGGCGCGCGGCGTGGTCGAGGGCGAACGCGAGGCCGAGATCGTCCGCGGGGGGCTTTGCGTACCAGCGGACCAGCGCGTCCAGCACACGCAGCGCACCGCGCGTTCCCGACGCCGGCGGCACCGGGGCTTCGGTCGCGCTACCCCGCAGGATCGCCAGCCGGTCGCCCTCGCGCACGGCCTGCCACGCGGCGACCGCCCCTGCGCGCGCCGCCTGCACGGACTTGAAGCGGGTCCGCGTGCCGAAGTACAGCAACGGCGAGGTGTCGGCCACGATCAGCGTCAGCCGTTCGCGTTCGGCCTGGAAGAGCTTGGTGTGGGTGCGGCCGCTGCGCGCGGTCAGGCGCCAGTCGATGTGGCGCACGTCGTCGCCGGCCACGTACTCGCGCGACTCGGCGTATTCCATGCCTCGCCCCCGCAACGGCGAAGCCGAGGGGCCGGTGACGGAGTGCCGGCCCCGGCGCGCGGGCGGCCGCCGCTGCGCGCTGGCGCGCAGGGCGATCAGTTCCTGCAGCGTGGGAAGGATGCCGTCGCTCATGCGTAGGGGGTCGGGGCGTGCAGCGCTGCGGTCAGGGCAAGGGCACTACGTCCAGCAGCGCCTTCACCAACCGGTCGCCATCCCAGCCTTCGGCGGTGGCCTCATAGCTGGGCAGCACGCGGTGGCGCAGCACGTCGGGCGCGATCGCGCGGATGTCGTCCGGCGTGACGTAATCGCGCCCCGCCAGCCAAGCACGCGCACGCGCGCAGCGCTCCAGCGCGATCGAACCACGGGGGCTTGCGCCCCAGGCGATGCGTCGCGCGAGCGCGGCGTCGTAACGCGTGGCATTGCGCGAGGCCAGGACGAGTTCGATCAGGTAGCGCTCCAGCGCCGGTGCGAGGTGCAGGTCCAGCACGTGGGCACGGGCGCGGAAGACGTCCTCCAGCGGCATGCGCTCGATGACGGCCGGCACCGCCTGCATCTCGTCGCGGGCGCGATCGCGCGCCAGCCGCAGGATGTCGGCCTCCGCCGCCGCTTCCGGATAGCCGATCTTCACGTGCATCAGGAAGCGGTCCAGCTGCGCTTCCGGTAGCGGGAACGTGCCCTCCTGCTCGATCGGGTTCTGCGTGGCCATCACCAGGAACAGCGCAGGCAACGGATACGTGTGCCGGCCCACGGTCACCTGGCGCTCGCCCATCGCCTCCAGCAGCGCGGACTGCACCTTGGCCGGCGCACGGTTGATCTCATCCGCCAGCAGCAACGGATGGAACACCGGTCCTGCCTGGAATTCGAAGCGCCCTTCCTGCGGGCGCCAGACCTCGGTTCCGGTCAGGTCCGCCGGCAGCAGGTCGGGGGTGAATTGCACGCGCGCGAATTCCGCCTGCAGGCGCGAGGCCAGCGCACGGATCGCGGTCGTCTTCGCCAGGCCCGGCGCGCCTTCGACGAGCAGGTGGCCATCCGCCAGCAGCGCGATCAGCAGGCGCTCCACCAGCGCGGCCTGGCCCACGATGGTCCGCGACAGGTCTTCACGCAGGCGCGTGAAGGCGGCATGCAGCGCTGCCTGCCCATCCGCGGCGGGGTCGGTGATGCCGGAAGTGGAGTCCATGGAAAGGCCGGAAGTCGGAACAGAGGCCGATTTTGACCCACCCGCGCCCTGTTGGTTCACAGGACCATCGGCACGGGACAGGCCGATTCAGGTAGCGGATACACGAAAAGAAAAGGGGGCCGAGGCCCCCTTTCTTCGGATCTGTCGAACCGTCTGCGTCTGGCTCAGCGGCGCTCGGCCACGCGCAGGACCTTCGGAGTGACGAAGATCAGCAGTTCCGCCTTCTCCTTGCTGCGACCCTTCTTCTTGAAGAGGTTGCCCAGGAAGGGGATATCGCCCAGGAAAGGCACCTTGGCGATGCTGGTGCGGTCACTGAATTCGTACACGCCACCGATCACGACGGTCTGGCCGTCCTCGATCAGCACGGCAGTGTTGATCTCGCGGCGAGCCAGTTCCGGCACCTGGCCAAACTGACCCAGGCTGATGAAGCGCAGGACCTCGTCCTTTTTCACGTTGAGATTGAGGAAGACGCGGTTGTCGTCGGTGATCGTCGGAATGACCTTCAACTCGAGCAGAGCTTCCTTGAACTGCACGGTAGGTACCGCCGCTCCGCCGCCGCTACCCGACCCCGTAATGGTCAGGTAACCCACTTCGCGACCCTGCTTGATCACGGCCTCGCGCTGGTTGGTCGTCACCAGGCGCGGGTTGGAAATCACTTCGCCACGACCCTCTTCCTGCAGAGCGGAAAGCTCGAGGTCCAGGTTGAAGTTCCGACCCAGCAGCGTGTACGCGATGCTGCTGGCCGGGTTGGTGGTGAAGGTGCCGGCGGGCAGGTTGACGTTCAAGCCATCGCTACCTGTGTCACCCTCGACATCCACGGGCCAGACGTTGTCGTTCACGATGGTCACGTTGCCACCGATGGTGCCGCTGATAGCCTGCGTACGGTCACCCGTACGCTTGCCCATGATGCCGAACTTCGCGCCCAGATCGCGGGCGAAGGTATCGGTGGCGATCACGATGCGGCCTTCGATCAGCACCTGGTCGACGGGCCTGTCGATCACCGCGATCAGTTCGCGCATCTGCGCGACCTTCTTCGGGATGTCGCTGATCATCAGCGTGTTGGTGCGTTCGTCGGCGACCAGACGGCCTCGCTGCGACAGGAACCCGTTCTCGTTCTGGTTGCCGCCGCCGCTACCGCCGCCGCCGCCGGTGTTGCCGACACCCTTGGCTTCCGTCAGCGCCTTGAAGATCGCGCTGGCCGAGTGGTAGTTGATCTGGACGTAGTCCGTGATCAGGTCTTCGCGGTTCTCGATCGCGATGCGCGCGTCTTCCTTGTCCTGCTCGAACTTCGCAAGCTCGGGCTGGGGCGCGACCCACACGACGTTGCCGTCGCGACGCTTGTCCAGACCCTTGGCGCGCAGCACGATATCCAGCGCCTGGTCCCACGGCACGTTGACCAGGCGCAGGGTGACGTTGCCCTGCACGGTGTCGGAGGCGACGATGTTGAGGTTGGATTCCTCGGCGATCAGCTGCAGGACGGTCCGCACCGGCACATCCTGGAAGTTGAACGTCACCGGCCGGCCGCCATAGCGGCGTGCCTCGCTGGCAACCTTCTGCGCCGCGGCCACGATCGCCGAGGAACTGGTCCCGGCGGTGGCGCTCGGGCCGCCGACGGCTTTCTGGCCGGCGCGCGGCACGATCTCCACGACGTATTCGTTGCCCGACTGGTAGGCGAGCGATTCGAACTCGCCCCGCGTGCTCAGTACGAGCTGCGTGCCACCTGCCTTCGACTGCGCTTCGACGCGTTGGACCGGCGTGGCGAAGTCGACCACGTTCAGGGGCCGCTGCAGCGAAGCGGGAAGCGTCGCGTTGCCGACGTCCACGACGACGCTGTCGCCCTGGTTGCGCAGGTCGGGTGCGGCGCCCTGGCCATCGAACTTGAGGATCAGGCGGCCCGCGCCATCTTCCCCTCGACGGAAGTCGATGTTGGACACCGATACCGCCTGCGCCTGTTTGGCGGAAGCGACGGGTGCGTTTGCCTGCTCACCCGCGGGCGTGGCGCCGGCGGCGCTGGCGGCGGCCAGCAGGCCGATGGCCAATCCCAGAGAGCAGGCCCGGAGGGTGGCCAGGCGCCGGGACGGCCGCAGGCGGTAGGCGTTCGAAGCGGTCATCGTGTATCCCCCAATCATTGATCTTCAAGCGCGATGGACGCCGGCCGTTCCAGCCAGCCACCTGCGCCATCCGGCACTAGTTCGACAAGTTCCAAGCCATCATCGCGGACCGAGGTGACCCGGCCATCGCTCTGCCCCAGGTAGTTCCCCGGACGTACCCGGTAGGTGACCTTGTCGGGCCCCATCACCAGTGCCACCAGAGCCGCACCCTTGCCGATCGTGCCGACCATGTCGAGGCTGTCCAGCGGATACTGTTCCAGCGTTTCCTTGCGGCGGTTCGGATCCGGCCGCAGGCCGCCTCCCTCCGCGTTGTTCCAGGCATCGCTGAATGGATCGCGCAGCGTCTGCGCGGCGTACTCGAAGGTTTCGAACTGCTGCATCACGGGCAACGGATCGAGCGGCGGCGCGGGTCGCGCGCGCACGTCGGCCACCCAGCTTTCGAGGTTGGGGGCATCGCCAGGGGTACTGGTGATGCCGCGGGCGCAGCCGCCCACGCATACAAGCACGCCCAGCATCAACCAACGCATGTCAACGCGGATCATGGTGCTCCCCCTGCTGCGGGCGCGGGCGTTGTCTGGCCGCCTGCGGCGGCAGCGGCCGCGGCTTCCTGATCGGCGACTTCCTTCTCGTCGAGGTACCGGTAGGTCTTCACCGTACCAGACAGTTCGAGCGCGCCGCGGTTGACGCCGCCCTTGCCTTCCTTCGGCTTCAGCGAGATGTCATGCATGGTCAGGATCACCACGCGCGGCAGCGAGGCCACGCCGCTGACGAAGGCACCGAACTGGTGGTAGTTGCCCACCATGCGAAGCTGGATCGGCTTCTCGGCGTAGAACTCCTTCAGCGTCTCCGGCTCCGGCTGGAACAGCTCGTTGGCCAATCCGCTGGAAAGCGCGGTCTGGGAGATGTCGATGATCAGGTCGGGCATCTCGGTCTTGCTCGGGAGCTGGCGCAGCATCTGCTGGAGCACCTGCTCCATCTGGGCGAGCTGCTGCTTGAGCGGTTCGAGGTTGGCGGCCTTGGCCTGTTCCTTCTCGAAGTCCTGGCGCAGGCGCACTTCCTCCTGCTCCAGTCCGTCCAGCGTTTCGGTCTTTCCCTTGATGAAAAGGAAGTAGGCGAACGCCAGGATGAACAGTGCGACGATCACGCAGAAGCCGATCTTGGCGTTCTGCGGCCAGGCGCCGATGTTGTTGATGTCCAGGTTCTTGAGCGACTGCTTCTTCTGGCTCATGAGGCGCTCCCGGTGGCCGGGGGAGTGTTACCGGCCGGCGCGGCTGGCGGCGGATTCGCGGGCGCTGCAGGTGCGGGCGCTGCGGGTGCAGGCGTCGCGGGTGCCGAAGGCTGGCCCTCCAGCGGCGCGGCCGGCGCGGCACCCGGTGCCGTCTGGGCGGCACCGGCAGCGGCCGTTTCCGCTTCCTGTTCGGCGGTCGGGTTCGCCAGGCGGACCGTCAGCTTGAACACGTAGGGCAGCGCACGGCCCGCACCCGTGTTGGTCAGTGTCTTGACCTCTTCGGGCTTGGCTTCGATGATCGACAACTCGGGCTTGGTCATCCAGCCCGACGTCTCGAGATTGCGCATGTACGCGCTCACCCGGGCGTTGGACTGCGCGCGGCCTTCGAGCGTCAGTACTTCGCCATCCTGCTTGATGTTGCCCAGCATCACGCCGTCGGGGATGGTCCGGACCAGCGAATCGAACAGGTGCACCATCTGCGAGCGGTTCGCCTGCAGCTTCTCGATCACTTCCTTGCGCGCCAGCAGACGACGCTTCTGCTCGTCCAGACGCTCGATTTCCTTGTTCTGCGCCTGGACGGTGGCGATCTCGGCCTTCAGGAAGTCGTTGCGGACAGTCTGCCCCGCCACCTGGCGGTCGTAGTGGAACCACAGCAGGAAGGACAGCAGCAGGCCGGCGATGGCCGCGGCCCCTAGCATCACGTAGAACTCGCGCTGCCGCTGGGCGCGACGCTCCGCGCGCCACGGGAGTAGGTTGATTCTTGCCATCAGTCGAAGCTCCTCAAAGCCAAGCCGGTGGCGATCATCAGCGCGGGCGCGTCCTGGGCCAGCGCGTGCGCCTGCACGCGCGGACCGAGCGTCATCTGCGCCAGCGGATTGGCGACGACCGTGGGCACGCCCAGCTGTTCTTCGACCATTTCCGGCAGGCCGGCCAGCGCGGCGCAACCGCCGGCCAGGACGATCTGATCGACGCGGTTGAACTCGCTGCCCGCGTAGAAGAACTGCAACAGGCGGCTGACCTGCTGGACGGTCGCTTCCTTGAAAGGCTCCAGCACTTCGACTTCGTAGCTTTCCGGCAGACCGCCCTGGCGCTTGGCCAGGCCGGCTTCCTCGTAGGTCAAGCCGTAGCGGCGCATGACTTCGTCGGTGAGCTGCTTGCCGCCGAACACCTGTTCGCGGCTGTACAGGCTGCGCCCGCGGCGCAAGACGTTGAGGGTGGTCATCGTGGCGCCTATATCGACGAGGGCGACCACGCCGTCCTGCGGGACCGGCAGGTCGTTGGCCATCAGGGCGAAGGCGTTCTCGACCGCGAAGGCCTCCACGTCCATGACCTTGGCGGTCAATCCGCCCAGTTCGAGCGCGGACTGGCGAAGCTCGACGTTCTCCGAGCGGGACGCGGCCAGCAGGACCTGCACCATCTCGGGATTGTTGGGCATCGGACCCAGCACCTCGAAATCGATGTTCACTTCCTCGATCGGGTACGGGATGTAATTGACGGCCTCGAGCTCGACCTGGGCCTCCAGATCGCTTTCGTCCAGGTCCGCGGGCATCGGGATGATCTTGGTGATCACCGCCGAACCGGCGACGGCCGCGGCCGCATGCTTGGCCTTGCTGCCGGCCCGGTTCACGGCGCGACGGATGGCCTCGCCGACCGCTTCGACTTCCACGATGTTCTTCTCGACCACGGCATTCGGCGGCAGCGGCTCGACGGCGTAGTGTTCAACCCTGAAACGGTTGCCCACGCGCGACAGCTGCAGCAGTTTCACCGCAGTCGAACTGATATCGACGCCGATCAGCGGCGATTGGCTTTTTGGGAGTAGCCCCACGGTCTTTCCCCTTCCGACGGGCACAAGGCGCACGACGCGCGCCCACATTAATAACCAAGTTTTTACGCTTGGCAACCGCCGTTGACGTGGCTGTGCGGCTTGTCACGTTTCACGAGGGTTGTTCCCCAAGTCCCTGTTCCCCTTGGGATCACCTGTGGCGATCCCGGCGGTCATCTATACTCTGCCGCCACGAATTCTGCAATCGGAAAGCACTGGATGTCCCGGTTCCGTCGTCTTCTCCGTTGGACCCTCATCACGTTCCTGATACTTGCCCTGGCCGGCGCGGTCGGCCTGGGGGTGCTCTACTACACGGTCTCGTCCAAAGTCCCGGACGTCCAGGCCCTGCGGAACGTCGAGCTGCAGGAACCCCTCTACATCTACGCCAGCGATGGCCGCCTGATGGGACTGTACGGCGAGATCCGCCGGTATCCGGTCCGGATCGACCAGGTCCCCCCCCGGGTCAAGCAGGCCTTCATCGCCGCCGAGGACAGCAAGTTCTACGAGCACAACGGCGTGGATCCCACCGGCATCGCGCGCGCGGTCTGGCAGATCGCCAGCCGCAAGGAAGGCCGCGTGGCGGGTGGCAGCACCATCACCCAGCAGGTCGCGCGGCAGTGGTTCCTGAGCTCGGAATACAGCTATACCCGCAAGCTGGTGGAGATGATGCTGGCGGTCCGCATCGAGAAGATGCTGACCAAGGACGAGATCCTCGAGCTCTACCTCAACAAGAGCTTCTTCGGTAATCGCTCCTACGGCGTGGCCGCGGCCGCGGAGTACTACTACGGAAAGCGCCTGGACCAGCTGAGCCTGGCCGAGGCCGCCACCCTGGTGAGCGCGCTGAAGTTCCCGTCCAGCGGCAACCCGATCAGCAACCCCGGCCGCAACCAGCAGCGCAGTGCGTATGTCGTGGAACGCATGCGCGAGGACGGCTACATCACCGCCGCGGAGGCCGCGGCGGCCAAGGCCGAACCGATGCACGCCAAGCCGCACGAGCGGCCGATCGAGGTCTACGCGCCGTACGTGTCCGAAATGGTGCGCCAGGAAATGATCGCGCGCTTCGGGCCCGAGGCGCTGACCAAGGGCTATCACGTCACCACCACGCTGGATGCCCCCCTGCAGGACGCCGCCAACGCGGCCGTCCGCGACGGCCTGGGGCTGTACGACCATCGCCATGGCTGGAACGGCGTGGAAGCGCATTTCGATGTGGCCGCCGATGCGGATGCCGCCACGCTGGCCACCCACCTGCGCGGCGTCCCTGCCCAGAACGGCCTGCAACCGGTGGTCGTCGCCCGCACGCACGACGATGGCGGCGCGACGGTCGTCATGGCGGACGGCAAGGAACTCACCCTGCCGGCGGCCGCCAGCAAGTGGACCGGCCGCACGCCGGCCAAGCTGTTCAAGCGGGGAGACCTGACCCGCATCAAGGCGGGCAAGGAAGAGGGCAGCTACGTCATCGACCAGATTCCGCGCGCCCAGGCGGCCCTGGTCTCGCTGGATGCCGGCAACGGCGCCCTGCGGGCGCTGGTCGGCGGCTACAGCTTCGCCGGCAACAAATTCAACCGCGCCACCCAGGCGAGGCGGCAACCGGGCTCCAGCTTCAAGCCGTTCCTGTACGCCGCCTCGTTCGAGAAGGGCTTCAACCCGGCCTCGATCGTGCTCGACGCACCGGTCGTGTTCCGCGATCGCCGCGGCCACATGTGGCGCCCGCAGAACGACGGCGGCGGCTTCCGCGGACCGATGCGCCTGCGCGAGGCCCTGGTGCAGTCGCGCAACCTGGTGTCGGTGCGCCTGCTGGACGGGATCGGCGTGCCCTTCGCGCGCACCTACATCAGCCAGTTCGGTTTCGAAGAGTCCGAGCTGCCGCCCAACCTTTCCATGTCGCTCGGCACCGCGTCGCTGACGCCGCTGTCGGTGGCGCGCGCCTATGCGGTGTTCGCCAACGGCGGCTCGCGGGTGACGCCGTGGTTCATCGACGAGGTCAAGGACCGCGAAGGCAACGTGGTGTTCAAGGAGAACGCCGCGGTCGCCTGCCGGGGTTGCGGACAGGGCCAGTACGGCGCCAGTACGCCGGCCAGCCAGGTCGTGGACGGTTTCAACTTCGGTCCCGCCGCCGCCAAACCTGCGGCCCCCGCCACGGCGGAAACACCGAAAGCCGAGCAGAAGCCGGCCGATCCGAACGCCGTCACCGCGCCGCGCGCGATCGACGAGCGCACGGCCTATCAGCTGGTGTCGATGATGCGCGACGTGGTCCAGCGCGGCACGGGCACCGCCGCGAAGGTGCTGGGTCGCGAGGACGTGGGCGGCAAGACCGGCTCCACCAACGATCACCGCGATGCGTGGTTCGGCGGCTTCGGCGGCCAGTACGCCACCGTGGTGTGGGTCGGCCGCGACAACTTCCAGTCGCTGGGGTATCGCGAGTACGGCGGCAAGGCAGCGCTGCCGATCTGGATCGACTACATGCGGGTGGCGCTGAAGGACAAGCCGGTCGCCTCGAACGATCCGCCGGACGGCATGGTCCAGGCCACGCTCAACGGCGTGACCGAGTGGGTGAAGGTCGAAGACATGGACCGCATCCAGGATTACGACCTGTACGGCCCCGAAGACGCCGTGCCGGACGAAGAGGCCTTCGACATCTTCTGATCCGCAAGCGGGTGAAGGATCGATGACGGCGCAGCCGGACCGTCATCGACATCACGAGGGCATGGTGTACATTCGGGACAGGTTCGACGCGGAGGCCTGCCATGCACCACGCCCGTCAGCATGCCGAAACCCGTACCCGAGAGCGCCGCCAGCGGCTCGCGCACGAAGCCGCCCGCCTGATGGCGGAAGGCGGCATCCGCGACTTCCATCAGGCCAAGCTCAAGGCGGCCAGCCGGCTCGGCATCCACGACGACGCCTCGCTGCCCCGCAACCGCGAGATCGAAGACGCCCTGCGCACGTACCAGCGCCTGTTCGTCGGTGACGCGCATGCGGCCGGCCTGCTGCGCCGGCGCGAAGCCGCGCAGCGGGCGATGGAGTTCCTCTCCGCCTTTTCACCGCGGCTGGTGGGCCCGGTGCTGGACGGCACGGCCGACGGCAATGCGCCCGTGCAGCTGCATGTCCACAGCGACGACCCCGACGCGGTCACCCGCTTCCTCGAAGAGCATCGCATCCCCGCCGAAGCGCGCACGCGTCGGCTTCGCCTGGATCGGGAGCGCGTCGCCGACCTGCCGGTCTGGGTATTCGGCGCGGAAGAGCTTAGCTTCGACCTGACCGTGCTGCCCCATGACGCCCTCCGGCAGGCGCCGTTGTCCGCCATCGACGAGAAGCCCATGAAGCGCGCGTCGGCCACGCAGCTGCGCGAGTTGTTGGCGGAGGCGGAAATCGCGGGCTACGAGTCCGCTTCCCTGCGCTGACCTGACGCCTCGACGACGCGAGCGAGAGCCGGCCGGCTTCCCGCACGAGATCGTCGCCGCGACGGCCCCGCGCTTGCGTGGTGGCCAGGACGGGCGCCTGGACCTGCCGCGACGAGGTGCGCCAAGCGCCGCTCAGTCCTTCACGCGCCGCATCTCGCTGGCCACCTTGTAGCGGCCGTACTCCAGCAACGCCTGGGTGAAGGCATCCAGCGCCGCATCGTCCTCACAGGCGAGGACCACGTGGTAGCAGCCCTCGCCTGCGATCTTGCTTGCGCTCTCGACGTCCTCGCGTGCCTGGAGAAAGGCTTCGAAGGCGTCGAAACGCGGCGTGTCCATGAACACGGTGACGAAGTAACGCCGCAGGTCGCCGCGCACGACGGTGAAGCGGCGGATCGTGCCGTCATCGACCATCTGCTGCACGCGGGTCGCCACGGCCTGCCCGGTCAGGTGCACCTGGCGGCCCAGCGCCTGCCAGGTGGCGCGCGCGTCGCGCCCGAGGTGGGCCAGGATGGTCCGGCTCATCTTGTCCAATGGCATGTCTTCCAATCCTCAAGCGGAACGGCGCGAATTCTTGCGGAGTGCAATTCACCGGCGTGGCGCGGCTTCCTAACCTGTCCGCACCCTACTGCCCAAGGTAAGCCATGGACACCGCCCTGATCATCATCGACGTGCAGAACGACTATTTCCCCGGTGGCGCGTTTCCGCTCTGGAATGCGGAAGCGGTGCTCGACGCCACCGTTGCCGCCATTGAACGCGCACGGGCGCGCGGCGAACGGGTCGTGCTGGTGCGGCATGAATCCGCTTCGGCCGACGCCGGCTTCTTCAGGCCCGGCAGCCCGGGTGCCCGGATCCATCCCCGCATCCTCGCCGCCGCACCCGACGCGCCGGTGGTGGTGAAGCAGTTTGCCGACAGCTTCCACCAGACCTCGCTGGGGGCCTTGCTGGCCGAGGACGGGGTGGCGGGCCTGCGGATCGCCGGGATGATGACCCAGAACTGCGTGGCATTCACCGCCGTGTCGCCAGGCGCGGCACCGTATGCGGTCTCCGTGCTGTCGGACTGCACGACCACCGTGGACGCGACGATCCATGCCTTCGCACTGCATGCGCTGTCCACGCGCGTCGACGTGGTCCCGGATGCCTGATCCCGGAAACGCAGAAGGCCCCTTGCGGGGCCTTCCGTCTGCCGTCGGGGAGGCTCAGCGCTTCCCGGTAGGCACGTAGTCGCGCGGCGCGTAGCCGGTGTAGATCTGGCGCGGACGACCGATCTTCGCTTCCGGGTCGACCTGCTGCTCCAGCCAGTGCGACACCCAGCCGGCGGTGCGGCCGATGGCGAACATGACGGTGAACATCTCGGTCGGGATCTTCAGCGCCTTGTAGATGATGCCGCTGTAGAAGTCGACGTTCGGATAGAGCTTGCGCTGGATGAAGTACTCGTCCTTCAGCGCGGCTTCTTCCAGCCTCATCGCCACTTCCAGCAGCGGATCGTCCACGCCCAGCTCGCCCAGCACCTTGTGGGTCATCTCACGGATGATCTTGGCGCGCGGATCGAAGTTCTTGTAGACGCGGTGGCCGAAGCCCATCAGGCGGAAGCCCGACTCCTTGTCCTTCGCCTTGGCGACGGCCGACGCGACGTTCTTCGCATCGCCGATCTCTTCCAGCATCTTCAGCACGGCTTCGTTGGCGCCGCCGTGCGCGGGACCCCACAGCGCGGTGATGCCGGCGGCGACCGAGGCATACGGATTGGCACCGGTCGAACCGACCAGGCGCACCGTCGACGTCGAGGCGTTCTGCTCGTGGTCCGCGTGCAGGATAAACAGCAGGTCCAGCGCCTTGGCGACGACCGGGTTCAGTTCCAGCGGCTCGCTCGGCACTTCGAACATCATGTGCAGGAAGCGGTCGACGTAGTCGAGGTTGTTGCGCGGGTAGCGGATCGGCCAGCCGATCGAGTAACGGTAGGCGGCGGCAGCCAGGGTCGGCATCTTCGCCAGCAGGCGGATCGCGGCAAGGCGGCGCTGTTCCGGATCTTCCAGGTCCAGCGTGTCGTGGTAGAAGGCCGACAGCGAGGCGACCGTGCCGGCCAGCATGGCCATCGGGTGCGCGTCGTAATGGAAGCCGTGCAGGAAGTTCTTCAGCGACTCATGCATCATCGTGTGATGCGTGACTTCGTGCTCGAACTTGGCGAATTCGGCCGGGGTCGGCAGTTCGCCGTTCATCAGCAGGTACGAGACTTCCAGGAAGTTCGAGTGCTGGGCCAGCTGCTCGATCGGGTAGCCGCGGTACAGCAGCACGCCATTGTCGCCATCGATGTAGGTGATGGCCGACTTGCAGCTTGCCGTCGCGGTGAAACCGGAGTCGTAGGTGAAAAGACCGGTTTCCTTGGTCAGCCTGGCGATGTCGACGCAGTCGTTGCCAAGCGTGGGTTTCAGGACGGGCAGGACGACGGACTTGTCGCCCGCATTCAGCGTGACCTGGTCGAGTTCGGACACAGTGTGCGCTCCTTCGTGGGGAAACGCCGGCCGGAGGCCCGGTCGGCGTGTGACGGGAGTCCAGGGAGTGAACCTTGGATGACCCGAATTATCGCACACAGGTTCTGGAGCCGTCGCTCGACAGGGGACCAAAGTCAGACCAAAGAATGAGGCCGCAGGTGCAACCGACCGTTCCGGGCGCACGCATGATACGAGTCGCACAAACGCGAACGGCCGCGCACGAGGCGCGGCCGAACCGGTACAGCGAACGAAGCTCGATTAGCGCGCGTAGCGCTTCTGGAACTTGTCGATGCGACCGCTGGTGTCGATGACCTTGTGCTTGCCCGTGTAGAACGGGTGCGAGGCCGAGGAGATTTCGACCTTGATCAGCGGGTATTCGTTGCCGTCTTCCCACTTCGTCGTTTCCTTGGTGCCCAGCGTGGAGCGCGTCAGGAACTTGAAATCGGAGGTCACGTCGTGGAAGACGACTTCGCGGTAGTTGGGATGGATGTCGGCCTTCATGGCGGGCACACCGTGTAGCGGGAATGGAAGAGCGGCATTGTAGCCCGCCCTCCCCTGCCGGCGCAACCCGGCGATCAGCCGGCGGCCAGCGCCGCCCGGATGAGGTCCTGGAACCGGGCCTGGTCGTAGCGCAGCAGGATGTTGGCCTGGTCCGGCCGGCCGCCCTCCCGGCGCCAGTCGACCACCGAGGCCCCGCGGGCATGCTGGCCCTGCAGTTCGATCGCCAGCGGGCGCTCTGCCAGTTCCAGCGCACCCTCCGGCGCGAGCACGAAGGCCATAGCCAGGGCGTCGGCGGCGAACCAGTGGTCGCCGCGGCGGTCGGCCGACCACAGCCGCGTCTTTTCCGAGATGCGCGCGTAGAACCGGGCCCTCTCGCTGTCGGCGGCCAGCCAGACGTCGACCTGGTCGTGCGGCAGGCCGTGGGCGATGGTGGCTTCCCAGTCGGCCAGGTCGTAGCGCTCGAACGCCTGCAGGGTGATGTGCGCGGCTTCGGGATCGAAGTAGAAATTGAACTCCGCCGCCGGCGTGATGTTGCCGTGGCACGTGACCGCACCGCCCATCACGACGAAGCGTGCCACCCGCTGCGGCAGGGTCGGGTCCAGCTTCAACGCCAGGGCGATATTGGTCAGCGGGCCCAGGGCGACCAGCACCAGCCGCCCCGCGTGCACGTGCGACAGGCGCAGGATCGCCAGCGCGGCGTGTTCGGCTTCGGCCTGCTTGGCCGCCGGCGCGAAGCCGACGTCGCCGAAGCCATCCTGCCCGTGCACGTAGCCGGCATCGGGCGAGGGATGCAGCAGTGGCGCAGGCGCGCCCGCGAACACGGGAATGTCGCTGCGGCCCGCGACTTCGCACAGCTTCAGCGCATTGCGCACGGTGTGCTGCAGGCCCACGTTGCCGGCTGCGATGGTGAGGCCGACGATCTCGTGGCGCGCATCGTTGAAGGCCATCAGCAGGGCGAGGGCGTCGTCGACACCGGGGTCGGTGTCGATGAGCAGGGGAATCTGGTCCGTCATCGTTCTTCGCTTCTTCTATCGGGGGTGGAGTCTCGCACCGATGGATGACCAGCGGAAGGCGCGCCGCTCATGCCGAGGCGTAGCGCGCCGCACCCCCGACCCAGCGGTGGATCACGCGATCCGCGGCCGTCGGGTCATCGGCCAGCAAGCGCTCCGCCAGCGCATGCACCTGCGGGAGCAGGCCTGCATCGCGGGCGAGATCGGCCACGCGGAACGCCGCGAGGCCCGTCTGCCGCGTGCCCAGCAACTCGCCGGGACCGCGCAGTTCCAGATCCTTCTCGGCGATGACGAAGCCATCGTTGGTCTGGCGCATCGTCGCGAGACGATGTTTCGCCATCGCCGAGAGCGGCGGCTGGTACATCAGTACGCAACTGGACGCGGTGGCGCCACGCCCCACCCGCCCGCGCAGCTGGTGCAGCTGCGCCAGGCCGAGACGCTCGGCGTTCTCGATGATCATCAGCGAGGCGTTGGGCACGTCAACCCCGACTTCGATGACGGTCGTCGCCACAAGCAGGTCGGCCTCGCCCTGCTTGAAGCGGCGCATCGTCGCCTGCTTGTCGGCCGCCTTCATGCGACCATGCACGAGCGCGACGCGCAGCTCGGGCAGCGAGGCAGACAAGGCTTCGAACGTGGTCTGCGCCGCCTGTGCGACCACCTCATCGCTGTCGTCGATCAGCGTGCAGACCCAATAGGCCTGCCGCCCTTCCGCGCAGGCCGCGCGGATGCGCTCGACCAGCTCCGGCCTGCGCTCCGCGCTGAGCGCGACGGTCTGCACCGGCGTGCGGCCCGGCGGCAGTTCGTCGATGGCCGATACGTCGAGGTCGGCATAGGCCGCCATCGCCAGCGTGCGCGGGATCGGCGTGGCCGTCATCACCAGCTGGTGCGGCACGCGGTCACGGCCCGCGCCCTTGTCGCGCAGCGCGAGGCGCTGGTGCACGCCGAAGCGGTGCTGCTCGTCCACGATGGCCAGGCCGAGATCGTGGAAGACCACCGCCTCCTGCATCAGCGCATGCGTGCCCACGATGACCTGCGCCTCGCCGGACGCCACCTCCGCCAGCACCTGCGCACGCGCCTTGCCGGTCACCTTGCCGGCCAGCCATGCCACGCGCACGCCCAGCGGTTCGAGCCACGCCTTGAGGTTGGCCAGGTGCTGTTCGGCCAGCAGCTCCGTGGGTGCGGCAAGCGCGACCTGCTTGCCCGCCTCCACGGCCAGCATGCCGGCCAGCGCCGCGACCACGGTCTTGCCGCTGCCCACGTCGCCCTGCACCAGGCGCAGCATCGGCGAGGGGCGCGCGATGTCCTCGCGGATCTGCGCGAAGACGCGCTGCTGCGCCCCGGTGAGCGCGAACGGCAGCGCTTTCACCAGCGACTTCACCAGCGCGCCCCGGCCTTTCAACGCGGGCGCCCGGTGCTTCTGGAGCGCGAGCCGCTGCCGGCGCAGGCTGAGGTGGTGTGCGAGCAGCTCTTCGATCGCCAGCCGGCGCTGCGCCGGATGCGTCCCGAGCGCGAGCGCCGCCACGTCCGCATCGCGCGGAGGACGGTGCATCGCCAGCAGGGCCTCGCGTAAGGACGGCAGGCCGAGCCCCTCGAGCAACGACGCGGGCAACAGCTCCAGCGCATCGGCCTCGGGCAACCGCTCCAGGGCCTGGCCGATGAGCTTTCGCAGGGTCGCTGGCCCCAGGCCTTCGACGGCGGGATAGATCGGGTCCAGCGCATCGCCCAACGCAGCGTCGTCCCCTTCCCCCAGGACCCGGTAGCTGGGATGGATGATCTCCAGCCCATGCTGGCCGGGTTTCGGCGTGCCGTAGCAGCGGATGCGGGTGCCGACCGCAAACTGGGCGACTTGCGCCGCCCGGAAGTGGAAGAAGCGCAACACCAGACTGCCATGACCCTCGTCGCCGACCGCGACACGCAGCACGGGGCGGTAACGGAAGCCGCGCTCGACCGCCTCCACGCGCCCCTCCACCTGCGCCGGCACCCCCGGCTGCAGCAGGCGGATCGGGGTCAACGTGGTGCGGTCCTCGTAGCGCAGCGGCAGGTGCAGCCACAGGTCCTGCATCGTCACCAGGCCGCGCGCGGCGAGCTTCTCGGCCACGCGCGGTCCGACGCCGGGCAGGCGGCTCAGGGGTTCGGCGGAGAGATCGACGGCAGGGACGTTGCGACGCACGGGCATCGCACAAGGATGCCGGGATCGGCGGCAAACAAAAACCCCGGCACCGCGAGGTGCCGGGGCGCCCACGTCCAGCGCGTCGCCGCGCGGCTCAGAACTTCACGGCCACTTCCACGCCATAGGTGCGCGGCTCGCTGATGGTCGCGCCGACGACACCCAGCGGACCGCGGCCGTACGTGTTCAGACCTTTCACATATTGGTTGTCGAAGACGTTGTTGCCGTAGACCGCCCAGCTCCAACGATCCTGCGGCGAAGTCCAGCCGATCCGCACATCGGTGCGCTCGCGCGGCTCGCCGATGTCCAGCAGCGCATTGACCCCGCAATCGCCCTGCAGGTCCGAACCCGCATTGCAGCGCGTGCGCCCGCGGTAGGCATGGCGGGCGGAGAGGCGCAGGTCGCCGTTGTCGCCCAGGCTGACCCGGTAGGCTGCGCCGAACGACGCAGTGAAGCGCGGCTCGCCCGTCGGTTCGCCGTCCAGGTCCACGCCTTCCGGCGTCACGTAGTCCTTGTACTTGGAGTCGATCCACTCGGCCTGCGCATCGAGGGTGAAGGCATCGGTCACCTTCCAGCGCATGTCGAAGTCGATGCCGGTGGCCTCGAGGTCGCCGGTGTCGAACACGAAACGCGGGATGTCCACGGGGTTGTTCGGGTCCGGATCGATCAGGCGGATCGACTGGCGATTGTCGTAGCGGTAGTGGAACAGCGACGCGTTGTAGGAGAAGCGGCCGAACGACTGCTTGATGCCCACCTCCGCGTTCCACACGTCCTCGTTCTCGAACGCCGGGCCGATCTGCAGCGCATTGAAACCGCCGGCCTTGTAGCCCTTGGCCAGCGAACCGAACACCATCGCCTTGTCGTTGAAGTGGTAGTCCACGACGAAGCGCGGGCTGAAGTCGCTCCAGCTGCGCTTGTCGCGCACCAGCACGCCCTTGTTGACCATCGCCGGCGGATCGATGAACGCCATGTCGAACGTCAGCGTCTCGCGGCTGATCGGGATGCCCATCTGCGCCAGCGCGTCGAAGAAGCCCAGCGACTCCAGCAGGGCCAGCTTGGCTTCCAGCTCCGGCGCATTGCGGGGCGTGTTGAGCCAGGTGAAGTCCTTCTCGTCGCGGGTATAGCGCAGGCCGAAGGTCAGGTTGAGCTTGTCGGTGGCGCGCCAGATCACGTCGCCGAAGGCCGCGTAGGCGGTCGTCGACAGCGTGTTGGTGAAGCGCTCGTTCCATCGATCGCCGACCAGCGAGACCGGGATGCCCGCCATCTGCGCCAGCAACGACGTGAAGCCGAACAGGCTGCCGTCCGGCGTCGGCGCGATACCGAGGTTGCGGACGATATTGTCGACCGCTTCGGTATTCGTGTTCACCTCGCTGGTCTGGTCGGCGTCTTCCTTGAAGAAGCTGGCGCCGGCGACCCAGTCCAGCCGCGCGTTGCTGCCGGCGAACTTGAACTCCTGGTAGAAGGTTTCGTTGCTCTCGGTGTTGACCGAATCGATGTACAGGTCGGCGCGGTTGGTGCCGTCTTCCTCGGTCTGGTTCAACGAGTCGTACTGGCGCCAGGACGTGGTCGAGGTCAGGTGACCCCAATTCAGTGCGTGGTCCAGGATCAGGGTGACGCCGTCGAACGTGCGCCACTCGGCGTTGGTGGCGTCGCTGTAGGTGGGGATCTCGCGCGGATCGAGGAAGTCGTCCGGATCCACCGGCACCGGCGGCCGCTGCGGATACGCCGGCAGCGGCACGATGCCCGTGGTCACGCGGCCGTTCTGGTCCAGGCTCTCGTGGTCCCAGCTGATCAGCGCGGTCGTGTTTTCGCCCAGGCCGACCTGCCAGGCCGCGCGCGTGGCCCACACGTTCTCGCCGCCCAGGTCCTTCCCGGTGGCGCCGTCCTGGAACCAGCCGTCGCTGTGGTTGAACAGCGCATTGAAGCGCAGCGCCGAGTTGTCGCTGGTGGGGATGTTCCACATCGCATCGGCGTACTGCTTGCCGTAGTTGCCCAGGCGCAGGCGCAGGCGCGCCTCGGTCTCGTTCTGCGGGCGACGGGTCACCAGCGAGATCGCGCCAGCGGCCGTGTTGCGGCCGAACAGCGTGCCTTGCGGCCCCTTCAGCACTTCGATCCGCTCGACATCGACGAACGGCAGCAGCACGCCGCCGCCGCGACCGCCGTACACGCCATCGACGAACACGCCGACCGCCGGATCGGTGCCGATGCCGAAGTCGCTGGTCTCCACGCCACGCAAGCGGAACGACGGTTGGGTAGGCTGCACCGCGTCGACCACGAGGCCGGGCACGAAGGCGTCGATGTCGCCCAGGTTGTCCGCCGCCACGTCATCGAGCAGCTGCTGGTCCACGACCTGCAGCGCGATCGGCACGTCCTGCAGTTCCTGCTGGCGGCTCTGCGCGGTGACGACGATGGTGTCCAGGTTGGTGGCGTCCTGCTCGCCCTGCGGGGTCGACTGCGCCCACGCCGTGCCGCCCGTCCCCAGCACCACGCAGCCGCCGAACAGCGCGCGCCGCAGCCCGACCACCAGATTCCGTTGCGTCACTTTCATCACTCCCTCCCAAGAAGCGTTTGTGCGGAAGCCGGCCTCACCGCGCCGGCAGCATGTTCACGGATTCCCCTGCCGCGATATCGCAACTCCCCGGCTGCGCGTTGATCCAGTCGCGGATCAGCTGCACGCCCTCGCGGTGCACCACCGAACGACCCAGCTCCGGCATCATGATCGCCGGGTCGTCGCTGTCCATGCGGAACTCGAAGATCGAAGCGGCGGCGTTGCCCGGCTCGATGTCGTGCAGACGATTGCCGGTGCCCTTGCCCGCCGCGATCGGCTGCTTGCAGAAGCCCAGTTTCAGGCGGTCCTGCGTGTGCGCATCCAGCCAGAGCCCGGAGGTGATCGCCGGCCCGGTGGCGCTGTGGCAGTGGCCGCAATTGACGTCCAGGTAGGCGCGCGCGCGCGCCTCCAGCGGTGCGGCAGCATCCATCGCATCCGCCAGTCGCGGCGCATCGGCCGGCACGCCGGTCAGGTAACCCACGCGCGCCAGATGGGCGAGCTGGTTCTCGCGGCCGCCGGCATAGGCGAAGTCGCGGTTGAGGTGGCGCGCCTTCGGACCGATCGGCAGCAGCTTGCGCGACTTGTTGTCGGTGATGTGGCAGCCACCGCACTGGTTCTGGTCCGGCACCTGGTAGTCGGCCGTCTCGCGCGCACCTGTGCCGTCGACGAGCTCGAGCGCCACCAGCTCACCCGTGCGCTTGAGCGTGGCCTCGGTCTGCGTCTCGTTCCATACGTACGGAAGCGCCACCCACCCGTCCGTGCGATGCACCAGCAGGCGGGTTTCGATCAGGCGTACCTGGGACAGGTCGAGGGCTTCGCCTTCCAGCGAGGACTGCGACGGCCGCGTGCGCGCGACGGATTTCCCGTCCCATGCCGTGCCTGCGGGCAGCGGGTAGTAGAAGGTCTTGCTGAGGATGGTGCCCACCGGAAAATCGAAACTCTGCTCCGGCTGGTACGTCGCCGACGTGCCCTCGGGCATCCACACCGTGCGCAGCTTGTGCGCGTAGTCGCTGAAGAGCGGCGTATTGAGGTCGTACGGCACCACGCCTTCGTTGAGGCGGAGCTTGCCGCCTTCGATCCGGAGCACGCCCCACTCACCCAGCGTCTTCGGTTGACCGTCGGCGAAGAAATGCACGCCCGCCGACGGTCGACAGGCGGCCAACGCGAGGCCCAGCAGGGCGATCACAAGCAGGAATCCCCGCCGGTACGGCTTCCGCATGCCTCACCCACGCTTCAGGTCGATCGCGGGCAGCCGGGGCAGCGCGCAGTCGTGGGCCTTCGCATCCTTGCTGGGGTTCTTGTAGCCGCCGGGGCCGTCTGCGTTGACCACGCCGCTGACGTCGCGCAGGCAGATCTGCGGACCGACCTTGTTGCCGTCGACCACGCGGTCCTTGTTGAAGTAGCCATCCCACAGCACGTCCGGGAAGTTGCCGCCCAGGCCATAGGTGGCCACCTTCAGCGCCTTCAGGTCGAACCCGTCGGGCGAATCGCCGCCACCGGACAGCGTGTTGCCGTGGATGTAGATGCGTTCCGGGTACGGATCGAAGTTGGGCGAAGCGCTGCTGTCCTTGTAGCCGGTCGAGTACACGCTGGAGACGATGATGTTCGCGGTCGCGTTGTCGCGGATCTCGTTGCCGAAGACCTCGATGTCGTCGTTGGAGTTGATGACGATGCCCGAACCGGCCGGCACGCTGGCCACCGGCGTGCCCTTGGCGCCGAAGTTCTCGTGGTTGTTGGCGATGACCTTGTTGTCGTAGACGCGGATGTTGCCGCCCTGCTGCGACAGGCCCGGCATGTTGAAGACGAGGATGCCGCCGGTGTTGCCGGTGGCGACGTTCTCGTACACGTCCGCATTGATGGTGTTCTCCACCTCGATGCCGGCCACGTTCTGCTCGGCGCGGCTGCGCCGCACGATCACGCCGTCGGACTGGCCGACGTAGATGCCCGCGTCCGACGCGCCGATGGACACGGTGTCCTCGATCAGCACGTTCTTCGTCAGCACCGGATAGATGCCGTAGGCGCCGTTCTTCGTGCTCGGCCCGCCGGTCCACTGCACCTTCACGCCGCGCACGGTGATGTTGGTCGACTCGCTGATCTTCAGGCCGTCGCCCTTGGAGTCCTCGATGGTCAGGTGTTCGATGGTGAAATCGTCGCCGTTGACCAGCAAGCCCTCGGCGCCGGCCTTCTGCCCCTTGAAGCTCAGCACGCTCTTGTCCATGCCGGCCCCGCGGATGGTCACCCCGCTCGCGCGCAGGGTCAGGCTGCGGTCGAACTGGTGGCGGCCGGCCGGGATCTCGATGACGTCCCCTGGCTTGGCGTCCAGCAGCCGCTCCTGCAGGGTGGCGGCGAATGTCGCGTCCGCCGCCGGCACCGCGGCCGTCTCGGGCGCCTTGGGCTGGCAACCGGTCGCCAACAGCGCCAGCGCGCCGGCCATCGCCCAGGAAATGTTGCGCTGCATGAGTCTCCCCTCCCATACGCTTGCGTAGTGACAGGCAGTCTGGTGCGCCCGCCTATGTGACACGGAGGGCAGGAGCGGCATACTAAGGGGGGCAAAGCGGACAAGCTGGAGGGGCTTCGATGCGCTGGAAAACGGGACTGGGCAACCGCCTGTCGGTCGCCAACCTGCCCACGAACATGCTGTGCGGCCTGGTGCTGCTCGCCGGCGAGTTCGGTGTGAACGCCGAGAGCTGGTTCGCCGGCATGCGCCTCAACGTGCAGGAGATCCACGATCCACAGGCGCGGGTCTCCTATCGGCAGGCGAGCGAGATCATCCGCCGCGCGCTGCCGACGCTGCCGATCGACGGGGTCGGCCTGGCGATGGGCGAAAAACAGAACGGCGGCAACTTCGGCCTGCTCGGCCTGGCGATGAAGACCGCGCCCACGTTCGGCGATGCCGTGCAGATCGGCCTGGAATACCAGCGCAACCTCGGCCCGCTGATGGACCTGGACCTGCAGGACCGCGACGATGGCGCGCTCGCCGTGGTCGCCACCGCACCGGAGGAAGCCGCCGATCTGCTGCCGTTCCTGTGCGAGGAAATGTTCGCCAGCACGCTGATGCTCGCGCGCGAACTGGCGGGCGGGGACTTCCGTCCGCTGTGGATGGAGCTCGGCTACCCTGCGCCGCGCTACGCAGCGCGCTATGCGGACCTGTTCGGCTGCGAGATCCGCTTCAACCAGGCGCAGCACGCGATGGTGGTGGATCGCCGCTGGCTGGAACTGCCGTTCGCCAGCTACAACCCGGTCACCTCGCGGCAGGCCCTGTCGCTATGCCAGGCGCAGCTCGCGGCGATGTCGCTGCGCGGCGAGACGACCGCGGCTGTCGAGCGCCAGCTGCGCCCGCGCCTGCGCGAGAACCCGCAGATGACCGACGTCGCCGCTGCCCTGCACCTGAGCGAGCGCACGCTGCGCCGCCAATTGTCCGAGGAGAGCACGAGCTTCAGCGCGGTGCATGACCGTGTGCGGACCGAACGCGCGCTCGAACTGCTGCAGGATCCGGACCTGACCATCGCGGCGGTCGGCAGCCAGATCGGCTTCACCGACGTGCGCGAGTTCCGTCGCGCCTTCAAGCGCTGGACCGGGCACACGCCGAGCGAGGCCCGGTTGCCCGGCCCCGTCGGCTAGACGCGCTTACTCGAGCACCATCACCGCGTCGACTTCGAACGCGGCGCCCTTCGGCAGGCCCGACACCTCGATCGTCGAGCGTGCGGGGAACGGTGCCGCGAAGTACTCCTGCATCACCGCATTGACGGCGGCGAACTGCGACAGGTCGGTCAGGTAAAGGCCCAGGCGGACGATCTGATCCAACGAACCGCCCGCGGCCTCGGCGACGGCCTTGAGATTGTCGAACGCGCGGCGCGCCTGCACGGCGATGTCGCCGTCGACGAGGTTGCCGGTGGCCGGATCCAGCGGGATCTGCCCGGAGAAGTACACCGTGTCGCCCGCGCGCACGGCCTGCGAGTAGGGGCCGATGGCCGCCGGCGCGCGGTCGGTGTGGATGATCTGCTTGGACATCGTCGGCTCCTGGCGGCGGGAGCCGGCATTGTAAACGGGCGCGACGGCTTACTGCCGGCGCACGCCATGCACGACGTTGAGGCGCCGCAACCGGCGCATCACTTCCGCCAGATGGTTGCGGTCGCGGACCTGGATGGAGAAGCGCAGCACGGCCATGTTGATGTCGCGCTCCAGGTATTCCACGCGCTCGATGTTGGACTGGCTCTTGGCCACCGCGGCCGCCACCTGCGCGAGCACGCCCGGGCGGTTCTCCACGTCGATGAGCAGCGCGGCGTCGTAGTCGCCGGTGACGTTGGCGTCCCACGCGATCGGCACCCAGCGGTCGGGCGACTTGCGGAACTCGACCACGTTGGGGCAATCCAGCCGGTGCACCACGATGCCCTTGCCGGCGGTGTGATACCCCATGATCTCGTCGCCGGGGATCGGCTGGCAGCATTGCGCGAAACTGACCACGCCGCGTTCGCCGCCGGTGATCAGGATCTTCTCCTGCGAATGCTTGGAGTGGCCGCCGCCGCGCAGTTCCGCGAACGCGGTGAGCGCCTGCGCCGCCTGCGCCGGCATCCAGTTGCCCAGCGCCACGTCGGCCAGGAAGGCTTCCAGCCGCGGGTACTTGTGCTCGGCGAGGAAGGCTTCCAGCCGCTGCTGCGGCAGCCGCTCGAGCGAGCTGTCCAGGTCCTCCAGCGCGCGGTCCAGCATGCGGTGGCCGAGCTGCACGGCGTCTTCGTGCTCCAGTTGCTTGAGCTGGTGGCGGATCGCGGTACGCGCCTTGCTCGTGACCACGAACTCCAGCCACTGCGGTTTCGGCGCGGCCGACTTGGCGGTGATGATCTCCACGCTCTGGCCGCTGCTGAGCTTGGTGCGCAGCGGCACCAGCTTCTTGTCCACGCGCGAGGCCACGGCCTGGTTGCCCACGTCGGTGTGAACGGCGTAGGCGAAGTCCAGCGCCGTGGAGTTGCGCGGCAGCGAGAGGATCTTGCCCTTCGGCGTGAACAGGTAGACCTCGTCCGGGAACAGGTCGACCTTGACGTTGTCGAGGAACTCCAGCGACGAACCCGCCGCCCGCTGGTTGTCGATCAGCTCGACGATCCAGGCGTGCGCGCGGTTCTGCGCGCTGTTGGGCGAATCGGTGCCGTACTTGTAGGTCCAGTGCGCGGCGATGCCCCGCTCGGCGACCAAGTCCATCTCGATCGTGCGGATCTGCACCTCGATCGGCGAGCCGTACGGGCCGAACAGCACGGTGTGCAGCGACTGGTAGCCGTTGGCTTTCGGGATCGCGATGAAATCGCGGAAGCGCCCATCCAGTGGCTTGTACTGCGCATGCACCGCACCGAGGGCGTGGTAGCACGACGGCACCGAATCGACGACGACGCGGAAGCCGAACACGTCCATCACCTGGTCGAAGCTTTTCCCTTCGCCCTGCATCTTGTTGTAGATGCTCCACGGCGTTTTGATCCGGCTGACCAGGCGGTGCTCGATGCCTTCCTTCGCCAGCCGCTGCGACAGGTGCGCCTCGATCTGCGCCATCGACTCGCGACGCATGACCGGCTGGCTGCGGATGTGCTTCTCGATCACCGCGTGGCGCCACGGGTGCAGCGCGCGGAAGCCCAGGTCCTGCAGCTCGGACTTCACCAGGTTCATGCCCAGCCGCTGGGCGATGGGCGCGTAGATCTCCAGCGTCTCGCGGGCGATGCGCGAGCGCGCCTCGGCGCTCTGAGCGCCCAGCGTGCGCATGTTGTGCAGGCGGTCGGCCAGCTTGATCATGATCACGCGCAGGTCGCGCGACATGGCCAGCAGCATCTTGCGGAAGCTTTCGGCGGCCGCTTCCTGGCGGTCGCGGAACTTCAGCTTGTCCAGCTTGGTGACGCCGTCGACCAGCTCGGCGACGTTCTCGCCGAACTCGCCGGCGATCTCTTCGCGGGTGAGCGGCGTGTCCTCGATGGTGTCGTGCAGGATCGCCGCGATCAGCGTCTCCGCATCCATGCCCAGTTCGGCCAGGACGCCGGCCACGGCCACCGGATGGGTGATGTAGGGCTCGCCCGACTTGCGGGTCTGCCCCGCGTGCGCGGCGGCGCCCACTTCCCAGGCGCGCCGCACCAACGGCAGCTGGTCTTTCGGCAGATAGGCCGCGGATTTTTCGAACTGCGCCATGTAGTCCGGCGTCGCGTCGTCGTGCGACGGCGCGGGCGTGCGGAGTGCCTTCACGGTGCGGCCGGAATTCATGTCGCCAGCCTATGCCAGACCGGTCGGATCGGCAACGCGCGGACCGGGCCCCGAAACGCACAAGGCCCGCTTTCGCGGGCCCTGGGTCATCGTCCGTTCCGATGGGAACGTCAGATGGCGTCGATCTCAGTCGTCGCCCTTGGACAGGTCGTCGTCGGCGACCACTTCCGCGGCGGCCCATTCCAGCGCTTCGCGTTCGGCGCGCTCGCGCTCGGACTTCTCGACGCGGTCGATCAGTTCATTGTCGATCTTGCGCGCGGCGATCTCGCGCAGCGCCAGCACGGTGGGCTTGTCCTGCGCTTCGGTGTTGTCGATCTGGGCATCGACGCCGTTGGCCAGCTGGCGGGCGCGCTTGGCGGCCATGGTGACCAGCTCGAAACGGTTGTTGACGACTTCCAGGCAATCTTCGACGGTGATGCGGGCCATGCGGGCTCCCGGCGACCGGTCGGGTCGCGCAGTGAATACGGAAAGGGGCGGCGATTGTAGGCAGCGGGGCCCCCTATTGCAAGCCTTTCCTTGAAAATCAATCGGTTACCCCGGAAATCGGGGGCGGCGACCCGCTCAATCGGCCAGCAGGGCGGCGATCAGGCCCGCGTGGCGGACGTCCTGCGCCTCCCGGCGCAACCGGCTGGCGGTGAAGATGGCGTGCATCTGGCCCACGGCCTCGTCGAACACGTCGTTGACGATCACGTAGTCGAACTCGCCGTAGTGCGACATCTCCTCGCGGGCGGCCGCCAGGCGTCGCTGGATGACCTCCTCGCTGTCCTGGCCCCGGGCGCGCATGCGCTGCTCCAGCGCCTGGCGCGAGGGCGGCAGGATGAACACGCTGACCGCGTCCGGCACCTTCTCGCGCACCTGGCGCGCGCCCTGCCAGTCGATCTCCAGCAGCACGTCCTTGCCGGCCGCCAGCTGCGGTTCCACCGACTGCCGGGCGGTGCCCTTCCAGTCGCCGTGCACGCGGGCGTACTCGAAGAAGTCGCCGGCGCGGATCATCGCCTCGAATTCCTCGGCGCTGATGAAATGGTAGTGCTGCGCGTGGCGCTCGCCCGGCCGCGCGCCGCGCGAGGTGAACGAGATGGACAGCGCGATCTCCTCGTCGCGGGCCAGCACCGCGTTGACGATGCTGCTCTTGCCCGCGCCGGACGGCGCCGCGACGATGTAGAGGGTTCCGCGCTTCATTCGATGTTCTGCGCCTGTTCGCGGATCTGGTCGATGAGCACCTTCAACTCGACCGCGATGTTGGTGGTACGGATGTCCACGGACTTGGAGCCCAGGGTATTGGCTTCGCGGTTGAACTCCTGCAGCAGGAAATCCAGCCGGCGGCCCACCGGGTCCTTCTGGGTGAACACGCGGCGGATCTCCTTCACGTGGCTGTCGAGGCGGTCGAGTTCCTCGTCCACGTCCAGCTTCTGCAGCCACAGCACCAGTTCCTGCTCCAGCCGGCCCTGCTCCATGCCTTGCGCCACGTCGACCATGCGCGCCTCCAGCTTCTGCCGCTGGCCGGCGCGGATCTGCGGGATCAGCGTGCGCACTTCGCCCGCCAGTGCGGCGATGCCGTCCACGCGCTCGAGGATCGCCGTCACCAGCTTGCCGCCCTCGCGTTCGCGCGCGGCGACGAACTGGTCCAGCACGCCATCCAGCAGCGCCAGCGCTTCGGCCTGCAGCGCATCCATGTCCACGCCCTTGCTCTGCAGCACGCCGGGGAACTGCAACAGGTCGGTCAGCTCGGTGCGCAGGTTCGGCAGGCGCGAGGCCAGGTCCAGCGCGAGTTCGGACAACTGCGCGACGACGCGCGGATTCAGCTGCAGGGCGCCATTGCCCTCGGGCGCGCGCAGGCGCAGGGTGAGGTCGAGCTTGCCGCGGGAGACGCGGGCGGCGACGCGCTCGCGCAACGCCGGCTCCAGCGCGCGCAGTTCGTCCGGCAGGCGCACGCCCAGTTCCAGGAAGCGGTGGTTGACCGCGCGCAGTTCGGCCGTGAGCGTGCCGCCCTCGGTGGCGCGTTCGGCGGTGGCGAACGCGGTCATGCTGCGGATCATGCGGGAGCCCATCGGATCAATGAGCGGCGCATCTTAGCAGCCCGGGCGCCGGCGTCCCGGCCGGGCGGTGGCGGGCTGGTAGACTTCGCCCCCCTCACCGTGGATGCCTCCATGTCCTTTTCCCGCCCCAGCGGCCGCCAGCCCGACCAGATGCGCGACGTCAGCATCCAGCGCAACTACACCCGGCACGCGGAAGGCTCCGTGCTGGTCAGCTTCGGCCACACCCGGGTCCTGTGCACCGCCAGCGTGGACAACAAGGTGCCCGGCTTCCTGCGCGGCAAGGGCGAAGGCTGGGTGACCGCCGAGTACGGCATGCTGCCGCGCTCCACCCACACCCGCAGCGACCGCGAGGCCGCGCGCGGCAAGCAGGGCGGGCGCACGCTGGAGATCCAGCGCCTGATCGGCCGCACCCTGCGTGCCTGCGTGGACCGCGTGGCGCTGGGCGAGCGCACCATCACCCTGGACTGCGACGTGCTGCAGGCCGACGGCGGCACCCGCACCGCCGCTATCACCGGCGCCTACGTCGCGCTGGTGGATGCGGTGAACTGGCTGAAGTCGCGCAACGAGATCAAGCGCGACGCCATCCACGGCGCGGTCGCTGCGGTGTCCGTGGGCATCTACCGCGGCGTGCCGGTGCTCGACCTCGACTACCCCGAGGACAGCGACTGCGATACCGACATGAACCTGGTGATGAACGACGGCGGCGGTTTCATCGAGCTGCAGGGCACGGCCGAGGGCCATGCCTTCCGCCGCGACGAACTCGATGCGCTGCTCGCCCTTGGCGAAAAGGGCATCGGCGAACTGTTCGCTGCCCAGCGCGCGGCCCTGGAAGGCTGACGCCATGGCGCGCCTGAGCCTGGTCACCCTGTTGGTCGACGACTACGACCGCGCCATCGCGCACTACCGCGATGCGCTGGGCTTCGAGGTGCGCGAGGACACCGACTTCGGCGGCGGCAAGCGCTGGGTGCGCATCGCGCCGCCCGGCGACGGCACCACCGACCTGCTGCTGGCCGTGGCCAGCACCGACGCGCAGCGCGCGCGCATCGGCGACCAGACCGGTGGGCGCGTGGGGTTCTTCCTGCAGACGGACGACTTCTGGCGCGACCATGCGCGGATGTCGGCCGCCGGCGTCGAATTCATGGAAACGCCGCGCGAAGAGCCCTACGCCACCGTCGCCGTGTTCCGCGATGCCTACGGCAACCGCTGGGACCTGCTGCAACCCAAGGGATGACCGGATGAAACTCGTCCTCGCCTCCTCCAACGCCGGCAAGCTGGAAGAACTCCGCGGCCTGCTGGCCGACACCGGGATCGAACTGGTCGCCCAGTCCGACCTGGGCGTGGAAGACGCCGACGAGACCGGCACGACCTTCGTCGAGAACGCGTTGATCAAGGCCCGCCACGCCAGCCTGCAGACGGGACTGCCCGCGCTGGCCGACGACTCCGGCATCTGCGTGGATGCCCTCAACGGTGCGCCTGGCCTGTATTCGGCACGCTACGCCGGCGGCCACGGCGATGCGCAGCGCAACATCGACAAACTGCTGGACGCGCTGCACGACGTCCCCGGCGACCAGCGCGGCGCGCACTTCTACTGCGTGCTGGTGCTGCTGCGGCATGCGCACGACCCGCAGCCGCTGATCGTCGAAGGCGAATGGCGCGGCCGCATCCTGCACGAGCGCCGCGGCACCGGCGGGCACGGCTACGACCCGGTGTTCTTCGACCCGCAGCGCGGCCAGACGGCGGCGGAAATGCCGCTGGACGAAAAGAACCGGATCAGCCATCGCGGCAAGGCGCTGGCCGGACTGAAGCAGCGCCTGCTCGACATCGCGTAGTCCATGCTGATCCCGCCGCCCCTCTCGCTCTACGTGCACATGCCGTGGTGCGTGCGCAAATGTCCGTACTGCGATTTCAATTCGCACCAGGGCAAGGGCGAACTGCCGTTCGACGCCTACATCGATGCGCTGCTGCGCGACCTCGACCACGACCTGCCGCTGGTCTGGGGTCGCACCGTGCACAGCGTGTTCTTCGGCGGCGGCACGCCCAGCCTGTTCCCACCGGAGGCGATCGACCGCTTCCTGCAGGGCGCGAGCAGCCGGCTGCGCTTCGCACCGGGGCTGGAAGTGACCCTGGAGACCAATCCGGGCACCACCGAGCACGGGCGCTTCGAGAGCTACCGCGCCGCCGGCGTCAACCGGATCAGCTTCGGCATCCAGAGCTTCGACGACGCCAGCCTGCAGAAACTGGGACGCATCCACGACAGCCGCGAGGCCGAGCACGCGGTGAAGCTCGCGCAGGACGCGGGCCTGGACAACCTCAACCTCGACCTGATGTACGCCCTGCCCGGCCAGACCCTGGCGATGGCCGAGCACGACCTGCAGCGCGCCTTCGCCCTGCAGCCGGCGCATATCTCGCACTACCAGCTCACCCTGGAGCCCAACACCGTCTTCTTCGCCAAGCCCCCCCAGGGCATTCCCGATGACGACCACGCCTGGGACATGCAGGAGCATTGCCAGGCGCTGCTGGCCGACGCCGGTTACCGGCACTACGAAGTCAGTGCCTACGCCCGCCCGGAACGCCGCTGCGCGCACAACCTCAACTACTGGCGTTACGGCGATTACATCGGGATCGGGGCCGGCGCGCACGGCAAGATCACCGTCGGTGCGACGCAGCAGATCCTGCGCCGATGGAAGGTCAAGCATCCTGCCGCCTACCTCGCGGCCGCCGGTACGCCGGCCGCCATCGGCGGGGACGACGACATCACGCCCGAGCGCCGGCCCTTCGAGTTCATGCTCAATGCGCTGCGCCTGCAGGACGGTTTCGCCCTGGCCAATTTCGAAGCCACCACCGGCCTCGGCCGCGGCGCGATCGCCGACGCCTTGGCACGGGCATTGCAGCAGGGGTGGGTGACCCTGTCCGACACCCATGTCCACCCGACGGCACTCGGCCGCCGCTTCACCAACGATGTGATCGAACTCTTCCTCGACGCGTGACGGCGGCGCCCGGGACCGGGCGATGGATGGATGCGCGGGCTGTACGGGGTGTGATAATGATGGCGCCACAGGGGAGCCCGCCGCACCGATGACCGCGACACGACCGCCTTCGCCCGCCGCTGCGCCGACCACGATCGCGTCGGCCGCGCTGCCCCTGCGCGTGCGACGCGTGCTGCAGAACCTGTTCGACCACGTCTCCACCGACTTCATCACCGCACTCAACGCGATGCTGGTGGAGTTCGAGCAGCAGTTGTTCAAGCAGGCCGACCAGGCCCGCAGCAACCACCTGCAGGCGCAGGTCTTCGTCGACCTGCGTGCGCTGCAGAAGCACCGCACCGAGCTGGCGCCGCACTACATGTTCGGCCTGGAGGCCGAGCTGGCCTCGATCCGCGCACCGCGCGCGGCGGGCGACGCACCGGCGGCCGCGCGCCTGGACTACCAGACGCTGACCCTCGTCGAAGACGCGGTGATGGACCAGGAGATCGTGCTGCGCGAAGTCGCGCGCCGGCACGAGCAGCGCGGCAATGCGCAGATCCTCATGTTGGGCCAGCGCTTCGGCGTGCTCGCCGGGCAGCCCGCCTATGAAGCGGAAACGCTGCCGCTGGGCCCGAACCGCCTCTGCCATGTGCTGAAGGAAGCGGCCGCCTGCCTGGACCTGTCGCTGGACGCGCAACTCGTGCTGTACCGCACCTTCGACCAGAAGGTCATGCTGAATTACAGCGAGTGGGCCGGCACGGTGAACCAGTTCCTCTCGCGCGAAGGCATCCTGCCCGGGCTGGTGTACACCCCGCGGCGGGTACGCGCGCACGACACCATCCGTCGGCACCCGCGCGACGAGGGGGATGGCTCGGCCCGGCCGATGACCGGCTGGAACGGCCAGGGCACCACGTCGCACTGGGCCACGCTCACCCCCGAACAGCTGCAGGCGGTCGCCGGCGCGCTCGTGGGCGGCAGCGCGCCGGATCCCGGCGGCGGCACGCCACCCCCGCTTCCGCCGCGCGATGCCGCGGCCCCGGCCGCCACCGACGATGCCGCCGGCTCGTTCGAAGTCCTGCAGAAACTCCTGGCCATCCGCCGCGGCGGCCTCCAGGCCGATGCACAGGCCCTGGCCGATGGCGTGGGCGTTCCCGGTGCGCCTGGCGCGCTGGCGCAGGGACCGGCGGACGCCGCTGCGGGCGCGGCCGGTACCGGCGGCGGACGCCACGGTGCAGCGGCCGGCGGAAACGCACCGGCGACACCGCGCCTGCTGCCCACGCCCGATGTCCTCAGCGCACTGCAGGGCCTGCAGTCCGCGCCCCTGCCGGCCCGCACGCCCGAACAGCCGCGACGTACCGTGCAGGACCTGCAGCAGGCCATGCTCGCCGCCGCACGCGCACAACACGGACCGAATGCCGCGCTCGCCAGCGCGGATTCGGACACGTTCGAACTGCTGGACCTGCTCTACAACGAGATCGAACGCGAGGTGCAGCACGATGCCCCGGCGGCCGACATGCTCGTCCGCCTGCAGGTCCCCGTCGTCCAGGCCGCCTTGCGTGACCGCAACTTCTTCCTGCGCGCGCAGCATCCCGCCCGCGACCTGCTCAACACCGTGGCCGAGTCCGGCGCCACCTGGCTGGGCGAGGACGACGTGGATCCGCAACTGGTGCAGAAACTGCACCAGGCCGTCGAGACGGTGGTGGAGAAGTACGAAGGCGACGAAGCCGTCTTCGAAGACGCGCATCGCGACGTGCAGCAGCACCTGCAGGCGGCCGTCCGCAAGGCGGAGCTGGCCGAGCGTCGCCAGATCGAAGCCGCGCGCGGCAAGGACCGGCTGGAGGTCGCCAAGCAGCGCGCCGCCGAGACCATCGAGTCGGCGATGGCCGATGCCAAGCCGCAGAAATTCGTGCAGGCCCTGCTCAGCCAGGCCTGGGCCGACGTGCTCACGCTTACCCAGCTGCGCAACGGCGAGTCCTCCAGCGAGTGGGCCGAACAGTTGCAGACCACGCTGGAGATCGTCGCCGCCACCACCACCGCGCAGGGCGCCAGTCCCGAGCTGGCCGGCAAGGTGGAGAAGTCGCTGGTCCAGGTGGGCTACCACGAGGACGAAGCGGCCGCGATCGCGCGCCGCCTCTCCAGCGCGGAGGAAGACGAGACCACCTCGCGTACCGAACTGACCGCGCGGCTCAAGGCGCGCGCGCGCTTGGGCGGGCAGAACGAGGTCAAGAAGAAGCCGACGCAGCCGCGCACGCCGCAGGAACAGGAGTGCTACGACTACCTGCGCACGCTGCCGTTCGGCACCTGGTTCGAGTTCACCCGCAACCAGCAGGGCGATGTGCAGCGGCAGCGCCTGTCCTGGTTCAGTCCGGTCACCGGCAATGCGCTGTTCGTCAACCAGCGCGGCCAGCGCGTGGGCGAGCACTCGCTGGACACGCTGGCGCACCTGATGGCGAAGGGTCAGGCGCAGGTGGTCACCGAGGACCGCGGCCGCCTGATCGACCGTGCCTGGAACGCCACGCTCAATGCGCTGCGCAGCCTGACCGGCCGTCGCGGCGAAGCCGAACCCGCAGGAGGCGCCGCATGATGCGCGAATTCCGTCGCGCCCGCCGGCGCAACGTGCCCAAGCCCGTGGCCGTGTTCGACCTGATGACCGAACAGGTCATCGGCCGCCTCGGCAACCTGTCCGAGTCGGGCATGCTGCTGGTGGCCACCGAACCGGTGACCGAGGACGCGCTGTACCAGCTGCGCTTCCATCTGCGCGACGACCGGGGGCAGGACGTACCGATCGACGTCGGCGCGCACCTGCTGTGGTCCGCGCCGGCCAATACGCCCGGCCAGGCCTTCGCCGGCCTGCGCTTCCTGACCATCGACCGCGAACCGCTGGAGCGCCTGCGCCAGTGGGTCAACGCCGGGCCCGAAGCCGAATAGGGCGCGGGCCACGGCCTGTGCGGGCCGGATGCGGCAAAATGGCGGTTCTTCCGCAAGAGCCGCCGCCATGAATGCCCCCGCCGATCTCGCCGCCCGCCTCGTCCCGCTCTACGCCGACCACCTGGCGGCGATGAAGCGCCGCGCCGATGAGGCGCTGGCGCGTGGCGGTTTCGATCACCTGGTGGTACCCAGCGGCACGCAACACTGGCAGGTGTTCGACGACCGCGATTACCCGTACGCGGTCAACCCGCAGTTCAAGGCCTGGCTGCCGCTGACGCGCGTGCCCTACAGCTGGCTGGTGTACACGCCGGGCGAACGGCCGAAGGTGATCTTCTACCAGCCCTTCGACTACTGGCACGTGGTGCCGGATGCGCCCAGTGGCTGGTGGGTCGACCACTTCGACATCCACATCATCCGCAAGCCCGACGAGGCGCTCGCCCTGCTGCCGCCCGCCGCGCGCAGCGCTATCCTCGGCGAACCGCAGAGTGCGCTGGGTGGCCACGCGCCGAACAATCCCGAAACGGTCATCCAGTACCTGGAATACCAGCGCTCCTACAAGACGCCGTACGAAATCGCATTGATGCGGCAGGCGCAGCGACTGGCCGTGCGCGGCCATCGCGCCGCGGAAGCGGCGTTCCGCGCGGGCCAGAGCGAGTTCGGCATCCACATGGCCTACTGCGCGGCGGTCGGCCAGGACGCCAACGACCTGCCGTACGGCAACATCATCGGGATCAACGAACATGCTGCCGTCCTCCATTACATGGAACTGCAGCGCGTCGCGCCCGACCCGCTGCGCAGTTTCCTGATCGACGCCGGCGCGAGCTTCCACGGCTACGCCAGCGACATCACCCGCAGCTACGCCTACGACACCGGCAGCGAGTTCCAGGCGATGATCGACGCGGTGGATGCCGCGCAGCAGGCGATGTGCGCCGGCGTGCGCAGCGGCGTCGACTACAAGCAGTTGCACGTCGATGCGCACCTCACCCTGATGGGCATCCTGAAGGACTTCGGCGTGATCACCGTCTCGCCGGAGGCCGCGGTCGCCACCGGCGTCAGCGCGGCGTTCTTCCCGCACGGCCTGGGCCACCCGATCGGCCTTCAGGTGCACGACGTGGCGGGCTTCGCGGCCAGCGACCGTGGCGGCCGCATCGAGCGCCCCGCCGGCCATCCCTACCTGCGCATGACCCGCATGCTGGAACCGGACATGGTCGTCACCATCGAACCCGGCCTGTACTTCATCGACATGCTGTTGGACGAGGTGAAGAAGAACGGCCACGCCGCCAGTATCGACTGGACCCGCGTCGAAGCGTTCCGCCCCTACGGCGGCATCCGCATCGAGGACGAAGTACTGTGCACGGAGGGCGATGCCGACAACCTGACGCGCCCGGCGTTCGCGGAGTCGCGCTGACGCAGCCCTGCGATGGCCAACCCGATCACCCTGCCGGGTGTCTTCACGGCGGCGGGAATGCCTTCACTGGCGACGATGCCGACGGACTGACACACTCGCGCCTCGGCACGTATGGCACTTCGTCATGACACCCGGAGGTCCAGCATGAAACGCGTCACCGGCATCGGCGGCATCTTCTTCAAATCGGCGGACCCCAAGGCGCTGAGCGCGTGGTATCGCGACCATCTCGGCCTGGACACCTCGGAATGGGGCGGCGCGATCTTCCCGTGGGGCGGCGAAGGCAGTCCTTCCGGCATGACGATCTGGAGCCCGTTCAAGCAGGACACCACCTACATGGCGCCCAGCACCGCGAGCTTCATGATCAACTTCCGCGTGGCCGACCTGGATGCGCTGCTCGCCGTGTTGCGCGCAGAGGGCTGCAACGTGGTCGGCGACCCGCAGGTGTCGGAACAGGGCAAGTTCGGCTGGGTGCTCGATCCGGAAGACAACAAGGTCGAACTGTGGGAACCCCCCGCGGGGCAGTAGACCGGCGCGACGAGAGGAGCAGGCATGCCATTGGGTGACATCGCGGGCGAAGCGTTGGGTGGCGTGTTCCGCTTTATCGCGCGGATGGTGTTCGAGATCGTCGTCGAGATTGTCCTGCATGGCACGGGTGTCCTGATCCTGCGCATGTTGCGTCCAAAGCACGAACCTGGCGAGACCGCCGCCGTATTGACTGGCCTGGTGTTCTGGATCGCGATGGTCGCCCTGGGTGTATGGATCTATCGTGCGACCGGATGACGTGGACGCTCTGCCCCTGATCCCCCGCGTGGGGCCGGCGACACTCAGGTCGCCCACTGTCTCTGCACCTCCCTCCTCCGACGGAGCCTTTCGAACATGTCCCAATCAGATTATTTGTTGATCTCCCGCGGCCAGTGGGACGAGAGCGCGTCACCGCAGGACGTGCAGGACGCCATCGACCGCTTCTACGGGTGGTACGAACGCGGCCTGGCCGAGGGCGTGCTGAAGCCGGGCAGCCGGCTGGAGCAGCGCGGCAAGCGCGTCACCCGCGACGGCATCACCGACGGACCGTTCGCCGAGGCGAAGGAACTGGTGGGCGGCTACTGGTTCATCGTGGCGGACTCGCTGGACGCCGCCGCGCGGATCGCCGCGCAGAATCCGTGCCTCGCCTTCGGTCTTGAGCTGGAGATCCGGCCACTCGAAGCCGCACGTGCCCGTGCCGAAGACGTGACCAATGAAACGCCGGCGGCCTGGCGCGTCAGCGGCGCCTGATCCGCGCCCATGACGACGACGCACGCCACGCTGGAGGGCGGTTGCCATTGCGGCGCGATCGCCCTCGCGTTTTCCACGGCGTTGGTGCCGGCGAACACGGCGCCGCGCGCCTGCGATTGCAGCTTCTGTCGCGCACACGGTGCGGCGTGGGTGTCGGATGCCGACGCGCGCCTGTCGATCCACGCGCATCGCCCGGACCGGCTGCACCGCTACCGGCAGGGTTCGCTGGCCGCGCAGTTCCTGCTGTGCGCCGACTGCGGTGTGCTGGTCGCCGTGGTGTTCGAAGAGGGCGACCGCACGTACGCGGCCGTGAATGCATGTTGCCTGGCCGCGCGCGACGCCTTCGCGCCGGTCGTGCCTGCGTCGCCACAGACCTTGGCGCCGGAAGAGAAGACGGCGCGCTGGCGACAGCTGTGGATCTCTGACGTGCGATGGACCTGATCTGATCCGCAGCTGCCCGCACCCACGGCGGGCTCAGCCCGCGGCCATCGCCGCTTCGATCTCGTCGGCGCTGCGCGCCAGCGCATCGGTCAGCACGACCGGGGCGTCGGCGGTGACCAGCACGTCGTCCTCGGTGCGGATGCCGATGCCGCGCCACTTCGCATCCACCGTGGTGTCGTCATGGGAGACGTACAGGCCGGGCTCGATGGTGAACACCATGCCCGGTTCCAGCAGGCGCGATTCGCCGTCGATGCGGTAGTCGCCCACGTCGTGCACGTCCAGGCCAAGCCAGTGGCCGGTCTTGTGCCGGTAGAAGCGACGGTAGGTGCCCTCGGCGAGGTTCTTTTCCAGTTTGCCTTTCAGCAGGCCCAGCTTGAGCAGGCCTTCGGTCAGGGTCTCGACGGCGGCCACGTGGCCGGCCTCGTACGGAACGCCCACGCGCGCGCAGTCCAGCGCGGCGCGCTGCGCCCGGCCGACGAGGTCGTGCAGGGCGCGCTGCGAAGGCGTGAAGCGGCCGTTGACCGGTAGGGTCCGGGTGATGTCCGCGGCATAACCGCGGTACTCGGCCCCGGCATCGATGAGCACCAGGTCGCCGTCGCGCGCCTGAGCGGTGTTGTCGCGGTAGTGCAGCACGCAGGCGTTGTGGCCGGCGCCGACGATGCTGTTGTAGGCGGGCCAGGCATCGTTGGCACGGAACTCGCGCTCCAGGTCCGCCTGCAGTTCGTATTCGCGGATGCCGGGGCGCGCGGCGCGCATCGCGGCCTGGTGCGCCCGTACGCTGATGTCGGCGGCGCGCTGCATCAGCTTGATCTCGTCCTTCGACTTGAACAGGCGCAGGTCGTGCAGCAGGTGGCCCAGTTCGAGGAACTCGTGCGGCGGCTGCGCGCCCTGGCGCACCTGCGCGCGCACGTGGCGCACCCAGCCGATCAGCTTGAGGTCGAAGTCGGCGTCACGGCCGAAGTGGTAGTACACCCGCGAGCGGCCTTCCAGCAGCCCGGGCAGGATTTCGTCGAGATCGGCGATGGGATAGGCATCGTCCATCCCGTAGTCGTTGACGGCGCCGTCCTGGCCGGCGCGCGGACCGTCCCAGCCCTCGCGCTCGGGATCGCGCTCGCGGCAGAACAGGATCGTTTCGCCGTGCTTGCGCCCCGGCACCAGCACCAGCACGGCTTCGGGCTCGGGGAAGCCGGACAGATACCAGAAATCGGAGTCCTGCCGGTACGGATAGTGGGTGTCGTGGCTGCGGATACGCTCTGTCGCGGCGGGCAGCACCAGGATGGCGTCGTTGCCGGCCATCCGCATCAGCTGCCGGCGCCGGCGGGCGAACTCCGCCGCGCTGATGCCGGTCAGCGCCTTCATCAGTTCAGGCTCCGGCGATGCCGGGGCCCGAGCACGCAGTCGCCATGCAGCAGCAGGGCCGCGACGCGGACGAACTCTTCCAGTTCGGCCAGCGCGTCCTCGTCCTCTTCGTCCTCGCTGCTCTCTGCCGACGCCTTGGCGAGGCGGGCCAGGTCCTGCAACGCCTCCTGGCCTTCCTCCGACAACGACGGCGCAGCGCCGGCGGCGAGACCGAACGCGCCGAGGAACCCACGGCACCACGAGAACAGCGCTTCGGCACGCTCGTCCAACGGACGGTCGGCGGTGGGCAGCAGCAGGTCGAAGGAGAAGCCGCGATCCTCGAGCTGGACGACCGCGGCCTCGCGCAGCTGGTCCAGCACGCTGCCCGGCGCAGGCGCAGGCAGGGCGTCGTCGGCCAGCGCGCGGGCAAGCCACGTGCCGTCGGCGGCACCGCCACCGGCCAGCCAACCGCACAGTGCGCCGTGCAACTCGGAGGCGTCCGTCGCCAGTCCCAACTGGCGTGAAGCCGCGTCGACGGCGGCGATATCGGGTAGGTCGGGCATAGAAGAACGCAATCCGCTGCAGGTTTCGGACAACCCCTCGATTGTACCAACGAAAAGCCGCGCCCCGGCTTGTTGTGCGTGTGTACGCATGCCTACACTCCGTTATCGCCTTGGCCCGGACCGTCCGTCCACCCCCATGCTGCCTCTTCCTGTCGCTGCCCTCATCGCAACGGCCTCCCCGCTGTCGTCCCGGCCCGTGATCATGGTGCTGGCCGGCGCGGTCCTGGTGGGCGTGGTGGCGATCGGCACGCGGCGCTGGTGGCAGGGCTGGCTGGCGGAGCGGCAGGTACAGCCGGAACCCCCGCGCAGCGAATCGCTGCGCAACCGCGACGAACGCCTCAAGCTGGCGCTGTGGGCCTCGGGCGAGCAGTTCTGGGACTACGACCTGGTCCAGCGCCGGCTGTACCGCATGCGCGCGGACGAAACCGCGGTGCAGACATCCGACATCACGGTACTGACCCGGCAGGGCGAGGTCCCCACGATCCATGAGGAAGACCTGCCGCTGGTGATGGAACGCCTGCGCCTGCACCTGCAGGGCAAGGCGCCGATCTTCACGTCCGAACACCGCATGGACATGCTCGGCAACGGCACCTGGGTGTGGGTGCGCGCGCGCGGCCGGGTGGTGGAGCGCGATGCCGAAGGCCAGCCCGTGCGCATCGCGGGCACCGCGCGCGACATCACGGCCAGCCGCAACGCCGAGTACGAACACCGCATCGCCGGCGAAGTGATGCGCAGCATGAACGAGGCCGTCGCCGTGCTGGACTGGGCGCACCAGTTCATCACCATCAACCCGGCCTTCACCCGCATCACCGGGTATGCCGAGGACGAGATCATCGGCCAGCCGATGACCATGCTGGACAGCGACCAGCACGAGGACGCCTTCTTCGAGCGGATGAACCGCGAACTGCGCCTGACCGGCCGCTGGTCCGGCGAGGTGTGGAAGGTGCGCAAGGATGGCGAGGAGATCCTCTGCCGCATCGAGACCAATGTGGTGCCCGACGTCAGCGGCGAGCGCCCGCTGTACGTGCAGGTCCTCACCGACATCACCGAACAGAAGCGCGCCGAGCAGGAACTGCGCTACCTGGCCAACTACGACACGCTGACCAGCCTGCCCAACCGCTCGCTGCTCTCCGAGCGGCTGTCGCGTGCCATCGTGCGGGCGCGCCGCGAACACGGCCACGTGGCGGTGCTGTTCATCGACCTGGACCGCTTCAAGGACATCAACGATTCGCTCGGCCACGCGACCGGCGACCGGATCCTGCGCGCGGCCGCTGCGCGCGTGCAGCAGACCGTCGGTACCCAGCACACCGTCGCCCGCCTGAGCGGCGACGAGTTCACGGTGGTGCTGGAGGACATCAACGGCCTGCCCGATGCGGAGGACGTGGCGCAGCGTCTCATCCACGCCTTCCGCACGCCGCTGAACTTCGGCGAACGGCTGGAGCTGGCGGTCTCGCCCTCGATCGGCATCAGCCTGTATCCCGAGCACGCGCAGGTCCCGACCGAACTGCTCAAGCACGCCGACACGGCGATGTACCAGGCCAAGGCGATGGGCCGGCACACCTACGAGGTGTATTCGGAGACGATGGACGAGAAGAACCGCCATCGCGCCATCCTCGCCAGCGCGCTGCGCCGCGCGATCGACCGCAACGAGCTGTCGCTGGTGTTCCAGCCGCGCCTGTCCATCTCCCGCCAGCGCATCACCGGGGTGGAAGCGTTGCTGCGCTGGGACAGCCGCGAGTTCGGCATGGTCTCGCCGGCGCAGTTCATTCCGCTGGCCGAAGAATCCGGGATGATCCTGGAACTCGGTGCCTGGGCGCTGCGCGAAGCCTGCCTGACGCTGCGCAGCTGGCACGACGCCGGGCTGGAGGAACTGTCGGTGGCGGTGAACGTATCGGCCACCCAGCTCCAGCGCGGCGACCTGCAGGCCGTGGTCGCGCGCACGCTGCAGGAAACCGGCATCCCCGCCAACCGGCTGGAACTGGAGTTGACCGAAAGCGTCATCATGGCCAACCCCGAGCAGAACGCAGATACGCTGCGCGCCTGCCGGCGCCTCGGCATCTCGCTGGCGATCGACGACTTCGGCACCGGCTATTCGTCGCTGGCCTACCTCAAGCGCCTCCCGCTGACCACGCTGAAGATCGACCGCGAGTTCATCGGCGACCTGACCCACGACAGCGACGACGAAGCCATCACCAGCACCATCATCACCATGGGCCAGTCGCTGGCGCTGAAGGTGGTCGCCGAAGGCGTGGAGACGTGGGACCAGTACGAGTTCCTGCGCAGCCACGGCTGCGACGAGGTGCAGGGCCACTGGGTGGCGCAGGCGCTCAGCCCGGACCAGTGCCTGCGGTTCATCCGCGAGTACTACCCCGGCTCCGGCATCCGCGTCGCTTCCTGAACATCCCGCCGCGACGGGTGTCGCCGCCGCCGACCGGGCGCCCTTGACCGCCCGCCGAGCGCATGCCTATCGTGGCCGCCATGGACAACGCCGACCTGCTCGACCAGCTACGCGCGCTCAGCGCGCGCATCCAGGACCTGGCGGACCGCTGCCATCGGCTGTCCGACGAGAACCGCAGCCTGCGCCAGCAGCAGGAACAGCTGGTGGGCGAACGCTCGCAGCTGCTGGCCAAGAACGAACAGGCGCGTTCGCGGGTCGAAGCGATGATCAGCCGCCTGAAATCCCTGGAGCAGCACACGTGAGCGCCACCGAGCCCGTCAGCGTCCACATCCTCGACCGCGAGTACACCGTCGGCGTATCGCCCGACGAACGCTCCGGCCTGATGGCGGCCGCCAAGTTGCTCGACAGCCGCATGCGCGAAGTACGCGGCAGCAACCGCATGGCGGCGGTGGATCGCGTGGCCGTGCTGGCCGCGCTCAATCTGGCACACGAATTGCAGCAGCTGCGCGACGAGCAGCACGCGCGCAACCGCGACGTCGAACGCACGTTGCAGGACCTGCACCGCAAGCTCGACGCTGCGCTCGGTTCATCGTAACGCGCTGCGCACCACACCGACTGCGCACTGAATCCGCCGACGAACGGGCTAGGCAAGTTTTTTCAAGCCGCTATACTGGCTTCGCGTCCTCTGCTGTCCTCGACAGCGCACGCAAACATTCGCCTTGTCCCTTAATGACGACCACGGGATGGCGACGGTACCGGGAGTGCAGGTCTGCCTCGCAGCGGAAAGCCCGATGGTTCCCCAGCCTTCCCACTTGAACCCCGGGTTCAAGGTCGTTTCGTGAGCATCGTTGATGGCGGAGGACGTATTTTTCCCGCGGCAGCGGCATCAGCCGCGACCCGGCCGGTCCTGTTGCACCCGCCCTTGAGCGGGATGACTTCGAAATGAAGCCGATTGCACCGGGGACCCGACGCCCAGGGCCGTGACTGACGCCGCTCCCGCGGTCCCACCCCGGCAACGCCGGGGCCGCATGCCGTAAAATTCGCGCATGCCCTTCCGCCCTATCCCACGACCATGACGGCACAGCGCGACGCGCTGCGCCGCGAACTGCGCGCACGCCGCCGGGCCCTGTCCGCCGCCGAGCGCATCGCCGGGGCCGACGCACTCGCCACGCGCCTGCTCGCACTGCCGTTCGCGCCCGAACGCGGCTACGTGGCGGGTTACTGGGCGATGGACGGCGAGATCGGCCTGCACAGCTGGCAGCTGCGGCTGTCGAAAGACGTGATCTATTGCCTGCCGGTGCTGGCCGACGACGAAACCCTGCGTTTCGCCCCCTGGCGTCCCGGCGACGAACTGGTGACCAACCGCTACGGCATCCCCGAGCCCGACATCGATCCGCGCAGCGGCCTGCGCGCCGACGAGATGGCCTTGATCGCCGTGCCGCTGGTGGGTTTCGACGACGCCGGCCATCGCCTCGGCATGGGCGGCGGCTGGTACGACCGCACGCTGGCCGCGCGCCTGCGGCAGCCCGCGCCGCCGTGGCTGGTCGGCGTGGGCTTCGAGGCGCAACGCGTGGCCTCGGTCGACGCCCAGGCCTGGGACGTACCGCTGGATGCGATCTGCACCGAGCGCGCGACCCTGACCCCTTCTCCCGTTTCGCCGGAAACTCCGCGATGACCGCACGCAAGCGCTACTGGCTGATGAAGTCCGAGCCGGACACCTTCTCGATCGACAATCTCAGGAAGGTCGGCACGGAGCCGTGGAACGGCGTGCGCAACTACCAGGCACGCAACTTCATGCGCGGCATGCAGGTCGGCGACGGCGTGCTGTTCTACCACTCCAACTGCAAGGAACCCGGCATCGTCGGCACCGCCACCGTGGCCACCGCGGCGTACCCGGACGACACCCAGTTCAACCCCAAGTCCGACTACTACGACCCGAAGAGCACGCGCGAAGACCCGCGCTGGTCGCTGGTGGACGTGAAGTTCGAGCGCAAGCTCGCGCGCACGATCACCCTGGACGAAATCAAGCAGCACGCCGATGCGCTGGGCGACGGCTTCGCGCTGACCCAGCGCGGCAATCGCCTGTCGGTGCTGCCGGTCACCGCCGCGCAGTGGAAGTTCCTGCTGGCGCTGGAATGACACCCCTTCTCCCTTCCTGATAGCGCATTTCCCATGAGCGAAGCAAAGCGCCTGGCCGGCGAAAAGGCCATCGAGTTCGTCGAGGACGGCATGATCGTCGGCGTGGGCACGGGCTCCACCGTCGCCTTCTTCATCGACGCGCTGGGACGGGTCAAGGACCGCATCAAGGGTGCGGTCTCCAGCTCCGAGCAGAGCACCGCGCGGCTGAAGCAGCACGGCATCGAGGTGCTGGACCTCAACCACACCGGCACGCTGTCGCTGTACGTGGACGGCGCCGACGAATGCGACCCGCACAAGCGCCTGATCAAGGGTGGCGGCGCCGCACTCACGCGCGAGAAGATCATCGCCGAGGCGAGCAAGCAGTTCGTCTGCATCGTCGACCCGAGCAAGCAGGTGCCGGTGCTGGGCAGGTTCCCGCTGCCGGTGGAAGTCATCCCGATGGCACGCAGCCTGGTCGCGCGCGAGATCCTCGCGCTCACCGGCGGCCAGCCGGTCTGGCGCGACGGCACCGTGACCGACAACGGCAACCTGATCCTGGACATCCACAACCTGTCGATCACCGATCCGGTGGCGATGGAGCGCGAGATCAACCAGATCCCCGGCGTGGTCAGCGTCGGCCTGTTCGCCCGCCGCCCGGCGGACATCGTCATCGTCGGCGGCGAGCCGCCGGTCGTACTGAAGTGAACCGCAGCGCCTAGGCGCTGTCGGAGAGCGCCTTCACCAGCTCGCCCACCAGCTCGCGCTTCTTCGGCGGCAGCTGGAGGAAGGCCTCCACCACCTGCCGTTCGCGGCTGCCCGCACCCGCCGGCCAAGGCGGACGTGTTTCCGCCACGCGCGAACGCGCCGACACGCCGAACCGCAGCGCATGCGGCTCGACGCCGAGCAGATCGGCCATCACCTGCAGCTTGTCCTGTTCCGGCAGCGCACGTCCGCGGAGCCAGCGCGACACGGTTTGGAACGTGACAGAAGAGCCGCGGTATTTCGCGTTGAAAAGATGGAACAGGACAATGGGGCGCGGCTCGTAACCGGCCTGCTGCATCGCGTGCACGAGGCGTTGTGCGAATTTTTCTCGTTCGTCGGCCATGCCGGAAACTTACGCGCACAGGCACCGGCGCGCATCACTATCAAAGTTAATTGACGCGAACATTTTGTGTTCATATAGTCGATGAGAATGCGCTGTCGGCGATCGGCAGCGACACCGCCGCCGGCCATGCAAGGAACGCACGATGTCCGACTCACAACCCGAAACGCCGGACGCCGACGCGATCCCGGCCGAATCCGTCATCCATGGCGTCGACGACGCACCAAGCGCGCTGGAACAGGCGCTGCAGGCCTTGCAGGGCGGGCCCGCCCAGAGCCTGGCCGATCCCGGCATCACCCTGCTCACGCCGGCGCAGCTCGACCTGTTGTACGTGGGGGCGCGCATGCAGGCCGACCACTGCCAGGACGGGCTGCTGCTGTTGCTCGACCTGATGCACGGCGCGCAAGTCGGCGGGGCGATGCCGGATGGCGCACTGATGCAGCGCTTCGTCGCCCAGCTCCACACCCTGTGCCGCGACCAGCAGCGTTGGCATGCGCTGGCCGACAACGCCGCGTACTACCGCGACAATGCGCGGGTCGCGGGCCGTATCGCCAGTTGGGTGCGGGTGCAGCCGGCCGCCGAGGCGCCCGCGGGCTGACGCACCGCCGGGATGCGAACCGGTAGACTGGCGACTCCCGATCGCCGGAAGCCGCCATGCGCCGCCTGCCCCCCGTCCTGCTCGTCTCCGCCCTCCTGCTCAGCGGCTGCGCCAGCGGCGGCGAATGGGTGGAAATCGGCGGCAAGAGGTACACCGTCGAGATCGCCGACGACGATGCCGAACGCGCACGCGGGCTGATGTTCCGCGACACGCTGACGGACGGCACCGGCATGCTCTTCATCCACGAAGCCGAGGAGCCGCAGGCCTACTGGATGAAGAACACCCGGATCCCGCTGGACATCCTGTATTTCGACGACGGCCGCAAGCTCGTGACCCAACAGCGCAACGTGCCGCCCTGTTCCGCCGGCGACGCCTGCCCGTCCTACCCCAGCGACCAGCCGGCCCGCTTCGTGCTGGAACTGAATGCCGGCGAAGCCGAGCGCCTCAAGCTCCAGGACGGTGCGGAGCTGACGTTCGGGAAGGGCATTCCGCCCGTCCGCTGAGGCTTGATTCGCGGTGGGATTGGCCCCAGTCTGTCGGCATGGGGGATCGACTGACATTGCCGGAATGGAATGCGTTGGCCGGCCAGCCGGATGAAACGGTGCCGCTGCTGGAAACCGCGCTGCTGATCGCGCGCGACGAATATCCGGACCTGGATCCCGACCTCTACGACACGCTGGTCCAGAGCCACGCCGAGCACCTGCGCCACGAGATCGCCATGATCGAGCCGTGGCCATTGAAGATGGCGGCCATCAACCGCCACCTGTTCGACGAACTGGGCTACACCGGCAACCACGACGAGTATTACGACCCGCGCAACAGCTACCTCAACGAGGTGTTCGAGCGCCGCCTGGGCAATCCGGTCTCGCTGGCGATGGTGCAGATGGAGGTCGCCCGCCGACTGGGCGTGCCGCTGGACGGCGTGTCCTTCCCTGGCCACTTCCTCGTGCGCCTGCCGGTGGACGACGGCCTGCTGGTGATGGATCCCTTCAACGGCGGCCGCCCGCTGGGCGTGGACGAACTGCGCGAACGCGCCAAGCCGCACCTGGGCGGCGACATCCCCGACGACGCCGCGCTGCTGCACATCCTCAACCCCGCCTCGCACCGCGCGATCCTCGTGCGCACGCTGCGCAACCTGCATGGCGTGTACGCCGAACGCGACGAATGGGACCGTGCCGCACGCTGCGCGGACCGCGTGCTCAAGCTCACGCCCGACCAACCCGACGCCCTGCGCGACCGCGGCCAGGCCTATCTGAAGATGGACTACCGCGCCGGCGCGCAACGCGACCTGGCGCGCTACCTGCACCTGTCGCCGGACGCGAAGGACGCCGCGGACCTGCGCGAACAGCTGGTGGAACTCAATGCGGTGCGCACGTCGCGGATGCATTGACCGCGAAGCGATTGCCGACGCTGGTGTAGGAGCGACGTAAGTCGCGACCGCAGAAGGTTTTCTCCATCGAACTGCGTTCGCGCGCGTGTCAAACCACCGAAGCGCGTTGACGGACGCACATCCTGGCCCATGCCGCTGCGAGGACGACCGATCCATGCGGTCGCGACTTACGTCGCTCCTACATCGCCATCGAAGCTCAGTCCAGCTCCACCATCTCGAAATCCTCCTTGCTCACGCCGCAGTCCGGGCAGGTCCAGTCGTCGGGAATGTCTTCCCAGCGCGTTCCCGGAGCGATGCCTTCTTCCGGCAGGCCGTCGGCCTCGTGGTAGATGAAGCCGCAGACCACGCACATCCAGGTGCGGAAGATGGTGGTGGTGGCGTCGGTCACGGGATAATGCCGGCTTGGAGGAGCGGCCATTGTCCCATCGCCGCCCACGCACCGGAAGTTCGCCGATGACATCCCTGCCGCCGTCCGTCCGCGCTGCCCGCGGCCTGTACCTGATCACCCCGGAGGAACCGGACACCGATCGCCTGCTGGCGCGCGTGGCCGCGGTGCTGCCGCAGGCGACGTGGCTGCAGTACCGGCAGAAAGACGCGGATGCCGACCGCCGCCACGCACAGGCCGCCGCCCTGCAGGCGCTCTGCGCGCAGGCCGGCGTGCCGCTGATCGTCAACGACAACGTCGGCCTGGCGGCCGCGATAGGCGCCGCGGGCGTGCACCTGGGTGAGGACGATGGCGACATCGCCGCCGCCCGCGCGCGGCTCGGGCCCGACGCCATCGTCGGCGCCTCCTGTTACGACGACGCGATCCACGCCCAGCGCGCCGTATCGGTAGGCGCCAGCTACGTGGCCTTCGGTGCGTTCTTCCCCACCACCAGCAAGGTCACCACACGACGCGCCACGCCGGCCTTGCTGGCCGGCGCCGCTGCGCTGGGCGTGCCGCGGGTGGCGATAGGCGGCATAACGCCCGACAATATGGGCCCGCTGGTGGCCGCCGGCGCCGACCTGGTCGCAGTGATCGGCGGCGTGTTCGAGGCGGCCGATCCGGTGGCCGCGGCCCAGGCCTACCGAGCAGGATTTGACCGAGCCTGATGCTCCTGTGGGAGCGACGTAAGTCGCGATGAGGCATCACGGCCCTTCCATCGCGACTTACGTCGCTCCCACAAGACGACCCCCCTACTTCCCGGAATCCCCATGAACCACGACCAGTCCCACGCCCTCTTCACCCGCGCCCAGGAACTTCTCCCCGGCGGCGTCAATTCGCCGGTGCGCGCGTTCAAGTCGGTCGGGGGCGAGCCGTTCTTCGTGCAGCGCGCGGACGGCGCCTACCTGCACGACGTGGATGGCAACCGCTATATCGACTACGTCGGCTCGTGGGGCCCGATGATCGTCGGCCACAACCATCCGGCTGTGCGCGAGGCGGTGCAGGCGGCGATCCAGAACGGCCTGTCTTATGGCGCGCCCTGCCCGGCCGAAGTGACGATGGCGGAAACGATCACGCGGCTGGTGCCGTCGTGCGAAATGGTGCGCATGGTCAATTCCGGCACCGAGGCCACGCTGTCGGCGATCCGCCTGGCGCGCGGCGCGACCGGCCGCAACCGCATCGTCAAGTTCGAAGGCTGCTACCACGGCCACGGCGATTCGTTCCTGGTGAAGGCCGGTAGCGGCATGCTGACGCTGGGCGTGCCGACCTCACCCGGCGTGCCGGCGGGCCTGAGCGAACTGACGCTGACCCTGAGCTACAACGACTTCGAAGGCGCGACCGCGCTGTTCGAACAGTTCGGCAGCGAGATCGCTTGCCTGATCATCGAACCCGTCGTCGGCAACGCCAACTGCCTGCCGCCGCGCGAAGGTTACCTGCAGCACCTGCGTGCCCTGTGCACGCAGCACGGTGCGCTGCTGATCTTCGACGAAGTGATGACCGGTTTCCGCGTCGCCCTCGGCGGCGCGCAGGCGCACTACGGCATCGCGCCGGACCTGACCACCTTCGGCAAGATCATCGGCGGCGGCATGCCGGTGGGTGCCTACGGCGGTCGCCGTGAGCTCATGCAGCAGATCGCCCCGGCCGGCCCGATCTACCAGGCCGGCACGCTGAGCGGCAATCCGGTGGCGATGGCCGCAGGCCTGGCGATGTTGGAGCTGATCCAGACACCCGGTTTCCACGAAGGTTTGACGGCAGCGACCGCCACGCTGTGCGAAGGCATGGAGGCCGCCGCGCGCGAGGCCGGCGTACCGCTGACCACCACCCGCGTCGGCGCGATGTTCGGCCTGTTCTTCACCGACCAGCAGGTCGACACGTACGCGCAGGCCGTGGCGTGCGACACCGCGGCGTTCAACCGCTTCTTCCACGCGATGCTGGAGCGGGGCGTGTACCTGGCGCCGTCGGCGTTCGAGGCCGGCTTCATGTCCAGCGCGCATACGCCCGACGTCATCGACGCGACGATCGCCGCCGCGCGCGAGGCCTTCAAGGTCGTCGCCGCGGGATGAAACCCCGCATCCATCAGGTGCTGTTCGATTTCGACGGCGTCCTGGCCCACTATCGGCACGAGGTGCGGCTCGCCCACCTCGCCGCGCATGCGGGCTGCGCGCCCGAGCGGGTGCGCGAGGTGCTGTTCCTCTCGGGACTGGAAACCGAATACGACAGCGGCACGCTCGACACCGCGGCCTACCTCGGCCGGCTGGGTGATGGCCTGGGTGCGGCGGTGGATGAAGCCTCCTGGCTGGCCTCGCGGATGGCCGGCAGCACGGCCATCGACGGCGTGCTGGCGCGCATCGATGCGCTGCACGCCGACCTCGCCCTGGGCGTGCTGACCAACAACGGCGTGCTGATGACGCAGGCGATCCCCCGCATCGTCGCGCCGATGGCGGCCCGCATCGAGGGTCGCGTACTGACCAGTGGCGGCCTGCAGATGCGCAAGCCGGCGCCGACGACGTTCGCACGCGCGCTCGAGGTGCTGGGCTGGGACGCCGGCAGCACGCTGTTCGTCGACGACAAGTTCACCAACGTGCAGGGCGCGCGCGAAGCGGGCCTGCACGCCGAAACCGTCACCGATTCACGCAGCTTCGGCAAGGCGCTGAAGCGCTACGTATTCGGCCCGCAGACGGGCTGGTAGCGCGTTTGATGGTTGCTTGATCCGGACGCGGGAGACTGGCGGCCTTCCACCGGAGAGCCGCGCCATGTCCCTGATCCCCAACGCACTGCGCCTGCTGGGCGCGCTGCTGTTCACTGCCGCCGTCCCGGCCGCGCACGCTGCTGCGCCGGACAAGGTCCTGATCGTCGTCAGCGGCGAAGGCCGCGGCCAGGGCAAGACCCGGCCGGGCTACGAGTTCGACGAACTCTCGCAGGCGTGGCTGATCTTCAAGGCCAACGGCCTGGAGGTGGACGTCGCCAGTCCCCAGGGCGGTGCCGTGGAGCCCGACACCTACAACGCGCAGGAACCCTTCAACGCCGCCTTGCTGGCCGATGCGGACGCCATGCGCACACTCGCGTCGACGCGCTCGACGCGCGAGGTGAAGAGCGCGGACTACGCCGCGATCTACGTCGTGGGCGGCAAGGGCGCGATGTTCGATCTGCCGCGCGATACCGCGCTGGCCTCGCTGCTGGCCGACGCGCATACGCGCGGCGCGGTGATCGGCGCGGTTTGCCACGGCCCGGCGGCGTTGGTCGACGTCACGCTCGCCGACGGCCGCTCGCTGGTCGCCGGGAAAGCCATGACCGGCTTCACCCTCGAGGAGGAGACCGTGTTCGGCAAGCGCTGGGCGAAGGAATTCCCCTGGCAACTCGAGGATGCGCTGCGCGCGCGCGGGGCGCAGTGGCAGGAAGCGCCGCTGATGATGCCGAAGGTCGTCGTGGACGGGCGGCTCGTCACCGGCCAGAACCCGTACTCCACCCCCGGCGTCGCCGAGGCCATCGTGCGTGCACTCGGCCGCGAACCGGCCACGCGCACGCCCTGGCGCGACGAATTGACGATGGCCCTGGCCGCGCAGGCCCGCGCGGGCGACGTGCGCGGCGTCGCCGAGGCCCTCGCTCGCGACAAGGATCGCTACCACGTGGATCTGCTGGGATTGCTGGGCTATTACCAGGCGCAGGCCGCGGAGCGCGACGAAGACGTGCGCCATGCCCTGGCGCTGATGCAGTTGGCGATGCCCTACATGGCGCAACCGCAACTGAAACTCGGTGCCGCCGAAGCGCACCTGCGGTTGCGCGAACACGCGCAGGCGCGCGCGCTGGTGCAGCAGGTGCTGGCAGGTAAGCCCGACATGGCGGAAGCTAAGGCCCTCCTGCAACGCATCGACGGCTGAACGATGGCGGCACCCGTGCCCCGCATCCTGGTGATCGAAGACAACGCACTGTTGCGGGTGCAGCTGCAGCACCTGTTCGCCGATGCCGGATTGGCGGTCGAGTTCGCCGCCGACGGCCTGAGTGGACTGCAGATGGCGCTCGATGCGCCGCCGGATGTCCTCGTACTCGATGTCGGTCTGCCAGGCCTGGACGGCCTGCGCCTGTGCGAGCGCCTGCGCGCACAGGCCGACCGCCACGTGCCGGTGCTGATGCTGACCGCGCGCGACGCACTCGAGGACAAGCTGCAGGGGTTCCGGGCGGGTGCGGACGACTACCTGGTCAAGCCCTTCGCCGGCGCGGAACTGGTCGCACGCTGCCAGGCGCTCACGCTGCGGCACCGCGGTGGCGCAGCGCACCTGGTGCGCATCGGCACGTTGAGCATCGACCGCCGCATCGGCCAGGCGACGCGCGGGGATCAGCCGCTCGACCTGCACCACACGCCGTACCAGATCCTGCTCGCCCTGGCCGAGGCATGGCCGCGCACGCTGACGCGCAGCGAACTGATCCAGCGTCTGTGGGGCGACGCGCCGCCCGAATCCGATCCGTTGCGCACGCACCTGTATCTGCTGCGCCAGCTGCTCGACAAGCCCTTCGCCACGCCCATGCTGAAGACCGTGCATGGCGTCGGCTTCCGCCTGGAGGCCGACGCATGAGCCGCGCCGTCCCGCCCCGTCGACGGCTGCGCAACCGTCTGATGCTGGCCTTCGCGGGCTTCACCTTGTTGGTCGCCGCGCTGTTCGCGTTGTATGTGGTGCTGTTCGTCTACACCGTCGAGGACCAGCTCTTCGAGACCATGCTGGATCGCGAGGCCGTCGCGCAGCAGCAGCATCACCGCGACCACGGAAGCTGGACCACGCCTCGCGATGGCTTCATGTCCGTCGTGCCCTCCACGGCCGCGCTGCCTGACGGCATCGCCGAGGCCCTGCGCCAGGAGCCGCGGCGCCGCGAGTTCGCCGGCGGTGAGGGCCGCCACTATCACCTGCGCGCTCTGCAGTCTCCTCGCACGAACGAACCGCCTGCCTGGCTTGTCGCCGAAGTCAGCTCGCTGCTCGTGGTCCGGCCGATGCGTGCGCAGCTGCTCCAGTTGCTCGCCTGGTCCGGGTTCGCGATGGTGGCGCTGGCCCTGCTGCTGGGCAGCTGGCTGGCACGGCGCACGACCGCACCCCTGTCGCGGCTGGCGGATGCGGTAGGCGATGCGACGCCGGATCGGCTGCCACCCGGGTTCGCCGCCAGCTTCCCGGACGATGAAGTGGGCGTGGTCGCTCGCAGGCTCGACGACCTGATCGCCCGCATGCGGGACTTCGTCGAGCGCGAGCGCGAATTCACCCGCGACGCCAGCCACGAGCTGCGCACGCCGCTCGCCGTCATCCGTGCCGCCAGCGAACGCCTGTCGACGGATGGCTCCCTGAGTGCCGATGCGCGCGCCAGCGTGGAGCATGTCAGGCTGTCCGCGACGCACCTCGAGCAGACCGTCGCCCTGCTGCTGGCGCTGGCGCGCGAGCAGACGCCCGCTTCGGCCACGATCAAGGAATCCCGCGTGCTGCCGTTGCTGGAGCGTGTGGTGATCGAACAATCGCCGCTGTTGGAAGGAAAACAGGTGCAGGTCGCCGTCGATGTTCCCGCCGACGTCACCACCGTTCTGCCTGCACCCGTGATGCAGGTCCTGCTGGCCAACCTGATCGGCAACGCGTTCGCGCACACCCACGAAGGCCGCATTGCGATCACGCGGGAGGCGGATGCGCTCTGCATCCGTAACCCCGGTCAGCCCATCCGCGATAGCGATTTCGCGCCTTTCGCGAAGGGCGAGGACAGCACCGGTTTCGGCCTGGGCCTGTCGATCGTGCGGCGCCTCTGCGAACGGCACGCCATCGACCTGCGCTTCGATCGCGAAGCCGACGGCACGACAGCCCGCCTACGGCTGCGGGCAGATCCCGTGGCGCGCGTCAGCGCGGCGCCGCGAACGCCCTGAGCGCCGCGTGCAGGCGCTTCAGGCCTTCCGCGACTTCCTCATCGGTGATGTTCAGGGCCGGCACGAAGCGCAGCACATCCGGGCCGGCCTGCAGCATCAGCAGGCCCTGCGCCGCGGCCAGATCCAGCACTTCGCCTGCGCGGCCGGCGTACTTCGCGTTGAGCACGGCGCCCAGCATCAGACCACGGCCGCGCACCTGGGCGAACAGCCCGAGCTCCGCATTGATCGTGTCCAGGCCCTTGCGCAGGGCGGCGGACTGGCGCGCCACGTTGTTGGCGATCTGCGTCGACGCGAGCTTGCGCAAGGCCACACGCGCGACCGCGGCCGCCAGCGGGTTGCCGCCGAAGGTGGTGCCATGCGCGCCGAACTGCATCACCTGCGCGACCTTCGGCCCGGCCAGCATCGCGCCGATCGGGAAACCACCGCCCAGCGCCTTGGCCAGGGTGACGATGTCGGGCACCACGCCGTCCTGCCAATGCGCGAACAACGTTCCCGTGCGGCCCATGCCGGCCTGGATCTCGTCCAGCACCAGCAGCGCGCCGTAGTGGTCGCACAGCGCGCGCACCGCGTTGAGGAACCCGGGCGCGGCCGGCATCACACCGCCCTCGCCCTGCACCGGCTCCAGCATCACCGCGGCCACGTCGCCGCAGGACATGGCGATCTCGAGCTGGGTCAGGTCGTTGAAGTCGACGTAACGGAAACCGCCAGGCAGCGGCTCATAGCCTTCCTGGTACTTCGGCTGCGCGGTGGCGGTGACGGCGGCCAGCGTGCGCCCGTGGAAACTGCCGCGGAACGTCACGATGACGCGCTGATCCGATGGCCGACCCTGCGAGGCCGCCCACTTGCGCACCAGCTTGATCGCCGCCTCGTTGGCTTCCGCGCCGGAATTGCACAGGAACACGCGTTCGGCGAAGCGCGACGCCGTGACCAGTTCCTCCGCCAGGCGCAGCGGCGGCTCGCTGTAGAAGACGTTGCTGGTGTGCCACAGCTTGCCGGCCTGCTCGGTCAGCGCCGCGACCAGGTCCGGGTCGTTGTGGCCCAAGCCGCAGACGGCGATGCCGGCGGACAGGTCCAGGTATTCGCGGCCCTCGCTGTCCCAAACGCGCGCGCCCTGGCCGCGCTCCAGGATCACCTCGCGCGGACGGTACACCGGCAGGTAGTAGCGTTGGCCGTTGGCCAGCAGGTCGGCGGAGGTCGTGGCGCTCATGGCGGCGGCTCGCAGCGGAAATGGCGGCGTATTGTCGCCGATCACGCAGCCCACGCCAGCGGGCGCCGCAGCATCGGGCCTCAGGCGGCGAAGGCGATCTCGCCGGCCGGCAGCGCGCGGATGCCGACGCCGAAGCTGCGGATCGCCGGCAGCGTGGCGTTGTGGTGCTCGCGGATGCGGGCGGCGTCGGCGTGCGGCTTGTCGTGGGTAGTGTGGGCGTCCGCGGCCAGCAGCACGTGGTAGCCGTGCGCGGCGGCGCTGCGGGTGGTGGTGTCCACGCAGAACTCGGTGGCGTAGCCGCACAGCACCACGCCTTCGACGCCGCAGAACGACAGCACTTCGTCCAGCCCGGTGCGCAGGAACGAATCCGGCGTGGCCTTGCGGATGCGGTGGTCGCCCGGCTCCAGCATCAGCGCGGGATGCAATGCCCACGCCTCTGACTCCGGCGCGAGGTCGCCGGCGCGCTCGTGCTGCACGAAGATCACCGGGGCACCCGCCTGCCGCGCTTTCGCCGACAGTGCATTGATGCGCTCGATGACCGCATCGGCATCGGCCGGCGCGGGTTCGAACAGGCCACGTTGCACGTCGATCACGATCAGGGCGAGGTTCATCGGCAGAATTCCTTGTTCGGATGCATTACCAGCTTCCCGTATTCGCCATCGAAAGCCAAGGCTCCTGCGGCGGCAATGCGGCACCTTTCTGCAGCAGCTCGATGGAGATCAGGTCCGGGGTGCGGACGAAGGCCATGCGGCCATCCCGCGGCGGGCGGTTGATGGTGATGCCCCGCGACTGCAGGTGCGTGCAGAGCGCGTAGATGTCGTCCACTTCGAAGGCCAGATGGCCGAAGTTGCGCGCGCTGCCGTAATCCTCGGCCGGGCCGCCATCTTCCGGCGGCCAGTTGTAGGTCAGCTCCACTTCCACTTCCGGATTCGCCGGTGCGCCGAAGTACACGAGGGTGAACCGGCCCTGCGTGTTCTCCATCCGCCGTGTCTCGGCCAGGCCAAGGCCTTCGGTGAGGAAGCGGGCGGTGGCATCCAGGTCGTGGACGCGGATCATCGCATGCAGGTACTTCATGACAACCTCATTTCGGAAGGGAAACGCGTCGCCGGTGCGCCCACGCGTTGGCGAGCAGGCAGACGAGTATCAGCACGCTGTACTCGGCGCCGTTGCGCCCGAGGCCCACGACGAACCAGCCTGCCGGCGCGTGCACCAGCCAGATGCCGCAGGCGTAGATCGCTGCGAATATCAGCGCGATCGGGCTGACCCAGCGTCCCGATGCGAATACGGGCGCGGCGACGAGTTCGAATACGGTGACGAACCAGGCGATCGCGAGCCCGAACGGAAAGCCCTGCGATTCGAGGAAGGTACCGAAGGGCGCGACGCCATCGGCCAGTACGCGTGCCACGCCGTGGATGAAGAGCAGCGCAGCCAATGCCACGCGGATGAAGGCCAGTGCCTGGCGTGCCGGAAGTTCAGCGGACGGCATGGTCGTGGCTCCGGTGAAGGAACAAGAGGACGTGTCGCGGGAGGGTCACGGGTCGACGAACAGATCGGGCAACAACGGCTGCGAGGCATCGACGGCGTAGTTTGAGAAGTCGGCGACGCCGGCCTCCCGCAATACATCCTCGTCGATGAGGAACTGCCCATGGAAACCGCGCCCCTCGCGCACCAGCACCGCGTGTGCGGCATCGGCGACGATCTGCGGCGTGCGGCAGCGCGGGATTTCCACGCCCGGGATCATGTTCAGCGCATCGGTGGCGATGATGGTGCGCGGCCACAGGGCATTGACGGCGATGCCCTGGGGGCCGAACTCGCCGGCCAGGCCCAGGGTCACGAAGCTCATGCCCATCTTCGCCAGCGTGTAGCCGGTGTGCGGCGCCCACCACTTCGGGTCGAGCGACGGCGGCGGCGCCAAGGTCAGGATGTGCGGATTGGCGGCCTGCTTCAGGTACGGCAGGCAGGCCTGCGCGCAGAGGAAGCTGCCGCGCGCGTTGACCTGCTGCATCAGGTCGAAGCGCTTCATCGGCGTGTCCAGCGCGCCGGCCAGCCAGATGGCGCTGGCGTTGTTGACCAGGATGTCGATGCCGCCGAAGGCATCGGCGGTGGCGGCCATCGCGGCCTTGACCTCGTCCTCCTCGCGGATGTCGCACTTCAGCGCCAGCCCCTGGCCACCCGCCTCGGTCACCGCCTGCGCGGCGGTATGGATGGTGCCGGGCAGCTTGGGATTCGGCACCGACGACTTGGCGGCGATGGCCACGTTGGCGCCGTCGCGCGCGGCGCGCAGGGCGATGGCCAGGCCGATGCCGCGCGAGGCGCCGGTGATGAAAAGGGTCTTGCCGGCCAGCGAGGTCATGGCGTACTCCGGGAGAAAGATCGGATGGATGCGGATGCGCTCACGGCTTCGGCCCCTGCCCTTCGTTGTCTTCCCACTTCAACACCTTGCGGGTGATGAAGCGATACACCGGCTTGCCGGTGCGGAACCAGAGATCGCGCAGCCATGAAGTGCGCTTCAGCACGCGTCTCTCGGTAGGCGTGATCGACGCGGCGCAGTACATGCGCTTGTGCTTGAGCAGGTGGCGCAGGTCCTGCCGCGCCAGCAGGCGCATCCAGCGCGAGCGCGGATCGCCACGGGTGGCGAGCTGGAAGTCGATGATCGCCGGGCGCCCGTCGGCCAGGACCAGCCAGTTGGCTTCCTTGGCCAGGTCGTTGTGGGCGATGCCGCGGCGATGCAGGTGCTTGAGCAGCCGGTGCGCCGCACGGAAATAGGCGATGTCGCCGCGGGGCGGCCGCTGGTACATCGCGGCGCCTTCCATGTAGCTGCGGTCGAGGCGGCGCCCGGTCCAGGCCAGCAGTTGAGGGACGTCGGCCATGCCGGCGACCTTGCGCAGCGCCAGGGCTTCCCGGCGCGCCAGCCACCACGCCGGCAGCCGCAGCCACAGCGGAACGTGCGCGAGGTCACGCCGCACGAACGGGCCGTCCGGGCCCTGCATCAGCGAGATGCGGCCGAAGCTGTCGGCCTTGAGTGCAGCGATTTCGGAAGGCGAGCGCAAGTCCACCTCGTCATTCTACCGTCCGGGAGGAGGGGGCGCCGGTCAGCGACCGCCGCCTATAATCCGCCGATGGATTCCACCTGGTTAGACTCCCTGCTGGCCTGGATCAGCGCGCATCCCGTGGCCGCGGGTCTGGTGATCTTCGCGATCGCCTTCTGCGACGCGGTGATCATCCTGGGCGCCATCGTGCCTGCGCTGCCCTTGCTGTTCGCGGTGGGCGTGCTGATCGGGCTGGGCGAGATCTCGGGGCCCTACGCCGTCGCGTGCGCCATGCTGGGCGCCCTGATCGGCGATGCGACCAGTTACTGGGTGGGCCACCGCTGGGGCCAGCAGTTGCGTTCGGTATGGCCGTTCCGCCGCTACCCGCAGTTGCTGGACCGGGGCGAGGTGCTGTTCCGGCGCAATGCGTGGAAGAGCATCTTCGTGGCGCGCTTCGTCGGCCCGATCCGCCCCTTCGTACCGGCCGTGGCCGGCATTTCGCGGATGCCGCTGCGCCGGTACGGCATCGCGAGCGCTGCGGCGTGTCTCGCGTGGGCGGTATCCTTCCTGCTGCCGGGCTGGGTGCTCGGCCACGCCTACGATGCCGTTGCGGCCGTCGCAGGCCGGCTGGCGCTGGTGCTGGGCCTGCTGGTCGTCGTGCTGGCGGTCGCCTGGGCGCTGGTGCTGTACACGTACCGCTGGTTCGCGGCGCACGCCGATGCACTGCTCGCGCGCGCGCTGGCGTGGTCGCATGCCCATCCCGTGCTCGGCCGCTACACGGCCGCGGTCTTCGATCCCGGGCGGCGTGAGTCCGTGCCGCTGGCGCTGCTGGCCATCCTGCTGCTGGCCATCGTCTGGGTGTGGTTTGCGTTCCTGGTGATCGTCATCGGCCACGGGGAGCCGCTGGCCATCGACGTGATGGTCTACGATCTGATGCGCGCGCTGCGCAACCCGCTCGCCGACTACCCGCTGGCGGCGATCGCGTCGTTCGGCGATGAACAGGTGCTGGCGCCGGCCTCCCTGCTGGTGCTGGCCTACCTGGCGTGGCGCAAGCGCTGGATGGCAGCGGGCCACTGGGTGGCGGCGCTGGCGTTCGGCCTGGCATTGACGGCCTGGCTCGGTGCGTCGGTGGACATTCCCAAGCCGCCGTCGGTCAGCAGCGGGTTCGGCTTTCCCTCGATCGCGGTCACGATGTCGACGATCACGTTCGGCTTCTTCGCGGTGCTGATCGCACGCGAGTTGCCGGGACGCACGCGGGTATGGCCTTATCTGGTCTCCGGCATCGTGGTGGCGCTGATCGGCTTCGCCCGTATCTACCTGGGCGCGCATTGGCTCAGCGACGTGATCGGCGGCATGCTGTTCGGGCTGGTGTGGTTGCTGGTGCTGGGCATCGCCTATCGGCGCCGCATGGTGCGTTCGTTCTGGATCAAGCCGATCGCATGGCTGTTCTACGGGGCGTTCGTGCTGGCGGGCCTGTGGCACGCGCCGCGCAACGTGGAGCACATGCTGGCGCAGTTCCAGTCGCCGGTGATCGAGCGCACGCTGGCGTTGCAGGACTGGTGGCAACGCGACTGGCAGACGCTGCCCGCGCGGCGCAACGAGTTCGACGACGAACAACGCTGGCCGCTGGATGTGCAGGTCGCCGGACCGCTGGCGCCGCTGAAGGCCGCGCTCACCGCCCAAGGCTGGCGTGCGCAGTCGCAGGCCGGGTGGGAGGAAGCCCTGAACCTGCTCGACAGCGACCTGCCCGACCACGAACAACCCGTGCTGCCCGCCACGCTCGACACGCGCGCGGAAAGCCTGCTGATGGTGCGCGCTGGCGACCAGCCGGGCGAAGTCTTCGTGCTGCGCCTGTGGCCGGCGGATACGCGACTTCAACCGGGCAACGTGCCGTTGTGGATCGGCAGCGCGCAGGTGCTGCAGCAGCAGCGCGCGTTCAACCTGGTGCGGCTGTGGCGGCCCCTGCGCGAAGCGCGTACGGCCCTGGATGCGGTCAGCCAGGTCACCACCGGCCTGGACCACGCCATCGCGCCGCATCCGGAATCCGGCCTGCCGGTCCTGCGGATCTGCACCACGGACGTAGACGCCGTGCGCTGAGCGCGGGATCGCGCGATCAGTCGATCCAGTTCAAGAGGTGCTGCAGGCGCGCGTGCGGATCGTCTTCCTGCAGCACGGTGACGCGCTGCTCCGGCGTGATCGGCAATATCTGCGCCAGCCGCCAGCCGACCCAGGCCGCGTGTTCGAAGATACGCGCCGGCAGCTTGCTCATGTCGGTGCCGGTCTTTTCCATCATCGTCTGCAACAGCGTGCCCAGCAGCGCGTGCTCGGGGCGCAGGGCCTCGTCATGGTCGGCGGCGAGCCATTCCACGTCGGCCAGCACCAGGCCGTTGTCGCGCACGCGCGTGCGCTGCACGTGGAAGCGACGGTGGCCGCGCACGCGCAGCGACAGCAGGCCGTCCGCGCCCATGTCGAAGTCCTCGATCAGCGCTTCGGTGCCATAGGCCGCCGGCGTGGCGGGCGCACCCACCTCGTGGCCTTCCAGGATCAGGCAGACGCCGAAACCGCTGCTGGCCCGCCCGCAGTCACGCACCAGATCGAGATAGCGACGCTCGAAGACGCGCAGATCCATCGCGGCGCCGGGGAGCAGCACGCTCTGCAGCGGAAACAACGGGAGGGATTCGGTCGCCATGCCGCCCGCTCACCCCTGCAGCGACGCCAGGAAGCGTCGCGGCGCGCCATCGAAACCGCCGTTGGACATGAACACCACGTGGTCGCCTGGATGCACGACCTGCCGTAGCGCGGCGATCAGCGCGTCGGCATCCGGCACGGTGCGCGCGTCGCCCCGGATGGCGGCCACCACCTTGGCGGCGTCCCATGCCAGTTCCGGTCGATGCAGGAACACGACCGCATCGGCGATGTCGAGCGACGGCGCCAGTGCCTCGGCATGCGCGCCCGAGCGCATCGAATTGCTGCGCGGTTCCATCGCCACCACGATGCGCGCCTCGCCGACGCGTGCGCGCAAGCCCTCCAGCGTGGTGTGGATGGCGGTGGGATGGTGGGCGAAATCGTCGTAGACGGTGACGTTGTCGTGCTGGCCGATCACTTCCAGCCGCCGCTTCACGCTGCGGAAGGCGGCCAGCGACGGCAGCACGTTGGCCACGTCCACGCCGACCGCATGGCATGCGGCCAGCGCCGCCAGCCCGTTGAGCACGTTGTGCCGGCCCAGCATGGGCCAGTGCACCTCGCCGATCTCGCTGCCGTTGTGGCGCACCGCGAAGGCGCTGCCGTCCTCGCGGATCAGGCGCGCGCTCCACTCCAGCGATGCGTCGGACACGCCGTCGTAGAGCCCGAAGCGCTCCACCGGCGTCCAGCAGCCCATGGCCAGCACCTCCGCCAGGCGTGCATCCTCGCCGTTGACGATCAGGCGGCCGCGGCGCGGCACCGTGCGGACCAGGTGGTGGAACTGTCGCTGGATCGCGGCCACGTCCGGGAAGATGTCGGCGTGGTCGTACTCCAGGTTGTTGAGGATGGCGACCAGCGGGCGGTAGTGGACGAACTTGCTGCGCTTGTCGAAGAAGGCGGTGTCGTACTCGTCCGCTTCGACCACGAACTCGCGACCGCCGCCGATGCGCGCGGATACACCGAAGTCCTCGGCCACGCCGCCGATCAGGAAGCCCGGCGAGCGGCCCGCCGCTTCCAGCAGGTAGGTCAGGATGGTGGTGGTGGTGGTCTTGCCGTGGGTGCCGGCGACGGCCAGCGTGTCGCGGCCGGGCAGCACACGCTCGGACAGCCACTGCGCACCGGAGATGTAGCGGCGACCCTGGTCGAGCACGGCTTCCACCGCCGCATTGCCGCGCGAGAGCGCGTTGCCGATGACGATCTCGTCGCAGTCGGGCGCGATGTTCTGCGGCAGGTAGCCCTGCGCCAGCGTGATGCCCAGCGTCTCCAGCTGAGTGGACATGGGCGGGTAGATGGCCTGGTCGCTGCCTTCGACGGTGTGGCCGAGTTCGCGGGCCAGGGCGGCCACGCCGCCCATGAAAGTGCCGGCGATGCCGAGGATGTGGATCTTCAAGACTGCGCTTCCGGAATGACTGCGCAGACTTTAGCCGAGCGCGCGCGCTTCGGCATCCGGCCGCGGGCCATGGCGTGACGGCGGTTCAGCGGAAAAAGCGCAGCGTCTCCAGGTCGAAGGTGCCCGACTCGGCCTTCACCACCAGCGTATTGCGGCCCGGAGCCAGCGCCAGCGCGCGGAAGCCGCTGGTACGGCCAACGGCCTTCACCGGCATGCCATTGAGTACCAGCGACACCTGGCCGTCGCCGCGCCCGTCCAGGGCAAGCCGGTACGTCCCGCCCGCCGGCGCCTCGAAGGTGTACTTCAGCCATTCGCCCGACTGCAGCCCGGCGACATGCAACGTTCCGTCCGGGTCCTTGCCCAGGTCGACGCCGTCGTTGCGATACGTCATGGCGGGATTCCATACCACGCGCTCGCCGCCGTCGGAGATGTGGTGGTTGGCCGGCGTGAGGTCGTGGTAGGCCACGCCGTCGCGGCCCATGTCGAAGTCGACCGCGGCGATCGTGCCGCCCGCCGCGCCGATCACGTGCGCCTTGAACGGTACCGTCTGGTCCGAGTGCGGCGCGCGGAACAGCGCATCGATCACGTCGGGATGCTGCACGTTGTTCGCGTAGCGCACGTCCTCGGTGGCGAAGCGCATCAGCGCGGCTTCGGCGTCTTCCGCCGACGGCTTCGGGCCCACGCCCTTCCAGTACGCCAAGACCTGCCGATAGCCCTCGTTGGGGATGATCTGCAGCGGATTGTTGTAGCGGATCTTCTTCAGCGGCCACCACGCCCAGCCGATCCCCTCGCCTTCCACCAGCGCCACGGTACGGGCGAACCAGTCGTTGGAGTTCTCACCGGTTTCGCCCAGCCACAGCGGCATCCGGTGCTTGTCCCGCAATGCCAGCATGTCGGCGATGCTGTCGCGCGTGGTGACGTTCCAGTACTTGTGGAAGCTGATCACCAGGTTGTCATCCCAAGGCCCGTCGTCGAGCACGCCGCGGTAGTTGTTGCCCCAGCAGTTGCCCTCGATGACGATGATATGGCGCCTGTCGACCTCGCGGATCGCACGCGTGGTGCGGACCAGCAGCTCCTTCAGCGGCGCGTTGCCCTCTTCCTTGCAGCCGTTGCTGTCGGCCTTGTCGGCGAAGCCCCAGTTCGGTTCGTTGATGATGTCGTACGCGGCGATGTACGGCTCGTCCTTGTAGCGCTGCGCCAGTTTCTTCCACAGCGCCACCATCTTGTCCTGGTGGCGCGGGTCGTCCCACAGCGATGGCGTGGCAGGATCACGGTCGGCGATGTTGTTGTCGTTGCCCTGCCCGCCCGGTGCGGCGTGCAGGTCGAGGATGAGGTACAGGTCGTTAGCCTTCGCCCAGGCCAGCAGCGCGTCGGTGCGGCGGAAGCCCTCTTCGCGCCACGTCTGCCGGCCCGGCACGCGCTCTTCTTCAACCGGCGCGGTGTACAGCGCGTAGTGCATCGGCAGGCGCACGGAGTTGAAGCCCCATCGGCCCATCGCATCGATGTCCGCCTTGGTCGTGTGGTTGTCGCGCCAGGCCTGGTAGAACGCATCGGCTTTCTGCGGGCCGATCAACTCGGCGATGCGCGCATGGATGCTGCGCTGCGTGCCCACGCCGTCGATGTCCAGCATGTAGCCTTCCTGCAGCATCCAGCCGCCCAATCCCATCCCGCGCAGGATCACCGGCCTGCCGGCTTCATCGACGATCTGCGTGCCCTGCGTGCGGAGGAAATCCTTGGCCTGCGCCGCGGACGAGGCGGCCAGGCAGGCGAGCAGCAGGCAGGCAAGGCGCTTCATCGACGACTCCGGACCTCGGGAGCGCGACCATAACAGCCCGCCTTGGGCCTCGTGCGGTCGATCATCACAGCCCGGAAAGCAGAAGCCCCGCACGGGCGGGGCTCCAGGAGGTCACGCGGGGTGCGGAAGGGACGTCAGCCCACTTCCTTCGCCGGCGCCAAGGCCTCGGTGATGCGGGTGAACACCTCGTCCAGCGAGCCGACGCCGTCGACGACGGTCAGTTCGCCCTGCTGGCGGTAGAAATCGATGACGGGCGCGGTCTGGTCGGTGTAGACCTGCAGGCGCTTGCGCACCGACTCCGGATTGTCGTCCGCGCGGCCTTCGGCCTTGGCGCGGCCGGCGATGCGCTCGACCAGCAGTTCGGTGGGCACTTCCAGCTGCACGGCGAAATCGAACTTCTGCCCCAGCTTGGCCAGCAGCTGGCCCAGCGCAGCGGCCTGCACGAGGTTGCGCGGATAGCCGTCCAGGATGAAGCCGGCACGGGTGTCGTCACGGGAGAAACGGTCTTCCAGCATGCCGAGCAGGATGTCGTCGCTGACCAGCTCGCCGCGCGCCATGACTTCCTTGGCCTGCAGGCCCAGCGGGCTGCCGGCGGCGACTTCGGCGCGCAGCAGGTCGCCGGTGGAGATGTGCGGTACCTGCAGGTAGTCCTTCAGGCGCGCTGCCTGAGTGCCCTTGCCCGACCCGGGTGGGCCCAGTAGAACCAATCGCATGCTGTAACTCCCGAAACTGGAATCCTGCGGGCGGTGGACCGCGCCGGGCGCCGGGCGCCGCGCTGCACCGCGTCATCTGTGTGAAGCTTACCGCATCCCCGCACCCCGGAACGAACCCCACATGGCGTCTGGCACCCTACTTTATGCGCAGTCCGGCGGTGTCACCGCCGTCATCAACGCCTCTGCGTCGGCGGTCATCACCGAAGCGCGGGCCCGGAAAATCAAGGTCTTGGCGGCGCGCAACGGCATCCTGGGCGCCCTGCGCGAGGAGCTGATCGACACCAGCAAGGAGTCGGCCGCGGCCATCCGCGCCCTGGCCCACACGCCGGGCGGCGCCTTCGGCAGCTGCCGCGTCAAACTGAAGTCGCTGGAGGCCGACCGGGCCAAGTACGAGCGCCTGCTGGCGGTGCTGAAGGCGCACGATGTGCGCTACTTCCTCTACAACGGCGGCAACGATTCCGCGGACACCGCATGGAAGGTGTCGCAGCTGGCGCAGGCCTTCGACTACCCGCTGACCTGCATCGGCGTGCCGAAGACCGTCGACAACGACCTGGCCGTCACCGACACCTGCCCCGGCTTCGGTTCCGCCGCCAAGTACACGGCCGTCTCCGTGCGCGAGGCCGCGCTGGACGTCGCCGCGATGGCGGAAACCTCGACCAAGGTCTTCGTCTACGAAGCCATGGGCCGGCATGCCGGCTGGCTGGCCGCCGCGGCCGGGCTGGCCGGGCAGTCGCCGGATGAAGCGCCGCACATCATCCTGTTCCCCGAGCGCGCCTACGACGAGACGCAGTTCCTCGCGCAGGTGAAGAAGGTTGTCGACCGCGTGGGCTGGTGCGTGGTGGTGGCCAGCGAAGGCATCCAGCATGCCGACGGCCGCTTCGTCGCCGATGCCGGCGGCGGCAAGGATTCGTTCGGCCACACCCAGCTGGGCGGCGTCGCGTCCTACCTGGCCGGCCGGGTGAAGGACCAGCTGGGCCTGAAGGTGCACTGGACCCTGCCCGACTACCTCCAGCGCTCGGCGCGCCACATCGCCTCGAAGACCGACTGGGAACAGGCGCAGGCCGTCGGCAAGGCCGCCGTGCAGTTCGCGCTGAAGGGACAGAACGCGGTCATGCCGGTGATCGTGCGCACCTCCGACGCGCCGTTCCGATGGAAGATCGAGGCCGCGCCGCTGTCGAAGGTGGCGAACCACGAGAAGAAGTTTCCGCCGAACTTCATCCGCAAGGACGGTTACGGCATCACCGACAAGGCGCGCGCGTACCTGCAGCCCTTGATCCGTGGCGAGGCCTACCCGCCTTACGGCACCGACGGCCTGCCGAAGTATGTCGCGCTGAAGAACGTCGCGGTGAAGAAGAAGCTGCCCGCCTGGGAGGGCTGAGCGCGCGATGCCGATCCGCATCGTTCGCCTCGGCAGCCCGCGCGCGGAAGACGAAGGCCTGCGCATCGGCACGGTGCGCCGGCCGCCGCGCGGCGTGCCGAAATCCGAGTTCGCCTCGCAGGACTGGTACGACGTCTGGTATCCCGCCCTCGCGCCGAGCACCGAGCTGGTGAAGGAAGCGCAGGGCGCCGCCTCGCCCAAGGCGTGGGCGGCCTTCGTGAAGAAGTACCGTGCCGAAATGGCCGCGCCCGACACCGCCCGCACGCTGGACCTGCTGGCCGCGTTGTCGCACGGCAGCGATTTCTCGGTGGGCTGCTATTGCGAAGACGAGGCGCACTGCCACCGCTCGGTGCTGCGCGCCCTGCTGGACGAACGGGGCGCGGTACTTCGGGCAGGGTGACTTCAGGCACCGGTCCGCCGGCAGCGCCGGTGCTAGCGTGGCCTCGTCGCCTCGCCCCCGGGATTCCGCCATGTTCCGCAAAGTGCTCGTCGGACTGCTTGCCGTTGCCATCGGCCTCGCCATCGCGGGCGCCGGTTATCGTTTCGGGCAATACCTCGCGCAGAAGGACGATACGGCTTCGCCTGCGCGCGCCACGTCCTGATCGACGTCGTCCATCGCGCTAGCATGTCGCGATGGACGACCTGCTCGCCGAACTGACGGCCCTCGAAACCGAACTCCACCACCCGGGCGTGACCTGCACGCGCGCACGGCTGGAGCGCCTGCTGCATCCGGATTTCCACGAGATCGGCCGCTCGGGCAAGCGCTATACGCGACAGACAGTCATCGATTTCCTCGCCGATCGCCCTTCACCGCCGAACGTCATCGCCTACGACCATCGCGTCGAGCGGATGGCAGACGGTGTCGCGTTGCTGCATTTCGCTTCGCATGAAGTCGGCGCCGACGGCATGCGCTGCCACGCCGCCCTGCGCGTGTCGGTGTGGCGGCGCACCGCGCTCGGCTGGCAGCTGCATTACCACCAGGGCACGCAGGCGGCGCCCTAGCGGCAGGCCTTGCCCTCGATCTCCAGCTTCGCCGCGAACAGGGTCAGCGAAGGCGCCTGGGCGGCGCCGGCGGCCTGCTGCTTCGCGTCCTGCAGGTAGATGCGCGACTGGCCTTGACCATCCGCGGCGGGCGGCGTGGCGCTGCCGGGCTTGCGCCAGACCCGCACCACGGCCTGTTGCGACGGGCACGCCGCATTGGGCACGCGGATGACGTCGTTGAGTTTCCAGCCCGCGGCGACGGACGGCTTGGCCTTGTCGAAATCGACGAAGCGCGCACGCGGCTGGCACTGCGGGCTGGTGCGCACGGGGGAGTAGCGGTAGGGCTGCGCCGCATCGCCGGTGAAGGCACCTTCCAGTCGCGCGCACGCCTCCGGAATCTGTCGCAGGCTGTGCACCACGCCGGTCGCCTGCGCCTTTGCGGGCGGGCGCTGGATCTCCGGCGCCGGCTCAGCGGCGCGGGCCGCGGACGCGAGCAGGCAGGCGGCAAGCAGTGGGGCTGCGACGCTGGGACGCATGGCGACTCCGGTACGAAACGGGACGTGGGCCGCAAGGCTGGCACGGGCCGCCTGAACCCCTCCGTCACGTATGGCGGTGCGCTCGCCATCCGGTCATACTCGGGCCGGCTCCAGGGAATTGTCTGAACACGGGTTTCGCGCTGCAAGGCATCGCAGCGGTCGAGTGCGCTCAATCGTTCAACAGGCTCCACCGGGATTGGGTTGCAAGTTCAAGCGCTTCGCTGGACGACATCCATCAACCTTGGGAGGGGTCATGCTGGAACAACACGGTTTGACGCTGGCGCTGATCTGCGCCGGCGTGGCGATCATCTATGGCGTGGTAGCCGCGCGCTGGATCCTGAAACAACCCGCCGGCAACAGCCGCATGCAGGAAATCGCGGCGGCCGTGCAGGAAGGCGCCAGCGCTTATCTCAACCGGCAGTACACGACCATCGGCATCGCCGGCATCGTGCTGTTCGCACTGATCGGTTTCTTCCTGTCGTGGCCCAGCGCCATCGGCTTCCTCGTCGGGGCCGTGCTGTCGGGCGCCGCCGGCTACATCGGCATGAACGTCTCGGTCCGCGCCAACGTGCGTACCGCGGAAGCCGCGAGCAAGGGCATGAGCGAGGCGATGGACGTGGCCTTCAAGGGCGGCGCCATCACCGGCATGCTCGTGGTCGGCCTGGGGCTGCTGGGCGTGGTCGGCTACTTCGCCGTGCTCCACCTGCACCTGGGTTACAGCGAAGCCGAAGCCCTGCACGCACTGGTCGGCCTGGCGTTCGGCTCCTCGCTGATCTCGATCTTCGCGCGCCTGGGCGGCGGCATCTTCACCAAGGGCGCCGACGTCGGCGCGGACCTGGTGGGCAAGGTGGAAGCCGGCATCCCCGAGGATGACCCGCGCAACCCCGCGGTGATCGCCGACAACGTCGGCGACAACGTGGGCGACTGCGCCGGCATGGCGGCGGACCTGTTCGAGACCTATGCCGTCACCATCATCGCGACGATGCTGCTGGGCAGCCTGATGGCGGCGCAGGCCGGCGAACACGCCGTGCTGTATCCGCTGGTGCTCGGCGGCGTGTCGATCATCGCCTCGATCATCGGCGCGTTCTTCGTCAAGGTGAAAGCGGGCGGCTCGATCATGGGCGCGCTGTACAAGGGCGTCATCGTGTCGGCCGTGCTGGCCGCGATCGCGTTCTATCCGATCACCACCCAGCTGATGGCCGATTCGTCCTACGGGGCGATGAACCTGTATTTCTGCGCCCTGGTCGGCCTCGCGCTCACCGGCATCATCGTGTGGATCACCGAGTACTACACCGGCACGCAATACGCGCCGGTCAAGCACGTCGCTGCAGCATCGACGACGGGCCACGGCACCAACATCATCGCGGGTCTCGGCGTGTCGATGCGTTCGACCGCGTGGCCGGTGGTGGCCGTGTGCCTCGCAATCCTCGGCGCCTACGCACTGGGTGGCCTGTACGGCATCGCCATCGCCGCGACCGCGATGCTGTCGATGGCCGGCATGATCGTGGCGCTGGACGCCTACGGCCCGATCACCGACAACGCCGGCGGCATCGCCGAGATGGCGGAACTGCCGCCGGAGATCCGCAACATCACCGACCCGCTGGATGCGGTGGGCAACACGACCAAAGCGGTGACCAAGGGCTATGCGATCGGGTCGGCGGCATTGGCGGCGCTGGTGCTGTTCGCCGACTACACGCACAACCTGCAGACGGAGAATCCCGGTGCGGTGTTCACCTTCGACCTGTCCAACCACCTGGTGATCGTCGGCCTGCTGATCGGTGGCCTGATCCCCTATCTGTTCGGCGCGATGGCGATGGAAGCCGTCGGCCGCGCGGCGGGCAGCGTGGTGGAGGAAGTGCGTCGGCAGTTCCGCGAGATCCCCGGGATCATGGCGGGCACCGCCAAGCCGGACTACAGCAGGGCGGTCGACATGCTGACGAAGTCGGCGATCAAGGAAATGATCGTGCCCTCGCTGCTGCCGGTGATCGTGCCGATCATCGTCGGCCTGCTGCTGGGACCGCAGGCGCTGGGCGGCCTGCTGATCGGCACCATCGTCACCGGCCTGTTCGTCGCCATCTCGATGACCACCGGCGGCGGCGCGTGGGACAACGCCAAGAAGTACATCGAGGACGGCCACCACGGCGGCAAGGGCAGCGAAGCCCACAAGGCCGCGGTCACCGGCGACACCGTCGGCGATCCCTACAAGGACACGGCCGGTCCGGCGATCAATCCGCTCATCAAGATCATCAACATCGTCGCCCTGCTGCTGGTGCCGGTGCTGCCGGTGAATGGGTGGCTGGTCAGCGGCGGCCAGGACAGCGGCGGTGTACATGCCGCGCCGATGGCCGCCAGCGAGGTGGTGGATGGCCACGCGGCCAAGCTGTATTTCGACACCAGCTCGGCGGTCGTGCCGGCGGATACCAGCGCGCGCCTGGCCGGTGTGCTCGGCACGCTGCATGCCGACCCGAACGCCCGCGCGCGGGTGTCGGGGTTCCACGATGCCAGTGGCGACCTCGCCGCGAATGAGGCGCTGGCCAAGCAGCGCGCCGAAGCAATCCAGCAGTGGCTGGTGGTCAACGGCGTGGCCGTCGACCGCATCGTGCTGGACAAGCCGGCGCAGACCACCGGCGACGGCAACGCGGACGAAGCGCGGCGGGTGGAAGTCACGGTCGAATGACCTGACCTCCGCGGAGCATGAAAAAAGGCGGCCTCGGCCGCCTTTTTTCTTTCGCGTGTCAGGTGCCCGGTTGCAGCGCCACCACGCGGACGTCGACGTCCTTGCAGGCGTTGTCGCGGCAGATGCCGTTCACCCAGGCCTCGCCGTTGCCGAACATCACGCCCTTGTAGTTGACCATCAGCTGCGAGTACTTCTGTTTCGTGATCGCATCGGCGATCGCCGGCGTGACGATGCGGTCGTAGTCGCGCACGAAGGCGTCGGCATCGGCCACCTTCAGCGGCTGGCCATCGCGCACCGTGGTGAACGGATAGTCCACCAGGGCCGCGACGGTGGCCGCATCGCGCGCCGCGACCGCCTGCTGCAACCGGCGGATCACCGTCTCGTAGAGGACGTGGTCGCCGAGCACGTCATCGATGGACTGGTTCACGGCCGAGGGATCGTCGACCACCGCCGCGACGGGCGTCGCCGGCGCGGGTGTCCCGGCTGCGTCGGCCGCATCCGCCGAGGCAGCGGCCGTGGTGGCGGCGACGGGAATGGCGGGTTCCGGGGCGGAGGGCGCGCAGGCCGCCAGCCACAGCACCATCGGGGTGGCAATCAGCTTCTTCATCGTGCGGATTCCTGGTTCTGGTGGCGAACGCGTTGCGAAGGTCCGTCCCTGGCACGACAGCCGAGCTCCGGCGGTGCGACCCCATGGTAGCGGGGCGCACGCGGGCAAGCGTTCGGGAATCGTTAGCCGGACGGTCGCCGTCAGCTCAGCACGTCGGCCAGCACCTTGCGTCCCACCGCCGCGGCCTCGGCCTCGACTTCGGGCACCGCTTCGGCCGCCGCGCGGGCTTCGGCCTGCTGCTTCAGGTAGACCGGGCAGTGCTCCATCATGTAGTCGACGTCGAACTTCATCCGCTCGACCAGGAAGTCGACGAATGCGCGCACCTTCGGCGACTGCACGTGGCCACGCGGGAACACCGCGTTGAACTCGAACTCCGGCCCCGTCCAACCCGCCAGCACGCGCTGCAGGTGGCCCTGCTCCAGGTACGGCTTCACCATCACGTCGGCACCGACCATCAGGCCTTCGCCGCACAGCAGCGCGCCCTTGAGCGCGGCGGGGTCGTTGGCGACCAGGATCGGATTGATGGGATAGTCCTGCTCGCCGTTCGCATCGCGCAACGTCAGCGCAAAGCCGTTGCCGCGGCGGTGCTTCTGCATCGCCAGCACGCGGTGGTGCTGCAGGTCGTCCGGGTGCAGCGGCTCGCCGTAGCGCGCCAGATACCTCGGGCTGGCGTAGACCTGGGTGCGCAGCGTGCTCAGGCGACGCGCGACCAGGTTGGAATCGGGCAGGTTGCCGATCCGCAGCGCGACATCGATCTCGCCGGAAATCAGATCGAGCGTGTCGTTGGCCAGGATCATCTCCACGCGGATCTCGGGATACTGCGCATGGAACTCGCCCAGCAGCGGCGCGATCTTGTCGATGCCGATCGAATACGGCGCGGTGAAGCGCAACCAGCCGCGCGGACCGGCGTGCAACTGGCTGACGGCGCTGGCGGCTTCGTTGAGTTCGCGCGCGATGCGCTGGCAATGCTCGTAATAGACGTTGCCGGCTTCGGTCAGGCCCAGCTTGCGCGTGGTCCGGTGCAGCAGTTGCGCGCCTAGGCGCGTCTCCAGTTCCTGCACCTTGCGGCTCACCGTGGTCTTCGGCAGGCGCAATGACTGGGCGGCAGCGACGAAGCTGCCCTGCTCCACCACTTTGACGAAGATCAGGGTGTCGTTGAGGTCGTGGCTCATCGGTCTGGCTCCAGGGGGGCGCGGGACATTGACCCGCTGACGGGATGATTATTCCCCTAAATCAGGACTAATCAAGTCCTCATTGGAGGCGTAACGTGCCGTCCATCGTCACAGCACGGGTTCCCTCGCCATGTTGCTCGCCCGCCTCTTCCAGACCCTCGACCACCCGGCCTCCACGCAGGAGACGCCGTCCTACCAAGCTTTCCGTCGCTCCAACCACCTGATCCGACAGGAAGTTGCCGGGCCGGTGATGGCGCCCCGCTCGCAGCGGGGGGGTGTGGTCAGCGCCGGTCGCCGCCTGGCCCGGTTGGCTTCGTCGAATGGGATTATCCCCGTCGCGGGAGTATTCATCCCATGAATGGGACAGTTGCCCTCCGCCGTCCGACGAACGGCGCCGCCGTCGACGAGACCACGACGCTGCGCCTCGGCCGTTGCCGGTCGTTCGTGGCGAACGCGCAGGATCGTGCAAGCGCACAGCAGGATCCGGATATCGGCGGCACGCCACGCGCCGCCACACTGCGTCGCATGCCCCGTTCCCTTCTCCGTGCCGCGCTGCGCTGGCTCGACGCCAGCGTGCGCGTGGTCGCCCGGTTCTTCCGCAGGCCGGCCGCCCCGTCGTCATCCTCCCCCGCGACGGGCCGGCCTGCCGTGCGTCCGTCGATGACGGGCAAGACGCTGGGCTTCCGCGAATTCACCGCGCCGCACGCGTTCGCCATCGGCGAGCGGTCGCGCTTGCGGGTGAAGACGACCGGTACCAGCGCGCGCGTCATGCCGCTGCGCCTGCGGAGCCCGCAATGAGCCTCGACCGCGACAGCCTGACCCCCGGCG